>NZ_JBEXKB010000150.1:0-9031 GCF_040609455.1 Kitasatospora sp. NPDC004669
GAACCCGGAAGCTAAGCCTCACAGCGCCGATGGTACTGCAGGGGGGACCCTGTGGGAGAGTAGGACGCCGCCGAACAATTCTTCAGAAAAGGCCCGCCCGGCTTGTCGGGCGGGCCTTTTCGCATTCCCCGGCCAGGGCCTCGGCGGGCTCCCAGTCGGGCGGCCGCAGCGGGAGGTTGACTGGACAACAGTTGGCCGAAAGCTCATGCGGCGTTGGGTGGAAGACTGTGTACGCCCCGCGTGTGGCCCCTATGTTCGAGCCTTCTCGAACCCATGCATTCACGACTGGGAAGGACATGACGTGGCCTCCATCGCCAGGCGCCGACTCCTCCAGCTGGGCGGCGCGTCCGTGGCCGCCGCGGGCCTCGGGGCGTTCCTACCCGTACTCAGCAAGGCTCTGGCGCTGCCCGCGATCAGCAGGACCGGTTCGATCGAGGACGTCGAACACATCGTCATCCTGATGCAGGAGAATCGTTCCTTCGACCACTACTTCGGCACCCTCCGCGGGGTGCGCGGGTTCGACGACCCGCGGCCCACGCTGCTGCCCGACGGCCGGCCGAACTGGCATCAGCCCGCCGCCGCCGTGAAGACCGGCCGCTACCACGACCGTGGCCTGCCGGCCTCCGAGCAGGAGGTGCTGCCCTGGTACATCGACCCCAGGAACACCACCGAGTACCAGGCCGGTACGGATCACGGGTGGAGCAGCGGCCACCTCGCCTGGAACGAGGGGCGCCACGACCAGTGGGTGAACCAGAAGCAGGACGTCATGACGATGGGTCACCTCAAGCGTCAGGACCTGCAGTACCACTTCGCCCTGGCCGACGCCTTCACCGTCTGCGACTCGTACTTCTGCTCCGTCCACGCCGACACCGCCCCCAACCGCATCCACCTCTGGACCGGCACCAGCGACCCGCGCAACGTGTACGGCCGCAAGCCCAACGGCCCCGGCCTGTGGGAGCGCAACGGCACCAACGGCTACACCTGGACGACCTACCCCGAGCGCCTGGAGGCGGCGGGCGTCAGCTGGAAGCTGTACCAGGGCGGCTCCGGCGAGCCGGGCACCCCCACGGACAACTACACCGACAACTCGCTGATGTTCTTCCAGCGGTACCAGGTCGCCGAGGGCGCGTCGGGTCCGCTCGTGGAGAAGGGTGCCACCGACCACACGCTCAAGGAGTTCCGGGCCGACGTCGAGCAGGGCCGGCTGCCCCAGGTGTCGTGGATCGTCCCGCCGTACCAGTACAGCGAGCACCCCTCGGCCACGCCGACCGACGGCGCGTACTACATCAACCTCGTGCTGGACGCGCTCACGTCCAACCCCGAGGTCTGGGGCAGGACCGTCTTCCTCATCAACTACGACGAGAACGACGGCCTGTTCGACCACGTCGTCCCGCCGATGCCGCCGGTCGTCAGCCGCGCGGGTGGTCAGGGCATGGTCTCCTCCGACCTGGAGGCGAGCCTCGGCGACGAGCTGCTGGACCTCGCCAAGTACCCGGGCGAGATGGGCCCGCTGGTCCCCGGCGCCGACCCGGGCGGGCTGCAGCCGATCGGCCTCGGCCCACGCGTGCCGCTGCTGGTCATCTCCCCGTGGTCGCGCGGCGGTTGGGTCTGCTCGGAGACCTTCGACCACACCTCCGTGCTGCGGTTCCTGGAGGCCCGGTTCGGCATCGGGGAGCCCAACATCAGCGCCTGGCGCCGATCGGTCTGCGGCGACCTCACCTCGGCGCTCGACTTCTCCGGCGCGGACGATCGGAAGGTCTCGATCCCGGTCCCGGCGCCGATCGCCTCCCGGGGCAAGCCCTACCAGGTGCCGCTGCCCCAGCGGATGCCCACCCAGGAACCGGGCACCCGTCCGGCCCGCGCCCTCCCGTACGACCTGCGGGTCAACGAGGAGGAGACCGACACCGAGGGGCAGTTCCGGCTCGAACTGGACAACCAGGGCTCGGTGGGTGCGTGGCTCTACGTCTACGACCGGACGGCGCCGACGGCGGCCCCTCGCCGCTACACGGTCTCGGCCGGCGACACCCTCGGTGACCACTGGCCGCTGACCGACGGCGGCTACCACCTCGTCGCCCACGGACCGAACGGCTCGCTGCAGGAGTTCGAGGGCAAGGCCCGGGGCGAGCTGGTCGCACGCTTCGAGCCGGCGAAGGCCCAGGTGTGCGTCACGGTCTCCAACAACGGGTCGGCGGCCCGGACGGTGACCGCCGAGAACGCCTACGCGAAGGGCTCGAAGCAGAGCCGCGTCGTCCGCCCCGGCGACGAGGCCCGGTTCACCTTCGACCTGCGCGCCGAGGGCCGCTGGTACGACGTCACCGTGGCGGCCGCAGACGGAGCGACCTTCCGCCGCCGCTGGGCCGGACACCTGGAGAACGGCAGCCCGGGCACCAGCGACCCCGGCCCGCGCTGACCCGCTGACCGCCCCCGCCCCCCCGGCCGCACACAGACACCGTGCGGCCGGGGGCCGACGGCACACCCCGCGGCCCAGGCCTCAGGGCAGCGGTCTGCGGTCAGCCGGTCGGCTGCCAGGGGCGACCCGGGACCCACAGGGGGACGGGGCCGCCGCGTGGCATGGCGCGTGCGGCGTCGTCCTCCAGCCAGGCATCCACCTGGGCGGGATCGCCCTCGCTCAGCTCCACCAGGGCGGCCGCGGCGATGCGGGCGCAGCACAGGACGAGGGCGAGGGTGTCCTGGCGGCGGTGCCGCTCCCGGATGTAGGCCTCGCCCCGCTCCTCGATGTGCCTGCCGTGGGACGGTCCGTTCCCGCCGGCCAGTGCCTGGACGCCGTGCCACACCAGGGTCAGCGCGCAGGGTTCGGCCGGGTGCGTCACATCCTCCCGGTGCGCCTGCTCGCGAGCCTCGGCCGATCGCCGCCCGAGCCACTCCAGGGCCGTCGGCCCGTCCTCCCCGCAGGAGCGGAGGAGAAGTTCGGCGGCCTGTTCCGCGACGGACCGCAGGACCGCCGAGGCCGGCACCCGCAGGCCGGGCGCGGGGGCGTCGCCGAAGGACAGCCACGCGTCCGCGAACGAGGCGGCGCGCAGCCCGCCCACCCAGGCCGGGGCCCCGCCGGGCGCGCCGAGCCAGTCCCGGGCCCCCAGCCGGACCAGTCCCACCGCGACCAGTCGCGCCGCGTCCCCGTCCAGGCCCAGCAGCCGTCCGCTCCGCACCATGCACCCCCACCAGCGCTCGTCACCCCGTCGGGCACATCCCACCACACCGGGATGCGAACGAACTAGACAGGGTCACGTCACGAATCGGGACCGATGCGGTGCCGGCCGCCGAACGCACCGGAGGCGTGCGACCGCCCGGGGAGCGGTCGGCACGGGTCCTGCGGGGTCAGTCGACGTAGAGGCGCCACTCGCCGCCGTCGGAGACGAGTCGGCAGGTGTAGCTGTCGTACTCGCCGGTGTCGACGAGGGCCTGGCCGTACGCCTCGCAGGCGGACGGGCCGGCGGGGAACCAGCCCATGTCGGTGGCGGCGTAGGCGGCGGTGGTCTGGAGGACGACCGCGCCGGCGGTCAGCGCGAGGGTGGTCAGGGCGGTGCGGGGCCACAGACGGGGCACGGGAAGCCTTTCCGACGGGGCGGCGAGCGGGTGCTCTGCCCGGTCCCACGTGGGGCGGCGCGGTCGCGGTTCAGGTCTGACGGCGGTTGAAGGCGCTTGAAGGCGGTTCTCGACGGTGGACCCGGTGAACCCGGGGAGCTCCGCGGGCCGTACTTGACGGCGACGGCCCGCTACGGCCGTCCGCCGCCGCCTCGCGTGCCCACCGCTTCCCACGGACGGGGCGCGCGGGGCGGCTCTCGTGACCCCCACGAACCCCCTGAACCCTCCAAGGAGATGTACAGATGAAGCACGTACGCCGCGCTGCCGCGGTCACCGGTGGCGCGGTCGCCGCCCTGGCGCTGGCCGGCACCGGGCAGGCCTTCGCCTGGCACCCGAGCGACGCCTCCCTGACGGTCGGCTGCCGGGCGGACACCGGACACGTCGAGCTGGTCCTCGGCAACAACTACAAGGCCGCGGGCGACTACACCCTCAGCCGGATCGGCGGCAGCGAGGAGTACCACGGCACGCTCGGCGCGCACGACACCGTCAAGGTGACCGTGAGCTACTCGGGCCACGGGGACGACTGGCGGTTCACCCTGGCGGACACCCACGTCGACAAGCGCGTCGCCGATGTTCCGCTCTGCCCGTCCGCCACCCCGACCACCACCCCGACCCCGCCGGTCACGCCGACCGTGACGCCCGCCCCGACGTCGAGCCGCACGGCCACGCCGACCCCGAGCGGCACCCCGTCGGCGACCCCGTCCGGCACGCCGTCCTCGCCCGCCGCGCACCCTTCCGCCGCGCCCTCGGCCAGCGCGAGCGCCGCGCCGGCCCTGGCACAGACCGGTGGCGGCGGCAGCACCACCCTCGCCGTGGCCGGCGCCGCCACCCTGGCCGCCGGTGCCGGACTGGTCGTGGCCGGGCGTCGGGTCGCCGCCCGCCGCAAGGCCTGACGGCCGGTCGGAACCTCGGAAGGGGGCGGCGGGATGCTCGTCGACGGGGCGTGGCGGATCACGGTGGTCGGCAAGGACGCGGACTTCGACCAGCGGGCGGTGGTCCGCACCCCGTACGGGACCCTGGTGCTGGCCGGCGTGGTGGGGGAGTGCCTGGTCGTCAACGCGGACACCTGGGAGCTACGACTGGAGCACCTGTGGCCGGGGCGCGGATGGCGCCCGGACGCCGAGGTGGTGCCCGGGCCCGTGACCACGGTGGGCGGCCGCCGTATCCGGGAGGTCCGGGCGACGGACTGCCACTGGCCGGGTCACCCGCGCTCGGGCGTGCCGCGGAATCTCGTCCTGCGGCTGGACGCGCTCGGCCCCGAGGCGTCGGAGGTGTCGAAGACGTCGGAAGCGTCGAAGGTGCCGGAGGCGATCGGCCCAGCCGCGACGCCGCTGATCCGGACCAGTTCCGACCCGGGGTCCGCGCCCGGGAGGACCGGCTCCTCGACGGCGAAGTCCGGTGCCGAGAGTGCCGGTTGGTGATCCGGCGTACGTGAACGGAGAGGGGCGGCCGCGCGAGCGGCCGCCCCTCTGCGCGTGGTGCGCCGTCAGCGGTCGATGCGGTACGACTCGCCGTAGACCTTCCACACCAGCGGGGTGTTGAGGTCGAGGTTGCCCGCGCGCAGGAAGACCAGTTGCTCGGTGTCCACGCGGTCGGTCTCCTCGTGGGCGGCCTCGGTCTTCATCGCGGCCCGGCGGGCGTCGAGGAAGGCCGCGAGGTAGGTCTTCTCGTCGCCGCCCTGGGCGGGTGTCTTGGCCTTGCGCATAGCGGCCGCGCGGATCCCGCCGAAGCTGACCGGCTCGTCGCCGGGGCCGTGCATGACGATGGCGTCGTAGTAGATGAACTGGCCCAGGGCTCGCAGGCCGTCGGTCTGCGCCTGCATGACGGCCGGGCTGAAGTAGACGCGGTCCCGCTCGTCCTGCTGGGCCTGCTGGAACGCCGGGTCCTGGGCCGCCTTCTTCCAGTCCCCGGTGAAGTCGGGGTCGAGGCCGGAGTGCGAGGCGGAGCCGTTCACCTTGTGCAGCGCCGGGAGGTACTTGCTGAGGGCGTTGCCCGGCTTGAGCTGCTCGTAGTGCTGCACGAGGTCGAGCATGTCGCCGGTGCCGGAGCAGAAGCCGATGATGCCACCGGTGTAGCCGCGGCCGTCCTTGATGTCCTCGATGTACGCGAACTGGGCCTTCCAGTTCAGCGAGGAGTTCTCGGCGCTGGAGACCAGCTGCTGGGCGATGTCCTTCAGATGGGGGTCGTTCAGGCCGGCCGCCGCGCCCGGACCGGCCGTGGCGCCGGTCGCGGCGGGCTGGGGCTGGGGCTGGGTGGTGCGGTGCGGGCGGGCGCTGGCCACGGTCGCGGTGACGGCGGTGATCAGCACGGCGGCCATGGCGACGTGCAGGGCCTTCGGCCGGGACTTGCGGGCGTGGGCGGGCGGCATGCGTGCTCCGGGGTCGAATGGGAAGGGAGGGGCCGTCCGTCGTCCGGTCAGGCCTCGGCGGCCGGCTCGGGGTCGGGATCGGCGCGGACGGAGAGCGGTTCGGAGACCGGTTCGGAAAGTGGCTCGGGACGGGGTTCGGGAAGGGCCGCGCCAGGGGTCAGCCGGAAGCGCTCCGGGCGGGCGACCGTCCGGCGGTCGGCCGGGGCGACCTTGTCGCGGCGCTCCAGCCAGGCCCGCAGCCGCTCCCGGGCACTGCGGTCCCGTTCGGCGTCCGGCGCGGTCGCGACCGTGCCACCGGTCTCGCGCAGCAGCACCCGGGCGGGCCGGGCCGCGCCGTCGCCGGGGACGGTCTCGACCACGACGAAGCCGGTGCCCGGGCCGAAGGCGACCTGCGGCACTTCGCCGTCGGCGCCGAACACGGCGGTCCGGCGCCCGGTCGTGGACCAGACGACGAACTCGACCTCGGTGCCGAGGTCGGCCGCGGGCGAGGACAGGCCGGTGACCGGCGCGGGTTCGACGAGGGCCAGGCCGGGCGGGTACGCCTCCAGCACCTCCGGCGGGAGGTCCGTGCCCAGCAGGACCGCGCCGTGATGGCTCGGCAGCCGGCGCAGACCGGACGCCAGGCAGGCGAAGTACGGGGCGAGCGGGCCGGGGGCACCGCCGCGCGCCTCGGCGACCACCGCCGTCCTCCCGGCGGGCACAGCCGCGCCCTCGTGGTGCAGCAGAACGGCGACCAGGTCGGGCTTGAAGTCGTCCCGGCCGCTCGACCGCAGGCCCGGGAGCCGGGTGACGGCCGGTTCGACGCGCCCGGCGCCGCGCTGGTAGTGCTCGCCGAGGAGGGCGCGGAAGGCGTCCCGGTCGGCGGCGCTGCTCACGGGGGCGAGCGCCAGGGCGTCCGCCGCGCCGAAGTAACGCGCGGCGAGGGCGAGCGACGGGGCGGGCTCGGCGGGAGCGGGCGCCTCGGTGGGTTCGGCGGTCTGCTCGGGCTCCTCGGCCTCCCGGGACACCTCGGCCTGGACCGGGGCCGGGGCTTCTACGGACGCCTCGGCCTCGACGGGTTGCCCCGGTGCCGGGGCCGACTCCGCTGCGGGTGCGGCCGGTTCGGCGGCCACCGGCGGGGCCGGATCGGGAGCCGACGTACGGACCGGCCCGCAGACCGGCTCCGCGGCTGAGCTGGGCCGCTCGGACGGGCGCCCGACGACGGGAGGCCCGGCCGAGGCAGCGGCGGTGGCCGTCTCCTCGGCGGCGAACGGCCCCGCAGCGGCAGCCGGTTGGTGAGCGGCGGGCGTGCTCACCGGGTCTCCGCCACTGCTGGTGGCGAGCCCGGCCGGCGGAGCCGCCGGTGGGAGCAGATCCGGGGCGGCGGACGCGGCGTGACCGGGGTCGACAGCCGAGGGGAGACCCGGGTCGGCACCCGAGGGCAGGCCCGCACCGCGTGGCCGGACCGGCCCCGTCGCGAAACCCGCGCCCCCACCCGCCGCCAAGGTGAACCGCTCCGGCACCGACGGCGCGCCGAAGCCGCCGCCCACCGCGTAGGTGGTCGGGACGGCCGGGGCCGGGCCGGCGATCCCGCCCGGCTGACCGCCCTTCGCGTGGGCGGGAGGGTTGAGCCACACCAGTCCGTGCATCCGGGCGAAGAAGCGCGCGCTGCTCTCCGACGCCGAGTCGACCAGGCCGTGCAGCAGCAGCCCGAACCCCCGGACGCCCGGGGCCGGCAACTGGTCGAGCAGGGCCGACAGTTGCTCCCATACGTCGTGGGTGATCAGCCGGGCCCGCTCGCCCACCACGAGCAGCGGGCGGGCCGGGTCGGGGCGCAGCAGTCGCGGTGCCCACGCGTACGGCGGCTCGGGGCGCAGCCAGAGACCGGCCGGGACGGCTTCCAGGCACCAGAACGGGAAGGCGTCGAACAGACCGGGGCCCACCGTCCGCCAGGCGGCGCCGCCGTTGCGCCAGGCGGCGCCGACGGTGTCGTGGCGGCCGGTGGAGGTCAGCCGGATCAGGTACGGCTCCCAGGTGGTGGCGCCGCGGTGGTCGAGCATCCGCGCGGTGTAGACGCCCTCGTGGGCAACGGGGAGGCCGACCGAGGCGTGCACCGGCCGGCCGAGCCGCTCGGCGAGCGTCCCCGAGAGGACGGCGAGCGCGCCCGGGTCGGCCCAGGGCGCGCTGACCACGAGCTGGTCCGAGCCGGTCGGCAGGGAGAGCGCGGCGTCGGCGAACTCCTCGGGGGCGAGTACGGGTTGGGTGGGGGTGCCGACCAGCAGCGGGGTCGTGCCGGGCGGTGTGGCGAGCTGTCGCAGGAACGGCATCGCGGGTTCGGGGCGGGCCGTGACGTGGTTGAGCCAGAAGCCGGTGGCCAGCCGGTGGACGGCGACGGAGACGGGCAGCGCGGTCGGTCCGGGCGCGGCGACGGTCCGGGAGGGGACGGCGGGCGGCGGCCAGGGCCCGGCTTCCGGCTGCCCGGCCTGGAGCGCGGTGGTGGCCTCGACGGTCTCGCGCAGTCGGCGGGGGCGGCCCCCGGGAAGGCAGTTCCACCAGGTCGCGGGCTCGTGGGAGCCCTCGGGCGCGGTCACCTTGAGGGTGCCGTCGGGCTGGATGGAGACCAGGCCGTCCGGGGCGACCACCGGGATGCCGGCCTTGTCGGCCACCACCTCGGCGGGCCGTCGGCCGCCGGGGCCGAGCGCGGCGAGGCCGGAGGCCGCGAGGATCAGGCTGGACGCGCCGCGGGTCCGGGCGATCAGTCCGAGTTCGGCCATCTGCTCGCGCAGGACCGGGGCGGCGTCGGCTGCCGCGGCCACGACGACGAGGGCGTTCGGCACCGGCCGCAGGCTGCCCATGGCGGCGGACAGTTCGGCGTCGCTCACCTCGCGCGGGGCGATGACGTAGTGCGGGCCGAACGGCCGCAGGACGGAGCGGGACGGCGCGCGGCGCGCGGGTGCGGGCGGCGTCGCGGGCGGTGTGTTCCGGCGGCCGAACCGGCGGCGCGGGGCCGGTTCGGCCGCCGCCCCGGTGAGCTCGCTCCGCTCGCTCATGCGCCCACCTCGCTGCGCTCGGCAGGCGCTT
>NZ_JBEXKB010000151.1:0-8824 GCF_040609455.1 Kitasatospora sp. NPDC004669
TGGCCATCGTCCGACTGCTCTCCGCCGCCCAGGGCGACGGGCCCGTCAAGGTCTCGATCGACTACTACCACCGAAACACCTGACGCCCGAAGCCCGGTCAGCACCGACGGTCGGCCGACTCGTGCGAAGACTGGCGCTCTTCGGGGCCGTCACCGCAACCACGCTCACCGGAGGCGTGAGGGTATCGACATCAAATGCCACCCGAACTCAGCTACTTAGTACTGCAACGGTGCTTGCCGTGACGGTTGTCGGGTTCGCTCGTCTGGCGGGCCGTTTCGGCCTTTCTGGGCGATGATGGGCAGGCGGGCGGCCTGGCTGATGCGCCGGGTGGGCACCGGGTTCCACCGCTCCGGAATTGGTCGAGTGCTCGTCGGGATGGGGCGTTGTGGCTGGTCAGCCGGGGTCGGGCAGGGCCCACAGGCGTTCGAACGCGCCGGTGCCCGGTCGGGCTCAGGCGAGGATCAATTGCCACTGCTGGTTGGCAGCACTGGTGCCGGTTTCCTGCTCAAGGCCGGCGAGGTCGGCCGTCGAGGAACCGACGACGCCGACCAGCTTCTGGCTTCGGACGCTCACCAGGTTGACGTATCCGTCGCCGGCGTCCTTCAGCGTCCACTGCTGGTTGGTCGCCCCGGTCGGGGTCCACTGGATGATCGCGGCGCCGTCCGACGTCGAGCCGCCGAACACGTCCATCGCCAGGCCGGAGGCTCCGTTGACGAGCGTGAAGACGCCCGTCCCGGCGGGTTTCAGCGTCCACGACTGGTTGGACCCGCCGTCGGGCGAGTACTGGATCAGCCCTGTCCCGGCGGCGCCCGAGGCCGCGGGGTCGTCGATGGCCTTGCCGCTGCCGCGGTTGACCAGGACGAAGCTGTCGAATGTCGCCGACTGTCCGGGCGGGAGGGTCACTTGCCTGCTCCACGCGCCCGATGTCACCGTGATGGTGGCACTGGCCGGGCCGATGTTGTGCAGGGTGAACGAGGTCACCTGCCCCGCACTCCAGGCGAGGTCGACGGTGAATCCACCGCGGACGCCGACACCGCTGACACTGCCGGAAGCCGACCAGGCCGACGGCAGCGCCGGGAGCAGCTGGAGCAGGCCGGGCCTGCAGTAGACCAGCATCTCGATCACGGCGGCGGGCAGGCCCATGTTGGCGTCGATCTGGAAGGTCTGCCCGCCGTAGATGTCGAAGAAGTTTCCCGCGGTCCCGGTCGAGCCGTTCACCGAGGGAGTGAGGCCGTTGACGAAGCACTGGTAGGCATTCGCCGGGTTCTTCAGCCGCGACCAGCAGATCGAGCGCCAGGCGACACCCCAGCCGAAGCTGGTCATGCCGCGCGCGGTCAGCAGGTTTGTGATATCGGTGAGCAGCTCCGCGGGGCTCTGGTCGGCGGTGATCCGGTCCCCCGGGAACAGCCCGGCCAGCGGTGACAGGTGGCGGTGGGTGGTGTCGGAGGTGTCCAGGTCCTGCGGTGTCATCCACTCCTCCAGCCACCCGGTCAGACTGCTGACCTGCGGCAGGTAGAGCCGGCTCCGCAGCCCTTCGATGGTCGCGGCATAGGCCGCGTCCTGGCCGAGGGTGGCGGCCGCGGCCTGGTAGTTCCGGAACAGTTGCCAGACCAGCTCCTGCGCATAGGTGATGCCGGTCGCGTTCGTCGGGCCGTGTTCGGGTGACCAGTCCGCGTCGTCGACCAGCACGGTGTGGCTCACTCCGGCCGCGTCCGTGTAGCTGGTGGTGATCAGCCGCGCCTCCCAGAACTGGCACGCGCCCTTGAGCAGCGGGTAGATCTTCGCGAGGTACGCGGAGTCCTGCGAGTACTCGTAGTGGGCGTACAGCTCGTTGCACAGCCAGGCGTTGCCCGCCGGGTGCCACCACCAGCCGAGGCCGCCGTAGATGTTGGCGGAGATCGCGACGGTCCAACCCGCGGTCAGGCTCGAGGAGTTGCGGAACCCGTTGGCGGAGGAGTTGAACAGTGCCCGGGTGTGCTCCTCCCACTGCGGTAACTGGCTGACGCAGTAGTCGGCGAAGGCCTGGTAGCAGGACGGCAGACCGGCCCGGTCCGGGAGCCAGTAGACCATCTGGACGTTGATGTCGGTGTGGTAGTCGCTCATCCAGTCGGGCGAGTTGTCCAGCTGCCACGGTCCCTGGAGGTTGATCGGCAGGCTGGTGCGGGAGCCGCTGATCATCAGGTACCGGCCGAACTGCACGTAGGCGGCGTGCAGTTCCGGGTCCGGTGCCGCGCCGGAGGCGTACGCTGCGGTCAGTCGCCGGTCGGTCGGCAGAGCTCGCTGCGCGGCGGTCGAGCGGCCGAGGTCGAGCGTCATCGCCTGCTGCAGCGGCTGGTAGTCGGCCAGGTGGTTTCCGAGCAGTGCGGACGCGCCGAGGCCGACGGCTCGGGACGCCTGGTTCGCGGCCACCTTCGCCGGCGCGATGGTCGGGTCCATGAACCCCGCGGCTGTCGGGGAGTAGTCCGTGCCGCCGCTGATGACGAGCAGGACGTCGGTGCAGTCGGTGAAGGTCACCGCCGTCCCCGACGCGCTGACCGCGCCACCGGTGCCGGTCGCCTGGACCAGTGCCGCGTAGGCCAGGCCGTTGGCGAGCGTGCCGGTGAACGACGCCGTGGCCGATCCGGAGTTCACGGTGGTGCGTTCGGCGTGGGTTCCGTTCAGACTGAGGGTACCGGTGTAGCTGCCGCCGCCGCTCTGGCTCAGGTGGATGACGATCACGTCATCCGGATGGCTCGCCCAGACGTCACGGCGGTAGCCGACACCGCCGACCTGGTAGGACACCGATGCAAGGCCGTTGCTCAGGTCCAGCTGCCGGCGGTAGCCGCTGACGGCGGAGCCCGAGTGGGCGGGAACGCTCAAATACGCCTTGGCGAGCAGCTGCTGTGTGCCGAAGTCGGTGGCCGCGTAGGGGAACTGCCCGCCGGAGTCGAGGGATGCGTTGGCCGTGCCCTCCCAGAAGGTCACGTCGGTCACGTGGTAGGCCTCGTACCCGGGGTCGCCGGTGAGCAGGGCTCCGATCCGACCGTTGCCGACCGGCAGGCCCGTCGCCATCAGCGCGGACTCGGTGCCCGGCGAGGTGTACCAGAGCACTGTCGCCTGGTCGGCCGGCACCGGACCCGCCGCCCTCGCGGTGGACGGGGTTGCCGCTGCGGCACGCGGGGTGAACGTCGGCAGTGCCGGCACCGCCAGCAGCGCCCCGAGGGCGGCCGCGCCGCGCAGCAGTGATCTGCGCGAGGGATGGGCTTCCGACATCAGAGCCTCCAACAAGAGATAGGGCAGGCGGCCACGGCCCACGGGTGTGTGTCCAGGGCCGAGTTGACGGAGAGACATGTTCAAACGTGGTTAAACATGGAGGCAAAATGAGCAACAGTCAACAGTTCTAAACAGAATCGCGCGCATTGCTGCCCGGGGCCCGGAGCCGGCTGCGTGGCCGTGGCGCCAGACTCTCGTGGTCACCATCGCGATCAGTACGAGTCGCAGAAGCACGACGTAGCCGGCGGAATGAACGCGGTCGGGGATGTGGCCGGTGACCCGCCTCGCCACAGCGATGGTGGGCAGCGATCCGATGAGCAGTGCGGCGCCGGCACTCGCCTACCCGCCGACTGCAGAACGTGGTCTTCCGGGCCGTGTGCCGCCTTGAGCGTGGCCCGACCGCCCGGCCTTGACGTGCCTCGGGCCCCACCCTGCACGCTCGGCCAACACGCCCGGCCGGCCAGTGACCCTTGAACCAGGATCACCCATCCCAAGGAGGTGCCACCATGGCGCAGCGTCCGAGCAGGGGCCGGGTCTACCGTCGGTGTGGATGCGTGGACGGAAACAAGAAGCAGCTCGGTCCGTGGTGCCCTCGGTTGATCACGGATCCCAAGCATGGCGAATGGACGTACTGTGTCGACCTCGCCCGCGAGGAGGGCTGGCGCCATATCCGCCGGCGCGGTGGCTTCGCCACGCGTGCCGACGCGGCCCGCGAGGTGGCGGACGTGCTGGACGGCGAGCTGCGCGGCGTGTATTCACCTCGCGGGGCTTCGCGCCTGGGTGCCTTGGGGCTGCTTGGAGCGCGGCTACTCCGGGGAGACGGTCTTGGCCCGTGGTGGGAGGCGGAGAGTGAAGCGGGCGCCGCCGTGCGGGCTGGTGTCGACATCGAGGGTGCCGCCGTGGGCGTGGGCGACCCAGGAGGCGATGGACAGTCCGAGGCCGGTGGAGCCGGAGCCGCTGTGGAAGCGTTGGAAGAGCGAGCCGGCCAGGGCCGGGGGTATTCCGGGGCCGGCGTCGTCGACGGTCACGGTTGCGTCGGCGGCGACGGTGAGGTGGATTTCCGCGGGCCGGCCCGGGGCGTGGCCGTGGAGGAGCGCGTTGCCGAGGAGGTTGGCCACCGCCCGCCGGATCAGGTCGGGATCGGCGTCCACGACGACCGGTTCAGTGTGTACGGTCACACGGTGCTCACCGGTCTCGGTGTCGTCGACGACCACCTCGACGAGCTGGTCGAGGCGCAGTGGCTGGCGGGCCAGGGAGCCGACACCGGCCATCAGCCGGGCCCGGGTGAGCAGGCCGTCGATCAGATCGCCCATCCGGGTCGCCAGGCGCACGGTCCGTTCCAGCGCGGCGGCGCGGTGGGCGTCGTCGCGCAGCGCGGTCTCCGCGAGGCTGCGCAGCGAGGCGGTGGGGGTGCGCAGGTCGTGGGCGGCGTCGGCGAGGAACTCCTCCTGTTGCTGCAATGCCGTCAGGGCCGGCCGGATCGCCCGTCCGGAGAGCAGGTGCCCGGCCACGGCGGACAGGGCTACCAGGACCGCGCAGCCTGTCACCAGCAGCAGTGCCAGTTTGCGGTGCTCGGCCTGGCCGCTGGTGGTGTCGCCGACTGCGACCACTACACCGGCCGTCGATTGGCCGCCTGCTCCTGTGTAGGGCTGGGCGAGCAGCCAGATCTGGTGGCCGTTCTCGCTGCGCGCCTCGACCTCGGTGGCCGATCCGTCCCGCATCGCTGTGGCGGCGACCGCTTCGAGGTCTTCGGTGCTGGCTCGTACGCAGGGTTGGTGCGGGGTGTAGGCGATGGTGGGCTGGTCGGCCGTACCGGTCACGACTGTCACCGGCGGGCACGAGGTCTCCACGGCGTCCAGCAGACTCTGCGCGTCGAGTCGGCCGTTGTCGTCGAAGCTCACATACGGGACCGCCTGGCGGGCCTGGAGGTTGAGCGTGTCGTCGAGCTCGCTGCGCCAGGAGTTATCGTCGGTGCGGATGGCGAACGCCGCCAGGGCGATCAGTCCGACCGCGCTGGTCAGGGCGAACAGTGCCGTGAGCCGCCAGCGCAGCCGCCGGATCCGCGCCGCGGCCGTCATCGCCGGCCGCCGTCGCCCACGCGGGCGCAGGCGCCGGGCTGCGGCGCTCATCGCCGGCCGCTGTCGCCGGCGGTGGGTGGTGCCAGCCGGTAGCCGACCCCGCGGACCGTGTGGATCAACGGCGGATCGCCGAGCTTGCGGCGCAGCTGGGAGACCAGGACCTCGACGACGTTGGAGTTCGGCTCGGCCATCTCGTCCCAGCACTTCTCTATGAGGTCGGCGCGGGGGACGGCCTGGTCCGCCCGGGTCGCGAGCAGTTCCAGCACGGCGAACTCCTTGCGGGTCAGGACGAGCAGCACGCCGCTGCGGTGCACCTGGCGGCGGGCGGTGTCGATCTCCAGGTCGGCGAAGCGCTGCACGGGGGGCCGGAGGGTCGTCGCCCGTCGGCACAGGCTGTGCACCCGGGCCGCCAGCTCGGGCACCGCGAACGGTTTGACCAGGTAGTCGTCGCCGCCGACGGCGAACCCCGCGACCCGGTCGGCGACCGTGTCGCGGGCGGCGAGGAACAGCACCGGGACGGTGTGCCCGGCGCGGCGCAGTCCGTGAACGAAGTCGACGGCGTCCCCGGAGGGCAGCATCCGATCGAACACCGCGCAGTCGTACTCGGTGACGAACAGCGCCTCATCGGCGGCCGGCAGATCAGCGACCTCGTCGACGGCCAGCCCCTCGCCTCGCAGTGCCGCGGCCACCGCGAACCGCAGGTCAGCGTCGTCCTCGACCACCAGTACTCGCACAGCGGTCAGGATAGCCCGGTCCGCCGTCCGGCCTCGCGGCCGGCCTCATCAAATCCTCAGCCTTCCTCAGGAATCCTCCAGTGACGTGACGGCGGAATCGAACAGGAGGAGCCCGGACAGTGCGGCGGTTGCTCCGAGAGACACGTGAGCGCGGCGGTGTGCGGCACCGTGAGACACCCCCGGGCCTGGGCCCCCAGCGCGCCCCGGGGACTGGCCGGGTCCGGTTGACATCCTCGCTCCGGCTGCGGTGGGCCGCGGGGGTGCTGGCACTGCTGACCGTCGCGGGCGCGGCGTCGGACGTGGGCGGCCTGGACCAGCGGGGAGCGATCCAGCAGGTCCGCAGGGCGGTCAACGCCGTGGGCCTCTCACAGGCGTCCGACGCCATGGGTTTGAAGCACTGGTGCAAGGAGACCCGGGAACGCCGCGGGCACCGGGGCGGCCACGTGTTCGGCTCCGGCCGGTGTTCGCGGGCTCGGACCGGAGACGGGCCGCCCCCGAACGGCCACCGGAGTAGCCGTCGCGGGCGGGGAGCCCACATTTGCTCGCTCTCGACCGGGCGCCGGAGGTGGTGTGGCACGCGCCGTTCACCCACGGCCGCAGGAGCCGGACCGGCACGGCCGCCACGTATGACCCGGCCGCCCGCAAGCACCCGTTCGACCCCGTACGGCCGGCCGCCGCCCGGGCGCTCGCCTCGATGACGGGCCTCACGGCCTTCCAGCAACCGGAGCAGAAGGAACCGCGCAAGGCCGCCTCCCCGCTCGACGCCACTGGCCCGCACGCCCGCGCCTTGCGCGCCGCGAAACAGCTCTGACCAAAACCGACGGAGTAACCCCTTGAAGCATCCGACCATCAAGCGCGGCAGCCTGATCCTGGCCCTGGCCGTACTCGGCGCGACGACACTCGCAGGCTGCCACGACGCGACACAGGACGCGCCCGCGCAGCCCACCGCCGCCGCGGCACCGACGGCCGACCCCGCCGAGCAGAGCGCCCTGCAAGCCTTCTACCAGCAGAAGCCGACCTGGACACGATGCGGCGAGCTGCAGTGCGCCACGCTGACCGTCCCCATGGACTACGCACACCCCGAGAACGGCCAGACCTTCATCCTGCCGCTGGCCAAGAAGGCCGCCGCGGACCCCGCCCAGCGCATCGGATCCCTGGTCTTCAACCCCGGCGGCCCGGGCGAATCCGGTGCCGGCGAGCTGAAGGACGGCGCGCTCTCGTCCTTCAGCGAACGCACCCGCGCCCGCTTCGACATCGTCAGCTTCGACCCACGCGGCGTGGCTGGCAGCAAACCGGCCATCGACTGCGGCCCCTCCGACGCCACCGACCAGGACCAGCCCGCCTCCGACGACACGTCAACGAGCACGTACCCGACGACCGACGCCGAACGCAGTGCCGCGCTCGCGGACGCCGCCCGGCGGGTCGCCGCCTGCAAGGCCCACAGCGGGGCGATCCTGCCGCACGTCGGGACGCTGGACGCCGCCCGCGACATGGACGTGCTACGCGCCGCCCTCGGCGACGAGAAACTCAGCTACCTCGGCTGGTCCTACGGCACCTACCTCGGCACCGCCTACGGCGAACTGTTCCCGCACCGGGTGCGCGCGCTCGTCCTCGACGGAGCGGTGGACCCCTCACTCACCTGGTCCGAACTGGCACTCCAACAGGGCAAAGCCTTCCAGAAGTCGGTGGACGACTACGCCCAGCAGTGCGCCGCCGTCGTGCACGACGCCTGCCCCGCCACCACCCCGGACGGCATCCGCAAAATGATCACCGACCTGTACGCACGGACGTCGAAACACCCACTGCGCATCAAGGGCACCACCGAACGGCTCAACGAGGACCTGCTGCTCACCGCCGTCACCAAGTCGATGTACTCGCCCGAAACCCAGTGGCAGGACCTGTCCGAGGCGCTCCGCGCCGCGCACAACGGCGACGGAACGAAACTCGCCGAACTCGCCAGCCCCGGCATATCCACCCAGGACAACAACTCCGACAACAGCCCCGGCGCCGGATCCGACCCGAGCGCCACCGCCGAGCAGGCCCCCGACAACTCCTCCGTCGCCATCACCGCCGTCAACTGCCTCGACCACCCGCACCCCAGCGACCCGCAGCCCTACTGGGACCTGACGGAGCGCGCGAACAAGGAGGCCGGAGCCATCGGCGCCTCCACCGTCCTCGCCGAACTCACCTGCAAGGACTGGCCCGCCGGACAACAACAGCCGCACCGCGTCCACGCCGACGGCCTGCCCCCGGTCCTGGTCGTCGGCACCACGGGTGACCCGGCCACGCCCTACTCGTGGTCGCAGGGCCTCGCCACCCAACTGCCCGGAGGCATGCTGCTCACCTACAAGGGCCTGGGCCACACCGCCTACGGCCGCAGCAACGCCTGCGTCACCGACGCCGTGGACGCCTACCTCACCGACCTCAAACCGGTTCCGAGCGGAACGACCTGCTGAGCCGAATCAGACCAACACATTCCCGCACGCCGGATAGCACACGTCGCCTACATCGAGAACGGTCAACCCGTCCGCACCCCGTCCCCGGCCGGACCGGACCCGCGACGCAGACCCAGACCGTCCACCACCCCCGGGTCGTCCACGACAGCGCCTCACTGCGGCCGTCGACTCCAGGGCGCCGACCAGCCTGACAGTGTCAATCCCCTGTAACAGGGCTCGGTCATGATTCTCGACCTATTCGGCCAAGTAGCTGACTGACCATGGCCGTTGGGGTGATGGTCAGTCCATGGACCTACAGGCCATG
>NZ_JBEXKB010000152.1:0-8787 GCF_040609455.1 Kitasatospora sp. NPDC004669
CCCGGGTATGCCCCCCCCGGCCCGGGGCCCGCGCCACCCGCGCGGGCACGGGCCCTGTCGCGGTCGTGCTGCCCGCTCTGCGCCGTCCGCCCTCGGGCGTCAGCCCCGACGGCTCGCGCATCCACGCGCATACTCGGCGGCCGGCCGGGCGGCCGTCGCCTCGTCCAACGACGCCGGCCGGGCCGAATCGGCGTCGTGGGCCAGATCGGCCCGCTCGACCGGCACCGCGCCGGGCGGCCGATGGTCAGCCGGACGTCGCCGCTGTCGCCGGGCGCAGCGGCGCGGTCCTGGCGCGCACCAGGTCCGAGCTCCTCGTCAAGGCGCTGACAGCGATCGCACGCTACCTCGACACCACGGTGGGCTGAGGCGGGCGGCAAGCCGGCACACCATCAGCCGTGGTGCCGTACCCGGCCACAGGTGTCCTGCCGGTTCAACGCCCGTACGCCTTGCGGCAGATCTCGACCAGGCCCGGCGGCAGGCCGACCTTGCCGCTCTCCGCGCAGACGTCGACCGGCACCGTCGGCTGCGGCCCGGCGGGCGACGGCTGCCCGGCGGACCGCGCGGGCCGGACCGGCGGCTGAGAGGGCACGCCGGCCGGGGTCCGCGCAGGCCTCGGCCGGGAAGGGACAGCCGCGACTGCCGACCGGCCGGGCGGGCGGACAGACGCCTCGTCGGCGCCCGCGCCGTCGGACTCCCGGTCCTGCTCCGGCGGCCGGACGGACGGCTGGGCCGGGGAGGGATCCGACGCCCGGCCGGACGGCTGGGCCGGGAAGGGCTCCGGCGCCCGGGCCGCGGGAGGACGGACGGACGCGGCGCTCGGCATCCCGGCCAGGGCCCGCAGCACCGGGGCCGCGGCGAGTTCCACCCGCTCTGCGGCGGACGCGGGCCGGTGCCGCTCCTCGGCCGCCAGCTCCACCGCCCAGCAGGACAGCACCCCTGCGACCGCCGCCACCACCGCGCACCGGCGCGCAGCCCGGCCGGCCAGCAGGGCGGCGGCCCGTGATCGCGCGGTGGGCCGACCGGCGGCAGCGGCCTGCCCGGCGAGCGCCCAGCACGCGCGGGCGTTGATGATCGCCGGCCGGACAGCGCCGGCGCCGGTGAAGGCCCACGCCGCAGCCGTCCGCTCGTAGAGGTCGGCGGCGCCCCGGTGGTCCCCGGCGCGGTGGGCCAGATAGGCCCGGACCTCCTGGACGGCCGGGGCGTCGGAGTGCTCGGCGCCCTCGGCGTCCAGCACCGCCTGATGCAGCTCGGCGGCGAACCGTCCGGCCTCGGCGAACTCGCCGCCGACGGCCGCCGCCCTGATCCGGCCCAAGGCCGCGGAACGCTCGGGCGAGAGCACCCCCGCGTCGGCACCGATCAGACACAGCGGCACCGACACGGCCGTGCCGGGCTCCTCCGTACGGACCATCGGACCACCTCCCTTCACGGACCAACGATGGCAGGGCGGAGCGCCGCGAGGCCGCAGCGCCACGGGTGTTCATCGGCCGTGCCCCGGTACCCCACAGGATCTCCGGTGGCTGTCGGCCCGGCTCCACGGTCGGTCGGCCCGTTCCGGGCAACCGCGATGACTGCAAGGCGTGGACGGAGTCGGGTGTCCGAGGCCTGAACCCGTGGCGGTGGCACGGACCGTCAGCCGGTCACCGAATCCTCACTGCGGACCGACCGCCAGACATGCAGCGCCCACGCGAGGTCGTCCGGCTCGTCCCACATGCAGACGACCCCGGCCGCGGTGCCGTTGCGGTGCACCGTGAAGCCGTACAGCTCGTACTGAGTGCGGCCGTCCGGTGTCGAGACGGCCCAGAATGCGTACCGGATCCCGTCCGGGGTGTCCTCGGTGATCTGCTGCTCCGGCGGCACGGCGGGTGCGCCGCTCACCAGGGCGGCGAGGAAGTCCTCGGGGCTGCGCCGGATTCGGTCGGAGAACACGTCGGCGTGCACGGTACGGCCGGGTGCCAGGAACCGGTGTGTGCGGTCGACGACGCGGGCGGAGAGCCCGCTGGTGCGTTCGATGGACCAGTGCTCGTTCAGCGGGGTGCGGACGGGCACCGGCAGAGGGTGAGCCAGGCGGCAGAGGACGTCGTCGCGGTCCCAGGTGGTGGTGAGGATGCGGCGGAGCAGCTCGTCGTCACTGTGGTCGACGTACGGGATCTCGTCGGGGCTGCGCACCACGACGGTGGCCGGGGCGTCCCGGAGGTCGTCGCCCCAGGGCTTGATCGCGTTGGCCATGGTGCCCCGGAGGGTGAGTTCCCGGTAGGCCGGGTCCTCCCAGATCCGGTGGGCGTGGTCCAGGTCGTCGTCGCTGATCCGCAGCCAGGTGCCCAGCACGAGCTCGGTCCCGCCGGTGAGCCGAACCGGCAGCAGGCAGCGGATGAAGCTTCCCACGCCGTCGACCCGCAGCAGAGCGGCGACCCCGACTTCGTGCCGGGCCTCCTGCGGGACCTCGAGCGCGGCGTCGGGCAGCCCGAAGCGGGCATCGATCCGTTCCTCGTCGGATATCGGGGTGCCGCAGCACGAGCAGGCGGGAGCAGGGTTCGCGATCCGAAGGGGCGGACTTCACAGCCCGGCCGACGCTCCGGGGGCCTGAGATCCCCGGCCGCCGCCGTTCACCTGTTCGAGGGAGACGCCGCGCCAGCGATGGCACCGCCGACTCTTGCCGCCTAGCTTGTTTACGGATCACTGAGGGTGGCCGCCGGTTACACCACGCCACCGGACGTGACCGACTGGGAGATAACGAACGACACAGAAAGGAGCCTGGCATGCCGCAGCCCTGGACCGAGGACCGCCGGTACAAACCCGGGGAGCAGGTCGAGTTCGACGGAGTCGTCTACAAGGCCAACAGGCCCATCCCCCCTGGCGAACTGCCCGGCGAGGACCGCCAGTTCTGGACGCCTGTCGGTAATGCCGACGACGAGTGACGACGTGCTCAGGACCCGGGCCCGAGTACGGGGGCCGGTCGTCGGTCTCTGAGAGTCGGACCAGCCCCTCGCGGGCCGGGCGAGCGTTCCGTCCTTGTGACGCGACGTAGTCCGGGACGACGGGTGACCGCATGCCGTGGCCGCGGTCTCGGCGCCGGTCACCCGTCGTCCCGGGCCGTCGCGATCCAGCCGTCAGGGGAAGCCCGCAGCGCGGGCGCCCCTGACGGCTGGATCGCACAACTGGCCGGCCTGTGGGGCACCCGCTACCCGGCACGCGGCAAGTCCATCCGGGCCGAACAACGGCTGCCGCTGTCGCAAGCGGTGCCGTCCGCCGAGGGTGTCACCCGTGGCGGTGGTGGTCGCAGCAGTCGGAGAGCTGGAAGGAGGCGATACGGGTGTTCCAGTTCCCGGTGCCATCGGCCGGTTGGTACTGGTTGGTGTACCAGAACGTGCAGTCGTCCACCGGGTCGATCGCCATGGAGGTGTAGTCACCCCAGCGGTTGCTCCCGGTCTGGGAGCCTGTGCCGGTCCACACGGTGGTCTCCCGGAATGTCATCACGTTCCGCGGGTCGTGCGCCAGGCGTCCGGTGACGCGGATCGCGGGATGGTCCTGGGAGGACGACGACGAGTATCCCAGGGCGATGTCGCCCTCCTTGTCCTGGGCCGCGGAGCCCATCCACCGGTACGTGGACCCCGGAGCGTAGGTGCTCTGCTGATGAACGACCGGTCGGCCGTGGTCCAGCCGCAGTTCGTACCAGCGCACCCCCACGCCGCCGGGCGCGTCGACCGCGTGGTTGACGACCAGGGACTGGTGGTCGCCGAAGTTGCGGTAGGCGAGCCGGTACATGGCGGAGTAGGAGAGCGAGTCCAGTTTCTGGGTGGTACCGGCCTGGGGGACGCAGTGGGTGGGATCAGTGCTCTCGCAGGCCGGGGTGTAGGGGGCCACCGGCAGTTCGCCCGGGCCCGTGACGGTGGTGCGGGTCTGGTCTTCCCAGTCGACGTGGAACCGCCAGTACTGCAGGCTGTCGTCGGCGGGGTTGAGGGCGAGCAGCAGGTTGGGTTGGCCCTGCGGGGGTGGGGTCGTGCCGTCGAGGTCGGAGCTGAGCGGGAAGCTGGGTACCGGGACGTTGTAGCACTGCTGGTCGGCGTCGGCTCCCCGCAGCATCCTGTGCCGGTCCCAGGCGCACGCCTCGAAGACCGTCCCGTCGCCGGTGAACGTCGCGTAGTAGGCGTCCGGCCACACCGCGACCTTCGGGTGGTCGATGAAGTGCTGATATCCGAACTCATACCGGTAGTACTCGCCGGTGGCGTCTTCGGTGCTGGAGACGGCCACGCACAGCCGGTTCGTGTTGCCTGTCTGGTCGAGGGCGAACTGGTTGAGGATCCAGCGGTGGGCCAGGGAGTCCCAGCGGACCACGGGATCCCCGATGTCGACGTTCTGAGCGGTCTCGCACGGTCCACCGAACCCGCGGAACAGGGTTTGGGTCGTCAGTGGGCCCAGTTGCGTGGCACCGGTCTTGGAGTACACCGCGAGGTCGTAGTTGGTGATCTCCACGATCTGGTGGGAGCCCACCGAGGCGTTGGGGTCCGGAGGGACGCCCCCGGCTTCCCGGATGCCGTCGAAACTGACGCCCAACTGGATCGGGCCCCGGCCGCCGTCGCGGTCCTGCACCACCCGATCCGGACGGGCGGCCTTGGTGAGGGACGGGTCCGGCACCTTTCCGGAGGGTGTGACGCCGGGGGTGGGCCGGTGCTCTCCGTGTTCCTGCCACAGGTCGCGCAACGGTGGCGAGGTGTCATGGTGCAGCGCGGGTCCGGAGTCAGGGGACCGAGGAGCCTGCGCGTGGCCGGCCGGCTTGGGTACGGCTCCGGCGGCGGGCGTGGCGGACCACGCCGGGGCGGCCACCAGCGCGGCTCCCATCGAGGCGACGGCGACGATCGAACGCAAGGCACGGGATACGTGCATCAATCCTCCGAGCGGGTCGGTGAGCCGACCCGATCGGCCGTCCGGTGACGGCATCGTCCGAGGCACCCCCACCCGCGTGCGGCGGCTGTCGCGACCTCCCAGCGCCCCCGGGGCGCGCCGGGCACGTTTCCAGGCCACAGTATGAGGGCGGGCGACTCATCTGCGGGTGTGGCGAAACCCAGTTATCCACCTCGTCCGCCCGACGTCGGGGTGATCGGTGCCGTGTCGGGCGCGGCTCAGCCGTATGGCGCTGCCCACATGACGGCCGTTCGAGAACTCACCGCTGCGTCGCATATCGTCATGATGAGGCTGATCTCGCGGTGAATTGAGGAAGTGTCAGGCTGCTGTACCCAAGCCCAGGAACAGTGCGGAGTACACCCCATGGCTGAACGCGTCACCACCTTGCCCACGGACCTGCCCGCGTTCAAACAGCGCCTGGGCCGCACCGGGGTATGGCTCGTGTCGTTGTCCGCGGTGACGGCGGACGAGGAGCGGCGTGCCGTCGCCGCCATCGAGGACCTCGGCTACGGGACGCTGTGGATCGGCGAGCCCCCCACCGGGAAGGAGGCGCTGACCCATGCGGCCCTGCTGCTGTCCGCAAGCCGGCGCCTGATGGTCGCCACCGGGATCGCCACCATCTACGGACGCGACGCGACGGCGGCGGTCAACGGCGCCAGAACCCTGCACGAGGCATGGCAGGGCCGTTTCGTGCTCGGCCTCGGCGTCAGCCACCGGCCTCTCGTCCACGGCCGCGGACACGACTCCAGCACACCGCTGTCCGACATGCGGGCCTACCTGGACGCGATGGATGCCACGCCCTTCGACGCACCGGCCCCCGAGCCGGTGCCCCGCGTGCTCGCCGCGCTGCGCCCGAAGATGCTGAAGCTCGCCGCCACCCGGGCCCAGGGCGCTCACCCGTACTTCGTCACACCCGAACACACCCGCCGAGCCCGCGCAACGCTCGGCCCCGACCCGCTGCTCGCCCCCGAGCAGGCCGTGGTGGTCGACACCGACCCCGAGCGGGCGCGCGCCACCGCCCGCGCCTACGCGGCCGTCTACCTGCGGCTGCCCAACTACCTCAACAACCTGCGCGAACTGGGCTTCACGGACGCGGACTTCGACGACGGAGGCAGCGACACACTCATCGACGCGGTCGTCCCCTGGGGCGACCCGGAGACGCTGGCCGAGCGCATCCGGGAGCACTACCGAGCCGGTGCCGACCATGTCGCCGTGCAGCCCATCGCCGATACCCTGCAGCAGCAACTGCAAGACCTGCGCCTCCTCGCCCCCGCCCTGATGCCCGGCTGAACCCGCAGAGCAGCCGTCGGTCGGCGCTCACGGACGCTCGGGAAACCCTTGCGGGTCCAGGCCGGGCGGGCGCTCGGCGCGGGCGTCCCGGGGGCGTTCCTGGTCTCGCGGCGGGCGGCCTCGCCTCGCGCTCGGCGGGAAGGCGTCTCTCCCACCACAGGTCGTGCTCGAAGGAGAGCGGGCGATAGCGGAGCCGCATGTTGCAGCTCCGCCCGATCCGGACGCGGGTATCGCTTGCGGCACGGACCCGTCAGTCGCGGGCACGGAGGCTGGCTTCCTCGAGGTCGAGTTCGCGCTGGATCCGGCGCCGGGTGGCGTTGCTGATCGTGTTCGCTTCGTAGAGGCGCTGGAGCTCGGCCGCCTCAATGCCGATGAGTGTCCGGCGTATCTCGCGGTAGGCGTCGGCGGGACGGGCGTCCGGGTCGCTGTAGTGGGCGTCTTCCGCTTGGTGGATGCGCGCTTCCAGATCGCGACGAGCCTGTTTCAAGGCGGCCTCGGCGGCGGCGCCCAGTTCGGCGAGTTCATCCAGATCGCCGAGCTGTTTGAGCTCTTCGAGAGCGGTGTGGGCGATGTGTCGGCGGGTCCGGGCCTCCTCGCGGGCGGTGTGCTCCGGTTCCAGAGCGATGCCCGAGCGGCGGACGACAGGAGCGAGGGTGAAGCCCTGGAAAACCACGGTGAGCGCGACGGTCCCGGTGGTGAGCGTGAGGATGAGCGCCCGGTGCGGCAGCGGCGCCCCCGTGTGGGTGACCAGGGGGATGGAGAGCGCGGCGGCCAGCGGCATGACGCCTCGGGTGCCCGCCCAGGACAGGACGGCCGGGACGCGCCAGGAGAGACGACTGTCGCCCTCCTTGTGCCGGTAGTGGATCAGGGCGGACAGCGGGAAGATCCACAGCAGGCGGATCGCCAGCACAGTGAAGGCGATCACCGGCACCCACAGCGGCCAGCCGTGCTCGTCGTGCGCGAGATGACGGACGGCGGAGGGGAGCTCGAGACCGATGAGGGCGAAGACGACGCTCTCCAGCAGGAAAGTCAGGGTGTCGTAGACGGCGTGGATCTGGAGACGGATGGGGGCGTTGCCGAGCTTGTGGCCGGTGCTGCCGAGGACCACCCCGGCCACGATGACGGCGGTCACGCCGGAGGCGTGCGAGTCCTCCGCGATGACGTACGAGGCGTACGGGGTGACCAGTGCGATGACGGTCTCCAGCACGGGGTCCTCGGTCCGTCTACGGATGAGGGTCACCACTGCGGCGACCGCCGCGCCGATGAGGGCTCCCCCGCCCGCGAGGATCAGGAACTGCTCGACGGTCCCGGACACGGTGATGGCGCTGCCGGAAACCGCGGTCGCCACGGCGACCTTGTACAGAACCAGCGACGTGGCATCGTTGAACAGGCTCTCAGCCTGCACCATGGCCTGCACGCGCGGTGGGAGGGACAGGCGCCGGCCGAGTGCGGTAACGGCCACGGGGTCGGTGCTGGCCAGGACAGCGCCGAGGATGAACGCGGTCGCGGTGGTGAGCGGGGTGATCGCTCGGGCGACGTACCCGACGGCGACGGCCGAGGCCAGGACCAGACCGAAGACCAGGCCGGTCACAGGCCGCCACACGCTGCGCAGGTCGCGGACGGAGATTTCCCCGGCCGAGGCGTAGAGCAGTGGCGGCAGCACCAGCACGCTGATCACGTGAGGCGGCAGGCGGACCTCGGGAACCCAGGGTATGAGCCCGACGACCAGACCGGCGATGACGAGGAGCGAGGGAGCGGGCAAGCGCCAGCGCCGGGCACCGGTCGCCACGGCCGTGGCCAGGACCACGAGCAGCAGGATGACGGTCAGGCCAGTCATGCAGCGTCCCCGGTGGGTTACGGCTTGTTACCCCCCTCTGACCAGGTGCTCTTATCAACGTAACCGGATTACGGACCTCCGGCCCACCGCCGACGGCGGAATCGGCGACAAGGACCGGCTCCCTGGGCGGCGTACGGTGAAAAACGGCTACCCGAATCTCCCCGAGAGGAGGCACGCCATGTCGACTTTCATCCGTCGGGCACTGGTCACCGTCATCGCCGCGCCCTTCCTGGCCTCAGCCGCCATGGTGTCGCAGGCCGCCGCCTCGCCGCCCGTCCCCAAGGCGGTGACAACCGCCACCGCGCACCCCGACGTTCCGGCGTACTCCTGCGCCACGCTCAAGAATTGGCTGGACAACCACAAAGCGAACACGCCGGAGTGGCGCAAGGTTTCCCTCATGTGGTCGGAGCAGTGCTGATAGTCACCTGCCCGCACCCGACGGAGCACATCGCCGCAGGGGCCCGGCCGTCGGCGTCAGCGTGAGGTCGGCCAAGCCGTCCTCCGCCCACGCACACGCGCGGCAACCGCGACAGGGCCCGTGCCCGCGCGGATCGCGCGGGCACGGGCCCTGTCGGGTCATCCCAGTGGTCCCTGTCCGGCCCCCGGGGTGAGGGGGAGGGTGGTCAAGGTCGCGGGTGGAGCTTCGGCGAGCCGAGGGGTCGGTTTAGTACCAGTGGTGGGTCTGCCAGAACGCCCAGGCGGCGTTCGGGCTGCCGTAGCGGGTGTTCATGTAGTTCAGCGCCCACTTGATCTGGGTGCGC
>NZ_JBEXKB010000153.1:0-8735 GCF_040609455.1 Kitasatospora sp. NPDC004669
TCGACCGGCACGCACCCGCCGGCCGACACCAAGAATCCTCCGTCGCCCTGGCAGCCTGATCAACCCCCGAAGGACTTCCGGAACGGACCACTAAGCCGGAACAGTTCAGCGGCGACCGCGCTTCCATCGCGAAGGTCCTGAGGTTCGTGGAGCCGATCGGAGGGGAAGCGCCGTGCCAGGGGCAGGCGCCGATTGTTCGTCAGGAGGATGCCCTTGCGCAGGATCGTCGCCATGACGGCGGTGAAGTCGTAGGTCGCTTGATCCGGCTTGTCTATGTGCAGGGCGCGGGCGAGGGCGAGGACCGGCGCCGGCCGGGGTTCATTGCCTGCCTGCGCAGGCCCCACCCCGAGGGTGACCGAGCATTCGAGGCTGATGAGCCGCGCGCGCAAGTCAACGGGGTCACGGGGCTGGTCAGCCCCCGCTGGTATCGCAGGGACCTCGTCGCGGTCCGATCCCGCCTTGTGTGCGTCCGGCTCTGTGCTTTCCAGGCTCTCAAACTCCTCGAACCCCGCGAACAGACTCAGGTGCTGCTTGACGGGCTTCTGCCCGTCTACGGTGCCCGGGAACAGCTGTCCTTGCTGGGGGCCCACGAGACCGACACACCAGGCCGCACCGTCCTCCCCGCATTCCCAGACGGCTGACCATGGAGCGGACCGTCTTGCGTCGTAGCGAACACGGAGGGTCCCTGAGTACAGGAACGCTGCCGACTGAGCGTCGAACAGGCGCACCGCCGTGTCCTCCCGCGTACGGGAGGTGGATCTACCGGTGGGCGGAGAACAGATGTAGGCAGTTCGCAAAAACGCCACGACCAAGTCGCGTTCCCACGGTTGGTCCAACTCGATCCCGAGAGCGATCTCGAACCTCTCGGATCCGAATCGCCCTGCCTGAGCGAAGAGACCCAGGCGACCGTTGTCGGGCACACCCGTGTAGGAGCCGAGCAGGGTGCAGACCACATCGACGGCCTGCCCCAAGTTGGACTTCCCAGCGCCGTTCGGTCCTGTCACCACCGTCAAATCCGGCCTCACCAGCAGACGCAGATCACCGAACGACAGGAAGTCTCGTGCATCGACCCTCGAAATCTTCACCGCTCGCCGCCCCCAAAGTCAGAGTCGCGATCTTCTCAGATCCGCCTCCCCCACGCACCGGAACGCCCCAGACCCCATAGCCACCCGGCCAACCTGCACGTCAGCCAAACAACCTGCGCACCCCCGTGGTCGGACGGCGAACCCAGAGGTCAACGAACAGCAACCTACCCAGAAGAACTGAGCGACCCGCCCACCAACCTGCGCGCCCCATCAGCTGCCAACCATCCAAACTGCGAAATCCACAGCTAGTGACGAGATGCCTACGCAGAAAAACCGGGCGGCGACACCGGGGGCGCTCGTGCCGGAGCGGCGCAGGGCGCTGGAGGAGATCGACCCGTGGTGGTGCCCGGCCTGGCCGATCGCCTGGCAGCGCACGTACGCGACCGCGCGGCAGTGGTGGTTGGAGGCCGACGGCCGGGTCGACTGGGCCACGCTGCCTGCGGACACCGTCTTCGAGGGCGAACAGCTCGGCCGCTGGGTGAAGGCGCAGCGCGCCGGGTGGGCCGAACTCGACCAGGAGCAGCGAGACCTGCTCGCGGCGATCGGCATCGAGGCCGATGCCGAGCTGGTGGCTGTGAAGGTCGCGGCTGAGGCGAAGCCGACGGTGTCCCGCGCGGACCGCTTCACCCAGGGCCTGACGGCGCTCGCGCAGTTCGTGGAGCGGGAGCGTCACGCCAACGTAAGGCGCCCGCACAAGGAACCTCTGGAGGCCGTAGAGACTGGGCCAGGGGGTGAGGAGCAGGTGGTCGTATCGCATTTCGCCCTGGGTGTGTGGCTCAACAACCAGAAGGCAAGGCGGGCGAAGCTGACGCCGGGGCAGTTGGCGCAGCTCGCCGAGCACGGCGTGGAGTGGGCGTAGCGGGCCGTCTGGCAGGTCGGGGATGGTTTGGCGGGGTTGGCTGGAGGTGGCAGCGGTGTTCGTGGCGGCTCGGTTGTCTCTGGCCCCGGGTCGATGCTGCCGGCTGTCAGAAGGGCGGGGTGGCAAAGTCTCCGTCGGGCCAGAGGGAGTCGCTGGTGTAAGGGCTTCGGTCGTCGTCGCCGGGGCGGGTCAGGCCGGTGGTGTCGTGTCCCCAGGCGCGCAGGGCGTCGAGGGCCTGTTGGCGGCGCCACTGCGTGTCGTTGGTGAGGAGGAGCTGGCGGGCGTGGTGGATGAGGTTGTCTCGGTGTGGGGCCAGGGCGGGGTGTTCTGCGAAGGCCAGGGCCGCGGCCAGCGCGGTGTCGCGGACGGCTGCGTCGGCGTTGTCGAGGAACGGTGAGACGGCACGGTAGAGCACTGGTCGCAGAGCACGCATGGCGACCATGGCCGGGTAGCCGTCCAGGTAGTTCCCGTCGAAGTAGCGGTTGCCGGCTGCGACGCAGGCATCGTCGGAGTCGGTGGCAACCCCGGCGAGCCATGCCAGTAGCAGCATGCACACACCGTTCGCCTCCATGCCGTGCTGTGTCGTGCGGCGGGCGAGGAGCGCCGCGACGAACAAGGCGGTCGCGGGAGTGGCGTCGTAGATGGTGTTCTGGTGCCGTACCGGTTCGAGGGCGTCCAGGGCCTTCCGGGCTTCGGGCATGGTCAGGTCGGGCTCCAGAAGCCGGATCAGCGCCTGGGGCAGCTTCCTGGCAGGGCCTGTAGCGGTCTCCAGCGACGCCCAATTGGTCCCGCGCAGCAACGCCGACGGGTCAGGCAGCGCCTCTGGTACGGGCCGGTCGGTGGGCGGGTCGGTGGTGGTCACCGCCCGACCATACGATCCGTCACCGACATCACTGGGCCTGCCGGCACTGTGGCGCTGGCCTCGGTGCCCGGCCCGGTCGCAGGGCAGCCGGGTCAAGTGGCTAGAAGCCTTTGGGGTGGCCTGGTGAGCCGTGTCGGGGCTTGGGGTGGGGGTGTCGGAGGCGTTCAGGATCGTGGGGTGCGGCAAAGCCGGGAGAAGAGGTCTGTGGTTCCCGCGTCCCAGTCGACCGGGACGGGTCCGCGGTGGGAGCGGGGTGCGGAAGGGTCTAGGGGTCTGGGTGGGCGTAGTCGGCAGTGTTCGGCGAAGCCGGTGAGGCTGAAGCTGCGGTGGGACAGGTCAGCCAGGAGGTGGTCCTGTCCTGGTGGGGCAAGTCGTTGGAGGTGGGCGGCGGCCTGGAGGAAGGGACGGGCCCAGGGCGGGATGGGGTAGGTGGCGCAGCCGTATGCGAGGGGTCGTGCTCCGTGGCGGTCGTGGAGGGCGAGGGTGGTGGTGTCTGGGGCGAGGTCGGTGTGGCGGATGGCGGTGAGTTGGTCGATGGGGGCTGCGGTGACGATGGCGGTGGCCAGGGCGGCGGCGAGTTGGGGGTGGGCGGTGCGGGTGGCGAGCCGGTGGGCGATGGTGGTCGTCGCTGCTGGTGGGGGTTGGCGCAGGCGGGTGCGGCGGGGGTCGGCGGTGGGTGGGGCGCATCGGCAGTCGGGGAAAGCGCCGTTGCTGAAGGTGAGGTAGGTGAGGGTGGGCAGGGAGATCCAACGGTCGGGTCCGGCCGGTACGACGCCGGGTGGGGCGGTGGGCAGGAGGCGCTGGAGGGTGGTGAGGTCCTCGACGGTGGTGTACGCGGTCGCGGCGAGGGCCGTGGCCAGGGTCGGGGGTGGGGTGCGGTGGCAGACGGCGATGAGGTGGAGGCCGGTGCGTTCGCGCAGGTCGAGGAGATGGTGCCAGCGTTCGGGGGTGAGCAGGTGGGCCCGCAGGACGCCCCCTCAGACGAGACCTGTCGGGGACCGCGCCGGGCCGCACAATGCCCGCCGGGCGAGGGTCCGACCCACGACGGACCCCTCCCCTACCCCCACGACAGGCCCCCTCCCGGGGCTCCGCAGGACCGGCCCAGGACCCACCGAGCCGGAACGCCGGCGCCCCCGCCCCGACCACAAAGACGGTCCAGCTCAGACACCCCGCCCAAAGATGCAAGAGCTGTCACCGACTCAACCCCACCGCACAGGCCCAGAAAGCAGGACACAGCACGGCGCAGCACGGGCCCCGAGGGACAGGAGCGCGGCACCGAAGGCCCGGGCCGGGGCCCAGCACGCCCGCAGGGCCGGCGGCCCCACCCGCGAGGCCAGGGCCGGACACAGCGGCCGCACCACCGGCCACAGGCCCGGTAGTGCGGCCGCAGGGAGCACCGAGGAATCGCGGCAGACAGCCCGCGGACCCCACCGGACAGACGACCCCAGGCCCACCGCCAGACACCCACAGTGATAGGGATATCCACAGTGATATCTACGGCGATACCTACGGGCGGCCCGCAGTGGCATCCATACGGGACAGCTCAATGGATCTTGGCGTGAATCCGTGAGGCTTCCGGGCCAAAATTGTTCACCGCCGAAAATCAACTTCATCAGCACGCTGTGGCGGCGGCCGCCAGGAATTCCCCACGGACGGCCAGTTACGGATGTGACCGAGGGTGGCTGCTTCTCTCCTGCGGCAGTGCCAGCCAGGTCACGATCTCGTCCACCACTGCCGGAGCGACATGTCCTGGCTTGGCGTAGTCGGCCGGGGTGGGATCGCCACTGCCGTGGAAAAAGAGGTGGTTGAGGGCTTGGTGGATTCGGATCCTTACCCCGGGCCGGTGTGCGAGGGCCCGCTGCCAGAGCGCCAGGTCGTCGGTGACGGTGACCTGGTAGTCCCGTCCTCCCTGCAGGATCAGCATCGGGCGGGTCAGTGCGGCCGCCGTGGCCAGCGGGTCGTAGGCGCGCAGGTCGAGCCAGTAGGCGGCGGAGAGGCCCAGGGGCAGAAGTTCTGGCGGTGTGTCGGGGGTGAGTTCAGGTCCTGCCACCAGCTCGGCCTTGCCGGCGAGCGAGGCCACCGCCTGGTCGGTACCCGGGCCGGGGGTGAGGGCCGCGAGGTGGCGCGCCACCCGGACGGCCGCATGGTGCATCGGCTGCGCGTCCGCAGCGAGCAGTACGAGGCCCGCGATCGACGGATCGGCGGCGGCGATCCGAGGCGCCACCTTGCCGCCCATGCTGTGGCCGAGCAGATGGATCCGGTCGGGGTCCACCTCGGGGTGCTGCCGCAGCAGTTGGACGGCGGCGAGCGCGGGAGGCAGGTACTCGTCGGCCATGGTGAAGTCGGAGGGGACGCGGTTCGGGTGGGCGAAGGTCGGTTTGTCGAAGCGCAGCGCGGCCACCTGACGGGAGGCGAGTCCCCAGGCGAGATCCTTGAGCGGCTTGTTCGGGCCGCTGGTCTCATCCCGGTCGAAGGGCCCGCCGCCGGCGAGTAGGACCGCAGCGGGCCACGGGCCAGGGCCGTCGGGGAGGGTGAGCGTGCCGGGCACGGCGAGTGGCCCCGTCCCGAGCAGGACTTCCCGTTCGGTGAAGCGGTCCTGCTGCGTGTAATGCGGCGGCTGCCACACGGCGCCACCGTGCGGACCGAGTCGTAGCCCGTGCAGCAGGCCGTCGTCACCAACTGATGTGACCACGGTGAAGCTGCCGTCGGCGCAGGTGATCGCGATGCGCACGCGGACCGGGTCCGCTTCGCCGGCCTCGATCTCCGGCTCCTGGACTGCCTGGATCCCGCCGCGCCCGGCAGCCTCGGCCGCCCAGGCCAGCCGCAGCACCTCGGAGGAGACCGCGGCCCGTAGTGGGGGCGCGAAGAGCTCCACAATCTGGTCGAAGTGCTCAGCCCGCAGCAGCGCGGCGAAGCCGCGCGCCACCTCCAGCGCCCCATCCCTATTCGCTCTCATGCTTGAGAACGGTATCAGTTGTGAGAAGGTTTGGGGATGGACTCCCTGAGACTGCTCGCCCACCCCATCCGGCTGCGGATCGTGCATGCGATGGGCGGTGGACGGCTGCTGACCACCGCTCAGCTGTGCGCGCGAATCCCGGAAGCCTCCAAGGCCACCGTCTACCGGCACATCGATCTGCTGGTGAGCGGCGGGATCCTGGAGGTGGCCGAGGAACACAGGGTGCGTGGGGCGGTGGAACGGCACTACCGGCTGTGCCAGGACCGGGCCGTCATCGGGGTCGAGGAGTTCCGCGCATTCGCCCCCGAAGACCATCGACAGGCGTTCACCACCGCGATGACCGCCCTGCTGGCCGAGTTCAATGCCTACCTCGACCGTGAGGAGGCAGACCCCGCGGCCGACCAGGTGGGCTACCGGCAGCATGCCCTCTGGCTCAGCCCGGCGGAACTGGCGGAGCTGATCGTCGAGCTACGTGCGGCCATCGCGCCGAGGCTGGCCAACTCGCCCGGCCCCGAGCGTGCGCAATACCTGCTCAGCCCGATCCACTTCCCGGTGGAAACCTCGCGTAGCCGGCCGGGCGACCGACAGCCGGAGCCGGACACCGACTCCGTTGACGACTACGCATTGTGACATTCGCGGCCAGATGACTCCCCGCCAACTGGCCGCGCGCGGGGAAATCTGAAACTGGCCACCAACAACGCTGGTTCGTGGCAGTGTCGAGGCCGCACCCCGGTGACACCCGGGACCACACCACGCTGGCGCAGCGGACCGTAACCCGATGCCATCGGGGAGACGGCGGCCTGAGCTGAAGACGGCCCAGGCGTGGAACAGCCCCCGGCCTGATCGGCACGGGGGCTGTTCCAGCAGGTGCTCTCCCCATGGGTATGGAGATGGCACAACGTCAGCCGTGACTAGCCCGGGCCTCCGCCTCCACCGTTGCCTCCGCCGCCGCCGATGTGGATGCTGTTGCCGCACAGGTTGATCGGCGCGTTCACGGGGATCTGCACCATGTTCCCCGACAGGACGCCCGGCGAGCCGACCGCGGCCCCGACCGACTCGGCGCTGCCGACGTTGACGCACCCACCATCACCCGGGCCCACCAACATGCCGGCCTGGGCAGGTCCGGCACACACCGTCACCAGCACGCCCCCCAGGCGGTGTCCTGGCGATCTCGGCCGTCAGCGGTCACACTCCGATGAAGCTCACCGTTTCCGTCATGTCCGCCCGCCCGGTACGCATCTGTGGCACGCCTTCCTTCTCGAATCCCACTGAGATGCCGCAGAACAGCACGAGCTCGTCATCGGCTCCGACTGTTCGGCTGACGGTCTTGCGGTACATGGTCCACATCACCTGGGGGCAGCTGTGCAACCCCTCCGCCCTCAGCAACAGCATGACCGTCTGCAAGTACATCCCCGCGTCACCCCACTGTCCGGGCCCCATCGTCCGGTCGAGGTAGCAGAACAAGACGACCGGTGCCCCGAACGCCTCCGAGTTCAAGGTAGCGATCTTCTGGGGCCGGTCGGGGTCATCGCGCTCAATCCCCAGCGCTTCGTACCGCTGAGCCGCCGCAGCGGCGAAGCGGTCCAGATAGGGCAAGGTCAGTTCGTCCGGGTACATCGGATACTCCCGCTCATCACCCGGGTCTCCCGCCAGTGCCCTGGCTGTCGCGCGCCTCTTCAGTTCGGCCAAGGGTTCGCCGGTCACGACATACACATGCCACGGCTGGAGGTTCCCACTGGACGGAGCCCGCGTCGCTGCAGTCAGCACTCGCTCGAGTATCTCCTTGGGCACCGGCTCATCGCTGAACGCCCGCACGGCTCGGCGACTGTCCACGGCCTCATACACATCCACGTCTTCGCGTCCTCTCATCAACCCGGGCTCCTCCACCGTATTCAGCGGCCAGTACCGAGCATCGCGGGGGGGATGGAGGGTCTGTACGGTCTTCGGCTCTGGCCCGCAATCGGTGGGGTTGCGTCCAGGGAAGTGGTGTACGGGTTCCATCCGATCCGGGGGTTTCGTCCTGGTAGCGGGTGTCGCCCGAGAACGTGAGACGGCCACCGGCTGATTCTTCGAGAACGACCAAGCTCTTGAAGGAGATCCGCACGATGACCGCACCCGACAGTCTGCCCTTCGCTGCCCTGCTGAAGGAGAACCTGGCCTCGGCGAGTCCCGACTTGTTGCGCGTGATGGTGAAGACCTTCGCCGAGGCGATGATGTCTGCCGACGTCGACCGGGCCTGCGGCGGCGAGTACGGCCGCTCGGGCGAGGACCGGGTCAACTCCCGTAATGGCTACCGGCATCGGGACTGGGACACCCGCGTCGGCACGATCGACCTGGCCATCCCGCGCGTCCGCTCCGGCTCCTACTTCCCCGGCTGGCTGCTGGAGCGCCGGCGCCGCTCCGAGCAGGCCCTGATCAGCGTGGTCGCCACCTGCTACCTGCTCGGCGTGTCCACCCGCCGGGTTGAAAAGCTCGCCGAAAGCCTTGGCGTCACCCAGCTGTCCAAGTCCCAGGTCAGCGAGATGGCCCGCCACTTGGACGATCGGGTCGCCGAGTTCCGCAACCGGTCCCTCGACCAGGGCCCCTACACCTTCGTCTGGGTCGACGCCCTCACCCAGAAGGCCCGCGAGGGTGGCCGGGTGGTCAACGTCCACGCCCTGGTCGCGGTCGGCGTCAACGCCGACGGGCACCGCGAGATCCTCGGCATCGACATCGCCGCAAGCGAGGACGGGGCCGGCTGGACCGCCTTCCTGAGGTCCCTGGTCGCCCGCGTGCCTGGCCGGGGCGAAGCTCGTCGTCTCCGACGCCCACGCCGGCCTCGTGGACGCGATCGGCGGCATGCTGCCCGGAGCCTCCTGGCAGAGATGTCGCACCCACTGAAGCCGTAAGGAATCAACTTGTCGGTGTGTCGTCTTCGCTTCGTGCGGCGGCGAGGAGATCTGCGGCGGATCGGTAACGGGTGGCCGCCGGAGG
>NZ_JBEXKB010000154.1:0-8699 GCF_040609455.1 Kitasatospora sp. NPDC004669
TCGCGCTGATCACCGCCCTGTGGCGTTGCCCGGCCTGCCACCGAAACCCGAACGACCTCACCGGCCTTGGTCAAGGACCATGACCGAGCCCTGGCTATCGCCGGTTGACATCATCCGCGACCGGCCCGGGCGGGTCGAAGCTCGGGGGCAGCACACCGCCCCGGTCCCCGCCGGGACTGCCCCCACCGTGCGCCGCACGAGCCGTGCCCGGCCCCCACAGACCCCGGCGAACCGGCGCACCCGCGAATTCGGAGCCCCCACATGAAGCGATCCGTGCTGTCCGCCGCCCTGGGTCTGGCCGTTACCGCCGGCCTCGCGATCGTGCCCGCCACCGCCGTGGCCGCGCCCGCCGCTCCGGCCGCCGTGCAGGGCTACACCGCCTCGACGTACGCCGGTTCGGCCGCCGAGGCGGCCGGCAACCGGGCGTTCTTCCAGGCCGTGATGGCCTCCGCCAAGGCCAAGCAGGCCGCCAACCCGTGGCTGCAGACCGTCACCGTCACCTACGACACCGCCGGCGCCCCCTCCTTCACCGGTCAGATAGCCAGCGCCGCGCAGATCTGGAACGGCTCGGTGCACAACGTCCAGCTCCAGGAATCCAGTGGCACCGGCGACTTCTCGTACTACGAGGGCGATGACAGCCGCGGCTCGTACGCCAGCACCGACGGGCACGGGCACGGCTACATCTTCCTCGACTACCAGCAGAACCAGCAGTACGACTCGGTGCGCGTCACCGCGCACGAGACCGGGCACGTGCTCGGCCTGCCGGACCACTACTCCGGCCCGTGCAGCGAGTTGATGTCGGGTGGCGGCCCCGGCCCGTCCTGCACCAACCCGTACCCCGACGGCAACGAGCGCGCGCAGGTCGACTCGCTCTGGGCGAACGGTGCGGCGCCCGCGAACTAGCCGTACCGCCAAGCGGATCGGGGCGCGGCGGGCCGCCCGGCCGGAAACGGGCGGCCCGCCGCAGTGGGTACTTCCCCGCCTCGGAGCCTAGCCGTCGGCGGAACGGAATGCCAGGGGCATGGGTGAGTCAAGACCAGGGAAAGGCGACTCGAATCCACCGGGCCGCAGGGGTATTGGGCCGGGCTATCGCGGGTTGACATCATCCGCCCGTCCGCCGGGCTGCCCGAAGCTCTGGGGAGATCACCCGTTCACCAGGTGTCCCCCAGGGCCGGCCCCCAACCGGCCACGGCACCACAGGAATCGGAGCCCCCACATGAAGCGATCCGTGCTGTCCGCCGCCCTCGGCCTGGCCCTCGCGGCCGGCCTCGCCGTGCTGCCCGCCACCGCGGCCACCGCCGCACCGGCCGCACCGGCCGTGCAGGGCTACACCGCCTCGACGTACGCCGGTTCGGCCGCCGAGGCCGCGGACAATCAGGCGTTCTTCCAGGCCGTGATGGCCTCCGCCAAGGCCAAGCAGGCCGCCAACCCGGGCCTGGCCACCGTCGTGGTCACCTACGACGCCGCTCTGCCCCGTCCTTCCGCACCCAGATCGCCAACGCCGCGCAGATCTGGAACAGTTCGGTCAAGAACGTCCAGCTGAGGTCCGGTTCGGCCGCCGACTTCCGCTACTACGAGGGCAACGACAGCCGTGGCTCGTACGCCAGCACCGACGGGCACGGGCGCGGCTACATCTTCCTCGACTACCAGCAGAACCGGCAGTACAACTCGGTCCGGGTGACGGCCCACGAGACCGGGCACGTGCTCGGCCTGCCGGACCACTACTCCGGCCCGTGCAGCGAGCTGATGTCGGGCGGCGGCCCCGGCCCGTCCTGCACCAACCCGTACCCGAACAGCGCCGAGCGCAGCCGGGTCAACTCGCTCTGGGCGCGCGGCTGACGGCTCTGAGCACCCCCGGGACCGGCCGCACGCCGCTGCGGCCGGTCCCGGGTGTTGTCGGTGGCGCGTGCGAGCATGCGGGCGAGATCCGTCCCGAAAGGTGCCACCATGCCCCGTTCCGCCCCCGACCGGCTCGCCGACCTCCCGTACGCCGAGCTGCTGCGCCCGCACACCGGGCCGCTGCGCAGCGACGACCGCTACGACACCGCGCACTTCGACGGCGGCGAGCACACCGACGAGTCGGCCGCCGGGGCGGCCTTCCTGGAGTGCGCCTTCACCGGGGTCGCGTTCAGCGGGGTCAAGCTGCGCCAGGCCCGGTTCAACGAGGTCTGGGTGCAGGCCGGCCGCTGGGTGGCCTGCGACCTGAGCGACACCGAGTGGCAGGACAGCGCCTTCGTCGGCGGCGTGCTGGCCGGGGTGGCCGGGTACGGCTCGGCGCTGCGGCGGGTGGTGTTCCGCGGCTGCAAGCTGGAGGCGGTCAACCTGCGGTCGGCCGTGCTGCGGGACGTCGTGTTCGAGGACTGCCTGCTGCGCGACGTGGACTTCGGGGAGGCGAAGCTGACCGGGGTGTCCTTCCCCGGCTCGACGCTGGAGGAGGTCCGGCTGCGCGGGGCCGTACTGAGCAAGACCGACCTGCGCGGCGCCGTCCGGCTCGGGCTGGCGGACGGTCACCAGGGGCTGCGCGGAGCTGTCATCAGCTCCACCCAACTGCTGGAGCTGGCACCGCAGTTCGCTCACGCGCTGGGGATCCAGGTGAAGGATGTCTGAACAACTCGTTCATCGGCCCGTCGCTCGGCGATGGGCCGGTGAACAGTCCGCCAAGGCTTGACCGGGGGCCCTTTCCCACGGCTCCCACCTGCGCAAAGATGCTCGCCGTTCGGGGGCTGAGGCACGACCTGTACACACACCTCGGGAATGGACGGGCTGGTCAAATGGCTGAGCTGAATCGCAGGAAGTTCATGGCACTCTCCGCGGGCGCCGCGGCGGGAGCGGCGGTGGTCGGCGGATCCGCCGTCGCCGGCAGCGCTCCGGCGGCGGCCGCGACGCCGAGCACCACCGGGACCATCACCGACGTCCAGCACGTCGTGATCCTGATGCAGGAGAACCGGAGCTTCGACCACTACTTCGGCACTCTCAAGGGCGTCCGCGGCTTCGCCGACAAGGCCACCATCCAGATCTCCGGCGGCTACAGCGTCTTCAACCAGCCGAACGGCCTGTTCGCCCGTCAGTACCCGTGGGCCTTCAACCCCTCGGGCAACAGCGGCTCCCCGGAGACCCTGGCGCAGTGCAACGGCGACCTCTCGCACGCCTGGTCCGACCAGCACAAGGCCTGGAACGGCGGCAAGATGGACTCCTGGGTGTCCGCCAAGGGCACCGTCCGCACCCTGGGCTACCTGCAGCGCGCCGACATCCCGTTCCACTACGCGCTGGCCGACAACTGGACCATCTGCGACGCCTACCACTGCTCGGTACTGAGCGCGACCGGCCCCAACCGCACCTACCACTGGTCGGGCTGGATCGACCCCAACGGCACCGCCGGCGGCCCCGCCTACGACGGCGGATCCGAGTCCAACCTGCGCTGGCAGACCTACGCCGAGGCACTGGAGAACGCCGGCGTCAGCTGGAAGGTCTACCAGAACGCCAACGACAACTTCGGCGACAACGCCCTCGCCTACTTCAGCCAGTTCACCGGCGCCCCGGCCGGCAGCCCGCTCGCCGTCAAGGGCATGGGTTCCGTCCCCAAGGTCACCGGCAAGACCCCGGACGACATCGCGCTCGCCATCAAGAGCGACGTGCTCGCAGGCACCCTGCCGCAGGTCTCCTGGATCGTCGCCGACCAGCAGTCCTCCGAGCACCCCTACGCCACCCCCGAGGACGGCGCGCACTTCGTCCACATGGTGATGGACGCGCTGAACGCGGACCCCGACGTGTTCAACTCCACCGTCCTGCTGATCAACTACGACGAGAACGACGGTTTCTTCGACCACGTCCCGCCGCCGGCGGCGCCCTCCGGCACCGCGGACGAGTTCTACAACTCCACCAACATCGGCCTCGGCTTCCGCGTCCCGCTGATCGCCGTCTCCCCGTGGAGCCGTGGCGGCTGGGTCAACTCCGAGACCTTCGACCACACCTCGGTGCTGCGCTTCCTGGAGGTGTGGACCGCCGCCATCGGCAAGCCCGCCACCAGCCCCAACATCAGCGCCTGGCGCCGGCAGGTCTGCGGGGACCTCACCTCGATCTTCGACTTCGTCAATCCGGTGTACGGCATGCCCTCGCTGCCCGACACCTCGCAGACCATCGGTCTGTCCACCTGCGGCCCGCTGCCCAACCCCTCGCCCGGCAACAACGTGCTGCCCGCGCAGGAGCCCGGCACCCGTCCGGCCCGTGCCCTGCCGTACCAGCCGAACGCCAACCTGGACCACTGGGACACCAACGCCAGCGGCGTCATGCACGTCTGGCTGAAGATGTCCAACGACGGAGCCGCCCGGGCCGCGCACTTCGCCGCCTACGCCAACGCCTACCGCAGCGGAGGTCCCTGGCAGTACACCGTCGATTCCGGCAGCCCGGTCACCGACTTCTTCAACTGCGGCACCAACGGCTTCGGCAACGGCAAGTACGACCTGATCGTGGTCGGCCCGAACCGGTTCCTGCGCCGCTTCACCGGCGACCTCACCCAACCGGGCAAGAACGCGGCCGTCACCGCCTCGTACGCGGTCGAGCCGGGCACCGGCAAGCTGGCGATCTACTTCAAGCTGGCCAACTCCGGCAGCACGCCGATGACCTTCACCATCACGTCCAACAACTACCGGACGGACGGCCCCTGGACGTATCAGGTGCCGGCCGGCGGCAGCGTCAGCGACTTCTTCAACGCCGTCGCCTACACCAACGGCTGGTACGACTTCACCGTCACGGTGGACGCCGACGGCAGCTGGTCGCAGCGGTTCACCGGCCACCTGGAGACGGGCACGCCCAGCGTCAGCGGCTGACGGTCGCGCTTGCTGCGCATAGAAGGATGCCCCACTACCCGTTGCGGGTAGTGGGGCATCGGGCCGCGTGTCCTGAGTGCGTCGATGACCTGACGGTTCATCATCCGTGCGGAACGGTGACGCAAGGATGTGCAACCGGCTTGGTACGGGAGGGCACGATGGCACTACGGTTCTACGGGATGGACCCCGAGACCCAGGGAAACGGCTCGCCGACGGTGTGGGTGGACGAAGAGAAACGGGAGCTGGTGTTCCAAGGCTGGAAACCCGGCGAGGAACTGCTGGCCAAGGTCAGCACGATCGAGTGGGCTCCAGGCCATGCGACCGGCATCCCTGAAGGCGAGGACGTAGTCCGGGTCCCGCTCCGCATGGCGGCGATCATTAGGAAGGCACTCGATGACGCAGAACGTTCCGGACTTTTCTGACCTGCTCAAGGCCACTCAGCACTCGGCCGTGCACCTGGAGATGCGCGACTGGTACGGCGTGGGCGAGGAGTCTACGGACTTCGAACGCTTCAAGCAGACGGGCGTCCACCCCGACCTCGACCCCGAGTCCGAGGGCTGGGCCGGGTGGGTGCCGCTCGTCCGGGACACCGTCAGCCGTGGCGTGATCATGCGCCGGGCCCGGATCGTGTCGGAGCCGGTGACCGACTACATCCGCTTCGAGCACGCCGGAACCGCAGTGAACGTCGCAGCCGGTGAACAGGTCCGCTGGCTTCCCCGCCGCCTGGCGTCGGACATCGCGCTGCCGGGCAATGATTTCTGGGTCTTCGACGGCCGGCTGGTCGAGTTCAACCACTTCACCGATTCCGGAGAACTTCGGCAACATCATGAACCTGGCCATGCGCCAACACGGCGCCCGCCGGGTGCGGCTCCTCCTGGACGAAGGCTCGCCGCTGTTGGACGCCGGGCTCCTCGACCCACAGGCTCTACGCGCCGTTGCTGACCGGCTCGACGCCGGAACCTCCCAACGCGCCGACCGGGAAGTCGTGTTCGCGTTGCTCGCCGACTCGGCGCTGACAATGCGGTGACGATCCAAAGACCATCGTGAGAGAGGAGAAGCCGGTGTTCCGGATGCGCGAGGCGACCGAGGAGGACGTTGCACCGATTGCCAACATGATCCGTGAGCGGTCCCGTTGGCTGACCACGCGCGGCCTCGGCGAGTGCGAGGCCGCCGCTGACGAGTTCGGGGCCCAGGCCGCCGACCCGGCGATTCCCGTGTGGGTCCTGGAGCACCAGAATCACGGTGTTGTCGGCTGCACGACGATCATGCGGGAGAACACTCTGCCCCCGTGGGGCTTCACCGATGAGGAACGTTGCGAGCCCAGTCTCTTCCTCACGACGACCTTCACCCGACCGAACCCCTACCGTCTCGGCCGTCTGCTCGCCTGGTGGGCTCTCGACCGCGCTGCCGGAGAGGGCATCCGGTGGGTACGTCGCGGCACTGCCCAGGAGCAGTTGTCGCGCTACTACCAGCAGGCCCAAGGGTGGCAGCTGCTGCGGGTCGCCGAACTCCCTGAGGTGAAGGTCCACCTCCTCCAGCGTCGGGCCGAGCACATGGCGGAGCTGTCGGACCTCATGTCCGGGGGCGGCCTGTAGGAGAGCACCCGTTCTCTCCCTTCAGACCTGGCGGCCTGTGCCCCACGACCCGCGAGGGTGGTGGGGTTCGGGCAGTTTGCGGGTTCGTCAGGCCGTGCCGAACTCGCCGGCTCGGACGGCGGAGACGAAGGAGTGCCAGGCCTCGGCCGGGAAGATGAGGGCCGGGCCTTCGGGGTCCTTGCTGTCCCGCACCGGCATCTGGCCGGAAAACCCGTCCGCCACCTCCACGCACTGCCCTTCTTGGGCGCTGTAGGTGCTCTTGCGCCATGCGGCGTGTGCCAGGTCAACCATGCTCAAAACTCCTCCGAACTTGCCGGATGAACTCTCGACTCGCTGCCCGGGACAACGCCTCGACCTGCAGTTGATCGTACTCACCGGCCCACTCGGCCAGGGGATCCGGGTCGCGCTGGAGGAAGCCCCGCCCCTGAATCTCACCGTATCCCACGCTGGCCCTGTTCGGCATGGTCAGCAAGGTGATGGGGTGTGCAAACGGCCGGTCTTCGCCGAGGGAGAACGGGCTGACCTGGATGATGAATTGAGGCTGGACGGCCAGTTTCTCCAGGTGCTGGAGTTGCTCCACCATGACATCAGGGCCCCCGATGACCCGGCGTAGGCATCCTTCGTCTATGACCGCATGGACTCGGGGCCCGGGTTGCCGGTTCAGATGCTGCTGTCGGTGCAGCAGCATCGTGAGCCGTTCCTCGGCCTGCGGCTGAGTTGCCCGTCCCCGTCGAACTCGCGCTTCCTGGTATGCCCTTGCGTAGGTGGGGGTCTGGAAGAGGCTCGGAATGATGTTGATTTCGAACAGCCGTGGCGCCACCGCGTCGGCCTCGCTGCGCAGGTAGTCACCGAATCCCTCGAACAGGACACGTCGCCCCGCGTTGCGCCACTCCCGTTCGAACTGCTCCGGGGTCCCGAAGGCCACGTCGAGTCTCCGGGAGAATCGCTCAGTTGGAGGTTTGCGACCAGTTTCGACAGCGGACACATGTACGGCTGAGTATCCGGTGAGTTCTGCCAGGTGTTCCTGTGTCCAGCCGCGCGCTTCTCGTAGCTCGCGAACTTGGGCGCCGAACTTGGCGGCTGGAGATGATTCCGGATCAAGTTCCTTGCGGTTCATGATCGCTAAAGCCCTCTTCCTTCCCGAATGAAACGTTGAAGGCATCGCCGACTATAAACCACAGTTAGCAGCCCTGGGTAGTCATCGCACTACGGAACGGAGTTGCTGCCGTGACGCGCAAGAAGTCCCCCGCCAAACCGCCTTATCGACCGCAGGTCGGCGAGCTGGTCAAGGACGCGACGACCAACCAGAACGTCGTCTACATGGACACACGGGGCGGGCTCGCCTACGTGCGGCCGGTGGGTGGCGGGCTGGAACGGACCGTCGATCCTGCCTGCATCCAGTCGCTCCCGGGCGAGCCGACGGTGGTCGTCCACCTCGTCCCCGCCAAGTCCCGGGGCCGGCTCGGCGTCTCCGGCGAGGGTGTCGCGTGAGCCGCCAACCATCCGTCGGCGTCGACGTGTTGATCGCGGTCGGCATCATCGGCGCACTGAGTGGCGGCGCGGCGGCAGTCGCCACCTGGGCACTTCCCGGTCCGCCGAGGGTCGCCACGGTGCTGGTGTGCCTCATGACCTTCGCCGCCGTTCTCATGCTCGGCGTCGTCGCGTCCGAACCGTTCATTCGGAGGGCCACCCAGCGGCGGCTCAGGCGGGACCGCCGTCGATGACCGGCCCTCCGGCCTGCCCCGCGCCGGGCTGCGGCGCGCCAGTCGATCCGCTCGGCGACGCCAACGAGACCGGACGGACGTGGAACTGCCCGAACTGTGGCCGGTGGGGCGTCGCCTGGTCGCCGGCCTACCTGGCGGACCAGCCCTTCGAGGAGCCCCTGGCCGTCCTCGGCCGCAGACCCCGGTACCGGGAGACGGGCGAACCGTGATGCCGATCGCCTTCCTCGGCCGCACCCTCCTCGGCCTGATCTGAACTCTTGGGCGCAGACCCCCTGCTTTAGCTGGGGGTTAGCCCATCCTTGGCTCGGAGCCGTGAAGCGGCGGAGATCGCTGCGTTGTCAGTGGCGTGCACTATGTTGGTCACAGTTGCCGAAGGGGGGTGTTCCTGTGCTGTCCGGGCGACGTTACCGCCTTGAACTTGCCGGAGATCAGGCCGAGTTGTGCGAGACGTTCGGCAGCATCTGCCGGTCGGTATGGAACACTGCCCTGGAGCAGCGGCGGGAGTACCGGCGGCGCGGGGCGTGGATGAACTACGTGCCGCAGGCCGCCGAGCT
>NZ_JBEXKB010000155.1:0-8158 GCF_040609455.1 Kitasatospora sp. NPDC004669
TGATGCGCGACGCGAAGATCACCCAGATCTACGAGGGCACCAACCAGGTCCAGCGCATCGTCATGGCCCGCAACCTGCCGTAACGACGCTCTGACGCGCCCCGACGGCCGGACCGGTCAGCCACCCGGCCGTCGGAGCCGACGCATCGTCCCGATGCTAAGTTCCGGAGAATGAGCGAGAAGGAAGCGCAGGACCTTCCCATGAACGACGGGCCCTCGAAGCCGGCGATGCGCGAGGCGCTGGTGGCCGCGGCCTTCGAGCTCTTCCTGGAGCGCGGCTTCGAGCAGACGACGGTCGACGACATCGTCTCGCTCGCGGGCGTCGGCCGACGCTCCTTCTTCCGCTACTTCCCGGCCAAGGAGGACGTGGTCTTCCCCGACCACGAGCGCGGCCTCGCCGAGATGACGGAGTTCCTGGAGTCCGGCACCGGCGAGGAGGATCCGGTCAAGCACGCCTGCGACGCCGCCCGCCTGGTCCTGCGGATGTACGCCGAGCAGCCCTCCTTCTCCGTGCAGCGCTACCGCCTCACCCGCAAGGTGCCCGGTCTGCGGGCGTACGAGCTGTCGGTGGTCTGGCGCTACGAGCACACCCTCGCCGCCTATCTGCGCGGCCGCTTCGCCGGCCGCCCGGACGGCCCGCTGCGCGCCGACGTGATCGCCGCCGCCGTGGTCGCCGCGCACAACCACGCCCTGCGCACCTGGCTGCGTTCGGGCGGTGAGAGCGACTGGGTGGCCGAGGTGGACGCGGCGATGTCCTTCGTCACCACCACCTGGGGCGACCGCCGCGACTCCGTCCAGAACGGCGAGGGCCCGGCCGACGACGTGGTGGTCCTGGTCGCCAGCCGCCGCGCCCCGCTGTGGCGGATGGTCCAGGGCATCGAGAGCGCCCTCGGCGACACCCACCGGGTCTGAACCGGCCGCAAGGGTTCACTCCTCGCCGACCGACGGCCGAGCGGCCGGATCGAGGGCGGTTCGAACGAGGGACCCGCCGGTTTTCGCCCCCACCGTCGTGGCAGTGGCGCAGGAGGCGACGCCGACCCGTGCGGACCGCCCCCGGGCGGCAGGACAGCCCGCGTCCCGGCGGGTGAGTATGGGAGACGGGTGAGTATGGGAGAGGAGGCCGGACGGGCTCACCCGTCGGCCCGCATGAGGTGGTTGCGGTGTCCGCTCCGTCCCTCGGCGAAGAGGTGGTTCGGGTGGCACAGACGCCCCTGCTGGCAGTGCGTGGCATCTCCAAACGGTTCGGTGCCGTGCAGGCGTTGAGCGGTGTCGCCCTCCGGATCGACGCGGGAGAGGTCGTCGCGCTGGTCGGGGACAACGGGGCCGGCAAGTCCACCCTGGTCGAGGTGATCGCCGGAGTGCTCGCACCGGACAGCGGGGTCATCGAATGGAACGGCCGGCCGGTCGCCCTCCGCAGGCCGATGGACGCGCAGAGCCTCGGCATCGCCACCGTCCACCAGGACCTGGCTCTCTGCGACAACCTCGACACGGTCGGCAACATCTTCCTCGGCCAGGAGATCCGCCGGTTCGGCGTCCTCGACGAGGTCGAGATGGAGAAGCGTGCCCGCAGGCTGCTGAGCTCCCTGGCCATCAGGCTCCCCAGCCTGCGCATCCCCGTGGGCTCGCTCTCGGGCGGCCAGCGCCAGAGCATCGCCATCGCACGCGCGCTGATCGGCAGGCCCAAGGTGGTGATCCTCGACGAGCCCACCGCCGCCCTCGGCGTCGGGCAGACCGCCCTGGTGCTCGAACTGGTCGAGCGCCTGCGCGAGCAGCACCTCGGCGTGCTGCTGGTCAGCCACGACCTGGAGAACGTCCGCACGACCGCCGACCGGATCGCGGTGCTGCGCCTCGGACGCAACAGCGGCCTCTTCGACACCAAGTACGCCACCCAGGAGCAGATCGTCTCGGCCATCACCGGGGACCACACCATGGCCGTGTCCCTGGCGCAGTCCCTGCTGCCGCACGGGCTGCCCGAGCAGAACGCCCTCGACGTCGCCTACCGCTATCTGCCGGCGAAGGAGGGCGTCGGCGGGGACTGGTTCGACGTCATCCAGCTGGCCGGCAGCCGCGTCGCCCTGGTCGTGGGCGACATCGTCGGCCACGGCCTGCACGCGGCTGCCACCATGGGGCGCCTGAGGACGGCAGTGCACAACTTCTCCATGCTGGACCTGCCCCCCGACGAGCTCCTCGCGCACCTCGACGAGTTGGTCAGCCGGATCGACCGGGACCAGGCGGCCACTGGCGACGGCGCCGAGATCACCGGCGCGACCTGCCTGTACGCCGTCTACGACCCGGTGTCGCGGAACTGCGAGCTGGCACGCGCCGGCCACCTCCCACCCGCCCTCGTCCGGCCCGACGCCACCGTGGACTACCTCGACCTGCCCGCAGGACCCCCGCTGGGTGTGGGGGGCTTGCCCTTTGAGACGGCACGGATCAGGCTGCCCGAGGGCAGTCGGCTGGTGCTCTACACGGACGGGCTCGTCGAAGACCGCCGCCATGACATCGACCACGGACTCGAAGTGCTGCGCGGCGCGTTGGAGGGCTCCCGCGGCCTGACACCGGAGGACACCTGCGATGCCGTGTTGGACGCGCTCCCGCCCGCGTACTCGAGCGACGACATCGCCCTTCTCGTCGCCCGCACCCGGGCGCTGCCGCAGGACCAGCTGGCCGAGTGGGACGTACCCGTGGACCCGGCCGCCGTCGCCGGTGTACGGGCCGCGGCCAGCCGCCAGCTGGCCGAGTGGGGGCTGGACGACCTGGTGTTCACCACGGAGCTGATCCTCAGTGAGCTGGTCACCAACGCCATCCGCTACGGCGCGGCACCCATCAGCGTCCGCCTGCTGCGGGACCGCAAGTTGATGTGCGAGGTCTCGGACACCAGCAACACTTCCCCCCACATGCGCTACGCGGCCACTACGGACGAGGGCGGACGAGGCCTGTTCCTCGTCGCCCAGCTCGCCGAGCGGTGGGGTGCCCGGTACACACCCACCTGCAAGATCATCTGGGCGGAGCAGCCGCTCCCGTGACGGGCCGGGCGCCCGCCGTCATGCCGTCAACGAAGCGGCGCATTCGGGGCGTTTCCGTGCCGAGGGCCCGCGTCCTTCACATGCCCCGAAGCGTGAGCATGCCGTTCGGACCGAGATCGATTCGCACGCCGAATCCGCGGCTGACCCGGTCGAGGACCTCCCGCAGCCACTGTGCGTCCTCGGCGCAGGCACGCTCAAGCCGTATCCGTCGGGCTTGTACGGGCGCCATACGGGCACTGACCAGCCTTCCGGTGCTCGGCTCCACCGAGACGAAGTACAGCAACCGCAGGTCGTCCCGGTAGTGCTCCTGGCCGGTGATGCCCTCGTAGTCGTCGATGAAGTCGCCGCAGCCGTAGAGAATGAGCTTCCCTCGGTAGACCTCGATGGGGCGGGGGTGGTGCGAGGAGTGTCCGTACACGACATCGACGCCGCCGTCGATCAGGGTGTGCGCGAAGCGGGTCTGATCTCGGGAGACCTGGTAGCCCCAGTTGGACCCCCAGTGGATGGAGGCGACGACGACGTCGCCCGGTCGCCTCACCTGCCGGACCCGATCGACGACATCGGCCGCGTCGACGTGCGAGGCCTCGGACACGAAGTCGACGCCGGCTCGATCCTCGGCCGCGGCCCACCTCCACGGAATCCCGCTGGACGCCGTGCCGAACGCGAAGACCAGAACCCGCCGGCCGCCGTCCACCGTGACGATCGCGGGTTCTCGTGCCGCGCCCGCGTCCCAGCCCGCACCCACTGCCGTCAGCTCCGCGCTCGCCAAGGTGTCGAGCGTCTCCGCGAGCCCGAGGAGGCCGAAGTCCATCACGTGGTTGTTGGCCAGCACACAGGCGTCGGGCCGGGCGGTGGCCAGACAGGGAAGGTTGGCCGGGTGCATGCGGTAGTGCACGTCCTTCCCCACCGCGAAGTCGTCGCTGCGGGTGATGCTCGTCTCCAGGTTCAGCACCCGTACCTCGGGTGCGGCCTGATCGAGCAGTTGCAGGGCCTCCCCCCAGGGCCAAGCGAAGTCGACCGGACGAGGAATCGGACCGTTCACAGCCTCCGCCAACTCGACGTAGGCCCGCGCATCCGGGACGTACGGCTCCCGCAGCGTCGGATCGCCGGGGTGCGGCAGGATCTGGTCGACCCCGCGGCCGAGCATCACATCACCGCAGAGAAACAACCTGACCGGGTCGGTGCTCATGCTTCCACGCTAGGCCGCCGGAGCGTGGAACCGGTCAGCGATGCCCTCGGCTTCCGGTCTGCCCCACGAAGGCCTCGCGGTCAGCGGCTCGCACCGTCCACGGACGCGGCCCCCAGCACAAGGCAGCGGTTCTACACAGCCCCGGGCCCGCACTGCGGGTATGACCACGCGCAACGCAAAATGCGGGCCAGGATTGCTCCTGACCCGCATTCCCTCGCCGACGTCGTCGGCGAATGGTTTGTGTCCGAGGGGGGACACAGACCATTAGCCCAGCGATCACGGCGGTCCTGGCCCTCGATGGGCCCAGGTGAGGCCCGGCTCGTGGAGAGAGCCTGGCAGCACGGAAGACGACGCGAAGGGGGGCCGGGTTCAACTTGACCCGGTCGAGTGAAAAGGTCGGCAGCGGAGGCGCATTGACCAGGTGGGTCAGCGCCGCCCTTTGCCCTTGGATCGTGCGGTACTCCGGCGGGCGCGGGCAGCGTTCAGGCGGCCGAGCAGTGCCGAGCGCTCGCGCAGCGGGCCGTCGGCCAGGGAACGGAGGGCGGCGAGGCCGGCCTGGTCCGGATGCCCGGAGGCGATGGCGGCGGCGACGGCTTCGCTGGCCTTGCTGCGATCTTGGAAGAGCAACGAGTCGACGGCGGCATCCTCCCCTCCGGCCTCGAGCAGCTGGAGGAGGCTCTCGGCGAGCAGGAGCAATGACTCGGGGCCGGTGAGGTCGTCGGGGTGGAGGACCTCGCGGTGGGTGAGGACGCTGAGTGAGGTCGGGGCACCCGGCCGGGGCGACCCTGCCCCGGCCCCCACCCAACCGTCCAGTCAGGAGACCTCACCATGTCCACGCGTCCCGGCGCGCCCGCCGACCTTCACCACCTGCGCGCCCTCACCGCAACGACCCTGGCCACTGCCCTCGCCCACGCCCTGACCACGGGCGACCGCTTCGCCGACGCCCAGGGCGCCATCCGCCCCGCGACGCTCACCGGCGACGAGCCGCCCGGTCACACGGACCTCGTCCGCCGCGAGTGCGTCTTCCGACTCGCGTACGCCGCCCAGCTCTACCCCATCAGCCTCCTCGTCTCCGACCCCATGCCTTCCCTGGAGAGCCGTGATCGGCTCTGGCCCCGCCCGGTACGCCGTGACGCCCTCCTGTGCGCGGCGGCCCAGCTGCCGCACGTCCCGAGCCGAGCTATGGGCCCTGCTACCCGCCCCACCACCTCCACCTCCGTCACTGACAGACTCCAGGGCTCCATCCGGGCGGCAGCCCAGGTCGCCGCTGTTCAGCTGCGCAGCGGCACTGTCTGCTCGCTCACCAAGGCGCTCAACATCGCCGCTCGGGATGCCTCCCGCTACCTGCCGTCCGGCTACGACGCCCTGATCGAACGCGAGATGACTCTGCGTCTCGCGCTCACCCTTAACCTGTCTGCGACCGGAGCGCTGGCCCCTAGCCTGGACTTCGCGCTCGCCCACGCCACCCGCAGCATCAGCCGCTCCGACCTCGCCGACCTGATCCTAGGCGCCCTCCGGCCAGTGGCTACCGGAGCCGCGACGTCGGCTACCCAGGCCGCCCGCCGCCTCACCAGGGTGCCCCGGCAGAGCAGCGGGGCCTGCGGCTGCGCATGTTCGCGCGGCGGGTTCTGCGGCGGCTGCGGCCACGCGGGGTGCGGCGGCCGCAAATAGCTACGTGCGACGGGCCCGCCGGGTTGTCCGGCGGGCCTGTCGCACGAGGCGGCTACTGTGCCGGCGGCGTCTGCGATTCCCCTGGGGGCGTCAAAACAGCGCATTGGCAAGGTGCATAGCGCAGATCAGTAACTGAGTTGCAGGCGTTATGGTCTCGCCGCCAACATGAGTCAGCCGACCACCTTCGAGAGTTGGAGGTTACGGCTGCAGTTCCAATAGTTCGGCTGGATATGGAATGGGGGAATTCATGACCCAACTTGTTGCATCGGCTATCAGCTGGACCCCGCGGAGACGGTGGGGCATTGCGGCTGCTGTTACCGGCGTTCTCTGGGTGCCGCTTCTAGCGTTGAGCTTCCTCGGATTCTGGGACCGAGTGTGGATCTCTGCTCTTCTCTGGCCACTTCTCGTCCTACACATTTTTGGGCTCCTGCCCCCATGGCTCGATCGCCCCGTGGCGTGGAGCCTGGCGTGCCTTCCTCCGGTGATTTGGTTGCTCTTTGGAGGAGTCCTTCTTTATGTGCTCCTGACCAGCTCTGATGCGAACGGCCAGGCCGGCAGGGGGGGAGGGGTGATGTGCGTCGCCCTCCTGCTATGGCTGTCCGCGCCCCACATGGAGCCCTGGGTGGATTGGCGCAAATCGCTGCTCTGGCGAGTACGTAGGTCGACAGTTTCTCACGCGATCTGCATGAGTCTCTTTGTGGCGGGGTTCCTAGGAATGGTGAGGGTGATGCCCTCTGTCCCTGCGGCGACCCGTCTCGGTCTGATCATTACTCTCTCCACCGCCACGATCGCATTCATCATTCGCGCGAAGACTCGAGTGCACAAGATCTGTACTGCGACCATTAGGATCGCTGAGCAATTGGCCGACGACTGCCGGAACGTGGCGGCCGGCGAGGAGGCGGATTTCGACCGGATGCGCCAGCAATCTCGTGAACTGGACCGGTACCTGAGTGTTTCCCTTCCAACCAGCTTCAAGATCTTCGGACTGACTCTTCTGCCGAATCAGGCCCGCACAGAGCTCGTCCACGGAGTGCTTCTCCGAGGCCTGGAACACCCCCACCGACCTCCGAACAGGTGGTTGGAAGCCTCTGAAGACCTCGACAAGATCGCGGCCGGGCTGGGCCGATGGGCGGATCCCGCACTTTAAGCATCGCGTGGCAGGGAGGGCGGGAGCAGAGGCCTGACGGACGTTCACTTGGTCTACCACAGAAGGGTGGCCGGCCGAGAAGCAGGTGTGCCTCGGACGGCCATCTGGTGCCGCTCACTCAGCGGTAGTTGCCCGGTATCGCCGGGGCTTGGCGGTCGTCATCTCCGCCTCGCCCCGGGTAACCATGGTGGCCAGCGCGTTGGCGATGGCCCCGGCGGACCGACCGAGCGCGTTGCTGATCGCCGTAGGAGACCAGTCCTGCGCGGTGTTCGCCCGCAGGTGCTCAAGGATCATCTGGTGCAACTGCCCGGACCCGAGCCGGACACCGGCGCCGGTGGCGGCGGACCCGCGGGGCGCGGGCCGCCGCCGTGCCCCGCAGGTCGGGTACACCGACGGGATCGCCCCAGCGGGCGTGTCGCCGGCCTCCGTGGGCGCGTCGGCCGCTGTGGCGGCATCCCCTGCCTCGTGCGCCGTGCCAGGGTCGTTCGCCGGTCGCGGAGTGTCCGCGTCGGTCTCCGCCGTCGCCGGGGTGATGTCCATAGCCGGTGCCTCGTGCGCGAGGTTCGTGGCCTCGCTGCTGTCCTCAGCAACCTGGTCCTGCTGGTCCTCGGCGAAATCCGCCTCGAGTTTCGTCGGCGACGGAGAGCCGCTGTCTTCACCGTCGGTCATACGAAGCTCGGGCTCGGAGGCATTGGCCTGATCGGCGTGTCCGTCCTCCGCCTCGGCCGTACGGCTGCCGGTGGACGCGGCGGGGGCTGAGCAACCATCGGCCTCCGTAGACTCCGAGGTCGTGGCGTACCAGGTGTCGGGCAGCCGTTGCGTACGGTCGTTCCCGCCCGGCGTGCGCCGGGCAAGGCCGCGCTCCTCCAGGGCTGCGAGGGCCTTGCGGGCGGCGGAGGGACTGACCCCGGCAGCGAGGGCCAGTGCAGCGGCGGTTGCGCCGTCCTGGCCGCACAGCTCGGTATAGACGGCAGCCACGGCGCCGGTCAACGCGGTGACTGGCCGTCCGGCCGGGTGGTTGATGCTACTCAACAGGGCTCGGTCATGGTCCTTGACCAAGGCCGGTGAGGTCGTTCGGGTTTCGGTGGCAGGCCGGGCAACGCCACAGGGCGGTGATCAGCGCGAT
>NZ_JBEXKB010000156.1:0-8109 GCF_040609455.1 Kitasatospora sp. NPDC004669
CGCCGACGGCCACACCGACGACGCCATCGCCAAGCGGCTCGGCGTATCACCACGCACCGCCCGCCGCATCGCCACCGACCTCATGGAACGCCTCAACGCCCGCAGCCGCTTCCAGGCAGGCGTCCGAGCGACTCAGGCCGGCTGGCTGGCGCTCTGAGGCGCCGCGAGGCCCCGCTCGCCCCTACCCGACGGCAGAGGCCAGCGGGGCCTCGCCCCGATCGCTGTCGATCAGAGGCTGCCGGTGATGCCGACGGCGTAGTGGTTGCCGCTGACGCCGGACAGCGAGATGGCGCCGGCAGCCTGCCAGGCACCGCGCGTACCTCCCCGGCAGCGTCGTCCAGCACCAGGTAAACCGGCCGCAGCCCTTGCCGGCCGGGCTTGCGGCCAATCGACTCCCAGCAGGCGACGTGGCGGCGCCCACCGGCGATGGCCCAGAGCGTGCGTCCCGGGTCCGGCGGGCGCCAGAGGGCAGCGTAACGGCGCTGACCTGCGGCGGGGAGTTTCGGCGGGGCGAAACTCACCGGCTGCGCGGGGCGGAACTCACCAGGCCGTGCGGCGTCCCGATGGCCGGTCACCAGGTGCGGTACTGCCCGCCGCCGGCGGAGGGTGGGGTGATGGGCATCCTCGTGGTGATCGAGCAGCCGGAGCAACCGGACCTCTTGGTCGTGCACGCTTCCGGCTCCGACCCGGACGTGCCCGGCGACCCGCTCCCGGTGACGGCCTGCGGGATCGACACCGCGAGCATGGCCGTCGACCCGTGGCGGCCATCCGGGCCGGGATCGCGCTGGTACCCGCCGCAGTACGCCGGGCACGTCTGCCCGCGCTGCGAGCGGGCTGTCCGGTCGGCGTGAGTGCAGGTCAGGGCGGATGGCTTGACTGGTAGTCCCGCATGTTCAAGGGTGTCGTAAACGCTGACGAGTCCACGGCGCGTCGCTCAGAGTAGTCAGATCCGTTGTCGACCGATGCGCGCTGATACGTCGTCGCCGAATACGCCACCAGGCGGTGCTGTACTCCACGACGCATCGAGGATCTTCAATCCAGGCAGGCAGAGCCTTAGAGGTCGCGCGGATAGGCGGCATGCAGGTCGGCCGACAGAGAGAGAAGGCACAGGCTTCGTGATCACAGAGTTGTGACGCTCTGTGACTCATCAAGGAGACTTGTGTCTGCGTTGCCATGATTCATGAGGCGCACCGGAATCGTGAGGGGATCCGCCCCGGATGGTGAACCGCCGAAACTCGGATGCGGGCGTCGCTCTTGCCTGCCATTCTCGGGCCCATGCGTACGTTCGAAGAGCTCGTGGAGGAAGGCGAGGCCGTCCCCACTGCGGGGTGGGACTTCTCCTGGTTCGCCGGTCGCGCCAGCGAGCAGCGGCCGTCCTGGGGGTACGCAGGGCTGCTTGCCGAGCGGATGGCGAAGGCCGCGGCCGGACTCGACATCCAGACGGGCGGCGGCGAGGTGCTGGCCTCGATCCCCATCGCCCCGCCGGTGCTGGCGGCGACGGAGTCCTGGCCCCCGAATGTCGAGATCGCCCGCCGCACCCTGGCGAAGTTCGACGCGACCGTCGTCGAGACCGAGGACGCGGCCGACCTGCCGTTCGCGGAGGAGTCGTTCGACCTCGTGGTCAGTCGGCACCCCGTGGCGACCCGCTGGGACGAGGTGCAAAGGGTGCTGCGTCCGGACGGCGTGTACCTGGCCCAACACGTCGGCTCCGGCTCGGTACGCGAACTGACCGAGTTTATGATGGGGCCTCAGCCGCTAATGTCGCGGCCGATGCCGGTGACCACCACCTATGCCGGTACGAGCCCGATCGCGGCGGTGTCCGCCGCGGAGGCGGTGGGTCTGGACGTCGTCGACGTGCGCCAGGAAGCCCTCCGGATGGAGTTCCATGACATCGCGGCGGTGGTCCACTTCCTGCGCAAGGTGATCTGGATCGTCCCCGGCTTCACGGTGGACGCCTACCGTGACCGCCTGGCAGAACTCCACTCCTTCATCGAGCGCCATGGTCCGTTCGTGGCTTACTCGCAGCGCTTCCTTATCGAGGCGCACTGGCGGAGGTAGCGAGAGCGTCCGGACCGGTTGCTCGAGGTCCGCGGCTACGCTGGTCGCCCGTACCCACACGGGAGGTCTCGTCAAGAACCGGTTTGCGATCCCTGACCGGCTGATTAGCCGTTAAGCAGCCACTCGGACAGGGGGCTGCTCATGGTCGACGTCGGGGGCGTGTGTCCCAGCGGTGGGTGGTCCAGGCCCGGCGGATCAGGCTACGGACGGTGATGATCGTGTCGGCGAGGTCAAAGAAGGCTTCGATGACGCTGGTGCGGCGTTCGTAGCAGCGGGCGAGGCGGTGGAAGGCGTTCTGCCAGGCGTGGGTGCGCTCGACGTGCCACCGCTGGCTTGCCTGGATGGGAGCCTTCTCGCCCTTGCGCGCGATGCGGCCGTGCAGGTGGCGGCCGGCGAGTTCGGTGCGGGTCTTGTCCGAGTCGTACCCGGCGTCCAGGTGCACGGTGACGTCGTCGGGCAGCGGCTCGAGGCCGTCCAGCAAGTCCAGGGTCGGGGCGAGCAGTGGGGAGTCGTGTCGGTTCGCTCCGGCCAGGACCCTGCCCAGCGGGATGCCGTAGCCATCCGTCATGCCCGAGCGTTTCAATCCCTGTTTGCCGCGGTCGACGGGTGAGCGCCCGGCGACCTCGCCGCCGCCGGGGGCCTTGGTGATGGAGCCGTCGATGGCGATCTGGTCGAGCACGAGTCCGACGATCCGGTCGTAGGACTCCAGTGCGATCTGCTTGAGCCGGGCGAAGATGCCGAGCCGGATCCACTCATCGCGGCGGTTGCGGATCGTGGTCGCGGAACAGGTGGTGTCGGCGATCGCCTGGTAGGAGCAGCCGAAGCGCAGCAGTTGCAGCAGCTTGTCGAAGACGATCCGGTCGCTGATGCGGGGGCGGTGGCAGCCCAGCGGATGGGCGGGATCGACCGTCGGGTGCTCGGGCAGCAGCGCCGCAAATTGGTCCCAGAGCGGGTCGGTCAGCCATGATGGCAGGACGGGCACAGGTCCCCCAGTGGTCACAGAGCGTCGTAACTCCATGATCATCGGGACCTGTGCCCGCCTTGCTGCTGGCGTCCCGTGCACCACCTATCTGCGCGAGCTGTTAGCCTCGCCCCAGGCCGTGACCATCACGACATTCCGCGTCGCCGGACGGTGACTGCCCTCCGCACGGAGGTCGGAGAGGCCAAACAAGGTGCGTGCCCAAGGAGCCATGACGTGATCTTGGAAGACGCTTTAGTGCAGCCAAGGTGAACCGGAAAGCCTCCATGGGCGATGTTCGGCTTCGCCTTGATCGGCTGGCGCGGCCCCTGGGGCTGAGTCTCCCACCTCCTGCTCGGCGGTCAGCAGGGCATCATCTTCGCAGCTCATTTGAACGTGTTCAATGTTTTCCATAGAGTGGCCGCGGTCGAGTGATGGGGGTTCGTGCCGTGATCGCCGTTGTGATCCGACGAGGCGTTCGACTGGGAGTCCGCATAGGAGCTGTGCCTGCCGGGCTGGCCGCCTCCCTATGGCTCGGCGTCGCTGTCGCGCAGCTCCTCATGAAGCCGCATGCCCTGCCGAGTTTCTCCCGACTTGCGATCGTGGTCGGCGGAAGCCTGGGTGTCGGCATTCTGGTCGGCGCGATCACCGGTGCGGCACTTGCGCTGTCACCTGAGTGGCTGGCTGGGCGCACTTCGCTGCGAGGACTACTCGCCGGGATTGTCGCCGGGACGACATATCTCGGCGAGACCGTCGTCGTGGCAGTGGCCTCCAATGGCGGATACGGGCCGATGCTGCTCACGCTCCTCTCCACTCCCGTGGTTAGCGTCGTGGCAGCGGTGCACAGCAGTGACATACTGCGACGCACTCGCAGAAAGTCAGCATGCTGACGCTGACGCACCACCCGCGTCGACGCCGTCGAGCGGGCCGCCGGCCGGGAGGTCGTCCCCGGCGGCAACGGGCGGCCGGCCGAGGAGCTGGCGTACGACCTCAGCGCCGACGTCGTCACCGGCAGCCCGCACGCCCAGGCGCTCCCCGAGCTGGCGGTAGGCGAGCGGATCGCGCTGGTCGCGGTCTGCGCGCTGGCCGCAGCGATGCCCCGCACGGTACTCGGCGACCTGGAGCGCGAGCTGCCCGCCCTGGCCACCACGATGGACGCCGCTGTGACGGCCAGCCGGACCGCCTGCCCGAACACAGATGCCACAGCCCGGACACAGCAGGCCCCGCACCTCAGTAGGGAGCGCGCGGGCCGTCCGGGAACAACGCCTTTGCCGCGTCGCGGCCGGCGGTGGTCATGCCCCAGATGTCCCGGCCGTCCTCGCCGGTACCGTGCTTGACGGTGATCCGCTTCTTCTCCAGGTCGTTCAGCGTGGCACGGGCGAACTTGTTCTCCAGGGCGTTGGGGCGCAGCAGTCGCCAGAGCTGGTGGCCGGTGACGATCTTCAGGACGGCGATGGCGCGCAGGACGTCGGCGCGCAGGACGTTGGAGGAGCCGCCCGGGTTGGCCTTGGGAGCCTTGCGGGTGCGCTTGCGCGGGGCGGGGACGGCGCCCTGGCCGTCGGGCTGGTCGGGTGTGCCCGGGGCGGGCTGACGGTGGCTCACGGCGCTCCCCCTCGCTGGTCTGCGGTGCGATGGCTGGCTGCTCTGCATACCGCACGCCGCCGACAAGTCGATCACGCCCGCCCCGGCCACCCACCGCCCGCCCGCAGCACCGGCCCGCCCGGCCCGGCTGCCCCGCGGCAACCGGAAACGCCTGGCTGCCCGGCCGCGGCGCGAGCCCCGGGCACCGCCCCTGGGGGCCGGGGGACGGCCCGCGGGTTGGGCGAAGGGCCGGAGTGGCCCAGAGCGAGACTCCGATGGAGCCGCGCTAGGCGACAGAGGGGTTGTCGGCGTTTCTGGGCGGCCTGGACAAGGGGTCTGACCTGCGGTGATGCACAGTCAAGGTGAGGGGGGAGCGGAAGCGGTATCGGAAGCGGTACCGGAAGCGTGTCGCCGGGCCTGTCCGGGCCCGGGACAGGGGGGCGCGGGGCGATTCCCACCGGCCCCCGGGCGGGTGCGCAGCCGGGTGGGCGGCGGTGTCGGTGCCGGCGGCCGGACAGGGAGGTACTGATGACGGCGGTCAGGCCCTCGGTGGCTCCAGGAGGAGTGGGTCGGTGTGAGGCTGTTCCGGGAGAGATGACGTCGCAGCAGCCGTGGTGAACGGCTGTCGCTGGCCTGCCTGTCATCTGCCCGAGAAGCCGAAACGGTCCGCCGAGTGCATCGGCGGACCGTCGCGAAGGATCGAGGCTAGTTCGGGATTGACCCGAGGCGCATTCTCTCGATCTTGGTTGTCACGGTTCTACGAGGAGACTGCGGGGAGGCTGGTGCGCTCCTTCTCCAGCAGGGCGGTGATGTGGCGGTGCAGGCCCTGCACGCTTTCGGCGCTGGCTTCGGCGACGATGGCGCGCTGGGCGGGGGTGAACGGGGAGTCGGGGCTGTAGAGGGTGCTGCGGGTGAAGCTGGTGGTGCCGTCGCCGTCCTCGGTGAGCTTGTACTGCAGGCCCGCGCCGAGACGGTCGTCGATGAGGAGGGAGGACTTGGCGTACTCCTGGGCGACCACGCGCCAGTAGAGGTGCTGTTCGCTGCCGTCCTCGAGGACGCCGTACTCGTAGACCACATCGTCGATGCGGTAGGGGCGTTCGGTGACGCCGCCGACGCCGTGGCTGGCGACGTGCCACTCGGGCCAGAAGCGGGCCTGGGTGACGAGGTCGAAGACGAACCTGGCGGGGGCCTTGAAGGTGACGGTGTTGCTGTCGCCCACGGTCCAGTCGTTGTACTCGGTGCTCATGTCGAAACCTCCTCGAGGGGGCTTGTGCTCTCAAAATGAGAGTACACACGATCTGGCGGTACGTGCAAAGTGTATATTTATGCCCGGGAAGGAGTGATGCAGCGATGGGCGACGAACGACGGCCGGGGCGCCAGGTGTCGGTCAACGAGGTGCTCGCGCGTGCGGGCGACGTGCGGGAGGCCTTCGACACCATCGCCAACACCTGGTCGCTACTGATCCTGGTCGCGCTGCAGGGCGGCACGCTGCGCTACAACGAGCTCAAGCGCGCCGTGGGTGGAGTCAGCGAGCGCAGGCTGTCGCAGACGTTGAAGGTGCTCGAGCGCGACGGGGTGGTGGATCGGAAGCTGGTGCGTTCCATTCCAGCCCACGTTGAATACAGCCTCAGCCCGACAGGCGAGGTGGTCGTCGACTCGCTCGGTGATCTGTTGTCCACGATCATCGAGTTCTCGCCGCAGGTCGCGGCCGCACGGCAGCGTTACGACGAGGCGCAGGCTCAAATCCAGGAAAACCCGGAGCAGACAGCCTGAGCCGCCTCAAGGCCGAGTCGGGCGCGTTCACGCCAAAACATCCCGGCGATCGCCCTGAGGTCCGGAGCCCACGCTGGGCAACCAGGCGCAGCTCCTTGAAGGCGGCGACCGGGTCGCCGTTCTCGGTCTCCTCCAGGAAGGCGGTCAGCTTGCGGCGCAGCGCGTCGGCCAGGCTGAGCAGGTAGCGGCCGTCCTCGCCCCAGCGGTCGTCGTCGGCCGGGTGGGCAGCCGCGGGTGCAGCAGCAGCGGGTGCGGCAAGGTCCGGCGCAGCAGCAGCGGGTGCGGCAAGGTCCGGCGCAGCAGCAGCGGGTGCACTGCCCGGTTCAGGGCGCTCGTCCAGAGGGCGACAGAGCCAGGTCGAGGGGGCCAGTTGTCGCGGTGGGCGGCGTCAACGTGATGCGGTTTCTGTCGTCCCGGGGGAGGGGTCGGTCGGCTCCGCACGTGTGGTCGGCGGGACGGAGTGCCGTGGTGGGCGAGGAGGACGGCGGGGAGTATGGGTTGTTGTCCTGCCGGGCCACCCCAGCGTTGCCTGTCCCTGTCGGGAGGTCTCCTCGATTGAGGTGCGGCAGCACCTGGCGAACCACGCCGTATCCAGGTTCTTCCGTTTCGTTCCTTCGCAAGTCGAAACGTAGCCGGGATACGGCGTGTTCTGCATATCAGTCCAGGTCAGCGACCCACGGAAGCGACAGGGGAGCCTCATTTGTCGAGGTGGGCATCGGCTTCGGCGGCTTCGGCGGCTTCGAAGGTTCCGGCTTCGAGGTGGGTGTCGGCTTCGGCGGTTTCGGCGGCTTCGGCGGCTTCGAAGGTTCCGGCTTCGAGGTGGGTGTCGGCTTCGGCGGCTTCGGCGGCTTCGAAGGTTCCGGCTTCGAGGTGGGCGTCGGCTTCGAGGCGGATGGCGCCGGGCGGCGCGCATCGGTCTGGGCGGGGCCCGACTGCGCCAGGGAGGTCGGTGCGGCAACGGCGTTGCTGTGGGCGTCCTGCGGCGGGGAGGCGCTGGCGACGACAGCCACGCATCCGGTAGCCAGGATTCCGGCTGCCGCAGCTATGGCGATTCCTGCTTTCATCATTCCCTTTCTGGGGATGGGTTGTTGGGCCATGCGCCCGGGGGTGTGGCTGCACCGCCAGCCTTGGCGATGTGCGCTTGTACACGCGGTCACCGCTGGTCGCCAGCCGGAGGAGGCGTTCCTCGTCCAACTCGTCCAGTGCTCGCCTGCGTGATCTCACACCAGTTCAGACGGCCGATGCGGCGCACAGGGTTCGGCATTCGCCATGATCTGCACCGCAGTGCCATGTGCGGATGTTTGTGATCCCTCCGAGCTCGGTCGTCGGCTTCGCTCTGGTTCAGTGACGACCCGGAGGCCGCATTCGTCAGCGAGGCGGCCGCCCGCCAGGTCACCTTCGAAGCCGGTCCGCTATGCGCGGCTGGTCAGCCTCGCGCGTGAATCCCTGGCGGTCAAAGTCGCCTGACGAACGGTCAAGATCACCTGTCAGAGGACACGCTCCGGGTGGCAGCCGCGTGTCTTAAGTCCCAGGTAGCGGGGCGAAACGCTGCTACCTGGGGGAATGGGCTGAGACTGTCCTAGCAAATGCGGCATAACGGGCGCGCTGGGACAGGGCTGGGACATGGTTGTCCCAGCCCTGTCCCAGTGAGCTGCCCCGACTTTGGTGGAGTCCGCGATCGTGTGATCAAGCGGCTTGCGGGGCTCGCTCCAGTTGCGCCCAGTAATCCTGCTCGTATT
>NZ_JBEXKB010000157.1:0-7874 GCF_040609455.1 Kitasatospora sp. NPDC004669
AAGATGAGCGTGAAGGCGACCACCGACGCAGTGGCCCGGACCCGCGGACAGCAGCCGTCCACCCTCGCTGCGCCGGGCGACGCCAAGTTCAACGATGCCGGGTGGACCGCGCTTCGGCAGGCGGCCTGAGACGTCGTCCGGGGAGTCTGCTCCGCTGACGCCGCCCGGGCTGTAGGGCCGGCGCGGACCGGGTGGAACTGCTGAGGACGCCGGTTGCACCGCGGAAGGGGAGGTTCATACCGGAATGCGTTGAACGGGTACCAGGAGAGCCGAACGGTCGGCGGCGCGAACGGGGTTCGGTCGAAGACCCGGAGGGCAGGTCCTTGTCGCCTGACTCGGTCTTTCCGCTCGGAAGCGTCCTTGTCCGTCCGCCCGGTGGCGGGCGGACAAGGACGGGGTGTCAGATAGCTGCAGCTGCTTGGTCCAGGGGTTCCAGGCGGTGGTGCCGGCGGTGTACCAGGCGTGGTAGACCTGCTGGTCGTCACCGACGGCATCATGATCTGTCGTGCTGCTGTGTCTCGCCTACCTCGCCGCGACCAACACCTTCGCGCTGCTGCGACTCCTGCCGATGAGCAACAGAGAGAAGGACATCGAGATCCTGCGGGCCGCGCATGCGCACAGCGTCCGGACCGCCTCCCTTGCCCTGGCGGCTCGGCGCATGTCCGGGCCGTCGCGGATCCGGGGCGACCGGGAGCCGCGTCCGGTCGACTCGTGCGCCCAGCCCGGCGGTGCCACAGCATCCAGATGCCGAAGGGGCCGGCGCCGTTGTCGGCGGCAATCGAGACGTTCGCCGTGTGCCGGGGCCGCTCACAGACCAGGGCTGATGTTGCCCGAGGCTCATACCCGCCGGCACCGGGTCGGTAGCATCATCCGGCTACTGACAGCGATCCGACGACACGGGGGAGCGGACGCAGTGACGACCAGCCAGGACCACGCAGGAATGACATCGCTGCGGGCCGGGGATCCACTCGACGTTGCGGGCTACCCGCTGCTGCGCCGGATCGGCGAGGGCGGCATGGGGACCGTCTTCCTGTCCCGGACGCGCGGCGGCCAGCCGATCGCCGTCAAGGTGATCCGTGAGGAGTTCGCCCGGGACGCGGAGTTCCGGCACCGGTTCCAGCAGGAGGTCCGCGCGGCCCGTACCGTGCAGGGCTACCACGTGGTGCCCGTGGTCGACCACGACACCGGCAGCACCACGCCCTGGCTGGCCTGCCGGTACGTCCCCGGCCCGGCACTGGACCAGGTTCTGGCCCGATTCGGCCCGCTGCCGCCGCTCAACGCGCTTCAGGTGGTCGGCTGCGTCGCCGAGGCGTTGCGCGCGGTGCACGCGGCCGGCATCGTCCACCGGGACCTGAAGCCCAGCAATGTCCTGCTCGCCACGGACGGCCCGTGGGTCATCGACTTCGGCATCGCCAGGGCCGGGGACCGTACCCAGCTGACCGCCACCGGCAGCATGATCGGCACGCCCCAGTACATGTCGCCCGAGCAGGCCATCGGCGACCCGGTGACCCCCGCAACCGACGTCTTCGCCCTCGGCCTGATCGCCGCCGTCGCGGCCACCGGGCGGCACCCCTACGGGGACGGCGGCGCGATCACCCTCGCCACGCGCATCGCCAACACCGAGCTCCGCCCTCCGGACCTGTCCGGCTACCCGGCCGAGGTGCGCAGGCTGCTCGACCGCTGCCTCGTCGCGGACCCGGCGGCCCGGGCCACTCCCGAGGAACTGGCCGCCCTGTGCGACCGGCTCCTACCGCGCCCGCTGCGCGCCTTCGACGGTTGGCTGCCCTCGCCCCTGGCCCAGGAGGTCGGACGCTGTGAGACGGCCGTCCGCCAGGTCTTGGCCGAAGACGCGCTGGCCGACGGCCCCGCGGCGACTATGGAGGCTGCGGAGACGTACACGCCGACCTACGTCCCCACTGTCCACGCCGCCCCGGCCCCTCCCGAGCTGTCGGTGCCCGCCCCGACCGTGGTCCAGCCGTTGGCGTCCGTGCCGACCGTCTCCCGGCCGTCGGCCCCCGCCTCGGCCCCCGCCTCGGCCCCCGCCTCGGCCCCCGTCCCGCCGCCCTACCCTCCGCAGGCACACGCCCAGCAGTCCTACCCGTCACAGCCCCATGCTCCTCAGGCCCCTTCTCCGCGAAAGCCACCGATCCTGGCGCCGAGGAGGATGCGGAGCCTGCTGGTCTTGCTCCTGTGCCTTTGCATCGCCTACGTCTCACTCAAGTCCCTGGACCACTCCGGCACCGGAACGTCTGCTACGGGCAAGCCGTCGAGTGGTTTGGCGACGGCCACCCCGAGCACCGCACGCGTCAGGTACGGTCCGGTCGACGTCACCGTCGAGTCCACCGCGGCCGATCATGTCGACCTGGACGCCGACTCGCCGGTCGTCGGCTCTGGCCCGGGCGATCTGGCGGTCGTGTGGACCGACAACATCCCCGGCCTGGTGGTCGAGGACTCGCGCATGACCCTGGGGAAGCTGCCCGGCACAGGCGCCGACCCGACTGCCGAGCAGTGCGCTGTCGAGGCCAAACGGGCCTACAGCAACCGTGCCTGGTCCCTGGCTTCGGGCGACCGGTTCTGCTACCAGACCCGAGGCGGCCGTACGGTCCTCCTGAAGATCAAGACCCTCCCCTCCGGCATCGGGAGGTTCCAGTTCACCGCCACAGCCTGGGACACGTCGCGCTGAGGGGGTGCACGCCGGTTGGACGTGGCTGCCGGGCGGCGGCGACTTGGCGCCCTTGGCCTCGGCAGCCTTGCGGGTGGCGTCAGCCAGTGCTTCGGGCACATGACGATGCCCCTGCCGTCGACCGAGAGCACCAGCAACGTCCCGGCCGTGCACGCCTCCAGTAGCCTGACACGATAGAACGCCTCGACGTCGGTGGCGGCCCGCACAGTGAGCTGTTCGATCTGCCGTTTGCCGATCCCGGTGCCGCAGCCGCGCTCGATCGCGGCCTGCGTGTCGTCGACGCTGCCGCGCACCGCCTCCGTAACGACTTCAGGGGTGGGATGGTCCTCATGGATGTTCTGCAGCGACGTGGGGATGTTCAGCGGGGCAGGCGAATCGATCCTGTGGTGCAGGCGGCTCGGGGACGTAATCTGTGCCCTTGTCGAAGTCAGCTCGCGGCTGACCGTGACCGCTCCACCAGTGACAATCCCGCCACGCCGTCCAGAGCGGGCGACTTGATCAGGCAGACGGCGGCAGACTGACGGCACATCGAAGCACCGGTGGTTCAGGGCGACTTGGCAAGGTCACCCCGTTCAACCGGCGCTTCCTTGCGTTCGTGACGGTCCCGCCCCGGACCCCTCGCGCCGCCGTGACCTCGAATCGCACGATCGACCCAGCCGGCGGATCGTCAATCGGGTGCCTGCGTGGACGCCTGCGGTTATGGAAGGTCTCGATGAACGCGAAGACCTCCGCGCGGGCGGTGGCGCGGTCTGGTCGGACCCGGGTGACGGTTGAATTCCAGACGTCGGCCTCCGAGCCCCGGCCCGCCATCGGGCCTCCATCTCGGGACCGACGGTCACCTGCCATACTCGGCACAATGATCACCGGTTGCTCACATGAGAGATTAGGGGCAAGAACATGTCACGGACCCAACTCCACCAGCGACGCGCCGTTACCGGGCTCATGGTCGGCGCGATGCTGATATCCCTCGCCGGCTGCGGATCACCGAGTACTGCGAAGAGCGCCGCCGCACCTGGGTCCGGGATCTCGACGTCCGCGGGCGCGGCGACGACTGACGCGGCAACACCCGCAGCAGCGGGCACCGCCGCCAGCCCGCCGGCGAAGACCGGCAAGGGCAGCGCCGACGTGACTCTCAGCGGTGTGGAGTCCGGTTCCATCAAGGCCGCCGACACCACCTGCACCGTCGTCAACGGCGAGCTGGAGTCCTTCCACGCACCGTCGGACCAGAACACCAGCGGCCCGAGCATCGCCGGCGTCCGCGGGGACACCGGCTGGATGATGCCCGTCAGCACCGCCGCCCACAGCGGCGGCTACGCGAATGCCAACGCGACCGGCATCAAGGCAACGAAGACCGGCGACACCTGGACGGTCACGCTGACCGGCACCGAGGTGGGCGCCGCCTACGACCCCGGCCAGACAGGCACGCTCACGCTCAACGGAACGATTGTCTGCGGCGAGGTCATCAGCGCCGGCTGACAGACACGGCCACGCTCAGCGATATCGTGGAGTGACAAGCTCACCAAGACGCGACAACAGGCCGATCGCCGTCTCGCTTCCGTGCCCGACGTGCTCCGGATGTGCCCGACCCGCCTGGTCGGACGGTACCGTGCCGGGCTGGGCGGCGCTGGCCGGCACCGCGCGTGTGGAGTGGGCGGAGGGCCCTCCTTCCGGCCTGCCGCTGGGAACGAGTGAGCCGTTCCTCAGACCCGACTCGCTGCCGCTGCTCGGCGAGGAGCGGGTGGTCAGGATTCGCGGGCCCTTCTTCACCGACGGCCGGGTGCCGTTCCGGGCGCTGTTCGCACCCGCTCTCGCGGCACTCAACGGGCTGGACGAGCATCCGGAGCTGATACGGAAGTGCGGGATGACCGCTTGCACGCCCCTCACCGTGCTCGCTCAGGGAAACGGGTGCGCCTGGCTGCGCGTCAGGGTGGAGGAGGTCACGAAGCTGGTCGAGGCCGCCCCGATGGTGGACCGCCCGCCGATGGACCGGTCCAGCCTCCTCGCCCTTCCTGCGGCGACCGAAGCCGAGTTCCACACCGGCGTGACCGTGCTCGCCGAGCTCATCCACAAGCTCAAGGTCCCGGGCAAGAACCCGTCGCACCCCCTCGGCAGGCTCGAACAGCACCTGGCCGCCCGGCTGCCGGCCATCGACCAGGACGTCGTCCGTGAAGCCGTGCACACCCTGGACCGGCAGCGGCTGGCGGGATGGGCCCGCCAGCCGCTGGTGAGTTGACCTCTGACGGGAGACCTTGACCGTTTGCCATTCGATCTTGACCGGTGGGGAGGCGATGGGAGTTGCTGCGCGAGCACACGGCGATGCCCTGCTGGCGGACGGTCCCGCCGGGTCCGGGTCCGGGTCCGGGGCTGTGGCCGGAAAACCCTGCAGGTCGGAGCGGTGGATGTGCCAGGATCGCCTGCTATGGAGAACTGGGACGAACTGACCGTCACCGAGCAGGTGTTGGTCCGCCGTGCTGTCGCCGGCACCAGTCTGCGCGGCAGCGCGCAGCACATCACGGCCGTGCTGCGCTGGGCGGGCTCGCCCGAGGTGCCCAGGCGGCGCAATGCGTCGCCCGCGGAAGAGTTGGAGCGCGTGCCGGAGCTGACGGCGGCGGCGCTCCGGTTGGTCGCACACGGGTGGTTGACGGTGCAGCGGGCCTTGAGCACCCGCTTCGTCCAGGAGGATGGTCCGGTGGTGACGGGCCCGGAGCTGGAGCGGGTGGTCGCCGACCCGGCGACGTGGCTGATGCCGTCGGGCGGCGGGGCCGACCTGCCGCCCCTCTCGCTGCGGGCCGCCGTCGAGGGGCGCCGCCGTTGGGAGGCCCGGGCGTATGCTCCGGACGCCCGGGCCACCATCCATCAGCTGGATCTGACGGAGGACGAGGACCGGGTCCGGGTGTGTGCCATGGAGGCGAGCGGCTGGCTGACCGGACCGTTCGGGATCCTCGCCGATCTGCCGTCCGGGCTGGAGGGCGAGGCGCTGCGGGCGTACGTGGCTGCGGACCTCGCCCCGCTGCTCCGGTTCGTTCGCGAGGGCATGATTGAGGTGCTGCACGTCGCGGAGCCGGGCGCCGAGGGCACTGTCATCCCGCTGGAGGACTTGTCGGGTGCCTTCAGCGACCGGAAGTTGCGCTGCGACGACCGCGACGACTGGGGTGTCGGGTTCACCTGCATCCTGACCCAGTCGCTGGCGAACGCGCTCCGCTAGCGTCCTGAGCCGGAGACTCGGCAGAGGCTCAGGGAGGACATCGACGTCGAGCGGGCAAAGTCACTTGGCAATCGGTCCAGGTCGGCTGTCAGGGCCATCACCCTGACCTGGCTGTTCGTCGCCGGCCAGCGTAGTGACGAGATCGCCCGGCTGCGGGTCGGCTGCATCCGCTGGCAGCACGAGGGGATGCCCATCCCCGGCGACTCCGGTGAGATCCTCGCCCGCGACGCGGTCTGCCTGCTGGACGTCCCCACCCACAAGACAGGCACCGCCTTCACCAGACCCGTCGACCCGCTCCTGGGCAAGGCCATCGAGACATAGCAGGCCGTCAGGCCCACCCAGCGCGCGATGCTCGACCCCAAGACCGGCGAGTTGGCCCAGTTCCTGTTCGCCCACCGAGCCCGCCGGGTCGCCAAGCACTACGTCAACACGGCGATCATTCCGATGCTCTGCGCAAGGCCGGCGTCCCCACCGCGGACGTCCGCGGCAACATCACCAGCCACCGGGCCCGGTTCACCATCGCCAGCAAGCTCTACAACGCCAAGGAACCCATGACCCTCTTCGAACTACAGGAATGGCTCGGCCACCGAACTCCCGAAGCGACCGCCCACTACGCGAAGATCACCCCGAATACCCTGGACAGGGCCTACAACGATGCCGGCTTGTTCTCCCGCAACGTCCGCACGATCGAGGTCCTGGTCGACCGCGACGCCGTCACCTCCGGGGCCGCGGCCACCGGTGAACCATGGCAGTACTACGATCTCGGTCACGGGCTGTGCTCCTACTCGTTCTTCGAACAGTGCCAGCACCGGATGGCCTGCGCCCACTGCGATTTCTACACCCCCAAGGAATCGACGAAAGCCCAACTCGTCGAAGCCAAGGCCAACTTGCAGCGCATGCTTGTGAGCATTCCGCTCACCGAAGAGGAACGCGCCGCCGGCGACGACGGCCAGAGCACCCTCGATCGCCTGCTCGAGCGCCTCGCCGAGATGGCCACCCCAGCTGACCCGACCCCGAGCGAGCTCCGCGCCGAACCTGGCCGCCTCCTGCCCCCGACTGTCCGATCACCACCTGACTTCACCAACCGAAAGTGCTGCTGACATGCGACCCGCCCTCTTCACCATCGACCTCCCCGGCCCGGGACGACTGAGCACCATGGCCAGACCCCGCGGCAACGACTGGCTCGAAGACGAGATGGCCGCGCTGAAGAACTGCGGCGTCGACGTCCTGGTCTGCGCGCTCACCGGCCCCGAACTCGACGAACTCGGCCTCGCAGACGAACCCCGGACAGCCGCAGCAGCCGGGCTGCAGTTCGTCGCGATACCCATCCCCGACCGCACCGTCCCCGACCGCACCACGATCCTGCCTACCCTGCACGGACTGGCCGAACGGCTACACAACGGCGCACACGTCGTCACCCACTGCCGAGCCGGCATCGGACGCTCATCCCTCCTCGCGGCCGCACTCCTCATCCTCAACGGCGTCGATCCTGACACCTCCTGGAACCAGATCGAACGAGCTCGTGGGCTTGCCGTCCCAGACACCGCTGAGCAGCGAGAGTGGACGATAGAACTGCTCAAAGTTGACAAGTCAGGACCTACCAAATCTCCGACCACCACGGCGCCGGCATCCTTGCCCTCGACGGCACCACGCTCACCGAGCCCCGGCGCCCGGCAGACCCGTTCGGCAACCCCCGCGTAACCCAGCCCCCGCCTGGGCCGGCGACCGCCGCGCCGTCCAGCAGGCCTGGGCCGCAGTCGGCGCCGCGTGATCACCCAGGCCTGTCGAAACGTCGAAGGCCGTCCGGGACATCTGTCCCGGACAACCCGGGACGGGCCACTCTGGGAGTCGTCGCTGGATCCGGTCAGGGTGGAGGGGTGATTGCATCCAATGAAGTTCCACCCTGCGCTCGGACACTCTCCGTCTACGCCGCGAGGGTGTGACCTTGCTGGTGTCGCTGGCGGATCTCGAGTGGTGTGAGGTATC
>NZ_JBEXKB010000158.1:0-6690 GCF_040609455.1 Kitasatospora sp. NPDC004669
TGGACACACGCCCCCGCCGGCACCTCACGCCCGTTCCCGCAGGTCACAACCACAATCCGTCATGATCGTGTGCCCGCCGACTGTCGAACTCGGGGCGCGGCACCGTCGACAAGTTGGTCGGCGTCCGGGCCTGGCCGGTGGCTGTCGCCACCTTCCCCCTGACGCCCTACACTCTCTCAGGCCGCCTGCCGAAGCGCGGTCCACCCGGCGTCGTTGAACTTGGCGTCGCCCGGCGCAGCGAGGGTGGACGGCTGCTGTCCGCGGGTCCGGGCCACTGCGTCGGTGGTCGCCTTCACGCTCATCTTCCAGTCGGTGTCCTGCCACGCGGCGCCCAGCACGGAGATCACGTATGCCTCCGTGACTGGGGAGGTATCGCCTGCCTTTCGGCTGACCTTGGTCAGCCGATAGACCGTCTCCTCGCCCCGGGATTGTTGGATCACCTTGAACCCGACCACGTTGCCGCGGACGAAGGCCCCTCTGGGCAGGGGACCGGCCGCCGGCAGCCCGAGGTCGCTGCGGTTCTCGGCCTCGGTCTGCTGCGCCTTCGCCCTGACCTTCGCCTCGCCGCCCGGGATCTGGTCGGCGCTGGACAGATAGGTGTGGTAGATGGCCGCCTGCTGGTCCGCCAGGCTGGTGCCGGGCTGCAGATTCGTCGCGCTCCCGGCCACCAGCACCGCCACCGCCCCCTCCGTGGTGTCCGGGAAACCGGTCTGGTAACCGGTACCGGCGGCGGTCCTGGAGCCGCGCGGCAGCGCCGCCCAGCACACCGGATCCGTCCACGTGGACGGGATGCTATAGGTCTCCTCCTCCGGTCCGGACGGTATCTGCTGGCTCGTCGCCGGTGCCGCCATCGGTGACGGCGTGCTGCTTCCCTTGTCCGCCACGGGACCGTCGTGGCCGCCCGCCGGCGCCGCGCACGCGGTCAACCCCAGCACCGCGGCCAGCACAACAGCGCAGCCCCCCGCCGTGGCCCTGCCGGTCCTGCTCCCCCCCGTCCGCATCGCTGTCAGCCCTCGACCCCGCTGGAGAGGGCCGGCCGGACGGCGATTCCGCCGGGCCCGCGGCATCGGTGTGGGAGAACGGCTGGGCAAGCTGGCGCCGTACCGGGCGGCCGGAGTGATCCATCATCCTGACAGTCTGTCACCCAACGTCGGCGTGCGGGCCCGGTCTACACCCGCCGCATGGGCATTCACGCTCTTCCTCAATGCCACGGCCACCAACATGCTGGCCTGCGTCGGTGTCGCCCTCACCGGCACGAGACGGATTGACTGAAAGCGGAAGCGCTCAACTGGCCAACTGAAGCGCGCAGCCACAGGCTGGTATGACTGAGCACTTGAGTCGGCGATTTGAGCGTGGCATTTGGCCGCCACAGGGTCGCGCTCAGGCTCGGATCGGGTTGCCCGTGTATTGGCTCCGGTGGAGTGCTCATGGTGCGTCGGCTCCCTGGGCTCATCCGCTTTTACCAGTCCGGCAAGACGGCGCACCGGGTGCGGCGGGCACGCCGGTGGCTCGTCAGCCCGCTGTTTGCTGGAGGCCGTCGAGGATGAGGTCGAGTCCGAAGGTGAACTCGTCGCCGTAGGCGTATCCGGGGCGCATGACGTGGGCGGTCGCGATCTCGGTCAGGTACGGGTATTCGCCGGGACCGAAACCGCTCATGATGGAATCCGCCAGTTCGGCGGGCTCCTCCGGGGAGTCGAAGGGCAGGGTCTTTTCCTGCAGGGCGAACCCGTAGATGTAGCTGTCGAGAACCGAGACGGCGTGGGCGGTCAGGGTGAGGGAGAGCCCGCCTTGACGCAGGCAGCCGAGAACGGCGTCGTGGTGACGCAGGGTGGCCGGGCCTGGAGTGGACCGTGACTCCATCAGTCCGATGGCCCAGCGGTGGCGGGAGAGCGCGAGGCGCATGGAGATCGCCCGCTGCCGCATCGCCTGTCGCCAGTCGTCACCGGGCACGGGCAGGTCGACCTCGCCGAAGACCAGGTCGACCATGCCGTCGAGCAGGTCCTCCTTGTTGGCCACGTGGTTGTAGAGGGACATTGCCTCGACTCCGACGGCCTCGCCGAGCTTGCGCATGCTGAGCGTCTCCAGGCCGCCGGCGTCGGCCAGTTCGATGGCGGCCCGTAGCACGCGCTGACGGGTGAGGGTCTCGCGGGTCGGCTGCGGGGTGGCACGTCGGGTCACGGTGGGTGGTCACTTCCTCTGGTGGTCTGCCGGCGTTGACGAGCTTACGCCGTAAGTGCTGTACTTACGGCGTAAGTATGCGGGAGAGGGCACCGGGAGCAGCGACTATGCGGGACATGGGTGAGCCGATCGTGACCAGCAGCGAAACCAGGACGATGGTGGCCGTCGTGCAGGAGCGCTACGGCGCCCGACCGGAAACCGTGCTGCGCACGGCGCGGCTCCCCCGGCCCGGCATCGGACCCGGCGAGGTCCTGGTCCGGGTGCGCGCCTCCAGCGTGGACCGGGGCACCTGGCACATGATGGCCGGTCTGCCGTACGCGGTCCGGCCCGTGAGCGGCCTGCGCGGGCCGAAGCTCCCCAATCCCGGCCGCAACATCGCCGGTGTCGTCGAGGCGGTCGGCCCCGACGTGACCGGGTTCGCCCCCGGCGACGAGGTCTACGGCACGGCAGTCGCCGCGTTCGCCGAATATGCCGCCACTCGTCCCGACAGGATCGCCCCCAAGCCGGCCGCACTCACCTTCGAGGAAGCGGCGACGGTACCCGTCAGCGCGCTCACCGCACTCCAGGCAGTACGCGACAAAGGCAAGGTCCAGCAGGGCCAGCAGGTCCTGATCACGGGAGCCGCCGGCGGCGTGGGCACCTTCGCCGTCCAACTCGCCCACGGCCTCGGCGCCCACGTCACGGCCCTCGCGAGCACCCCCAAGCTCGACACCGTACGGACGCTCGGCGCCGACCACGTGATCGACTACACCCGCGAGGACGTCCTCGCCGGCCCGCAACGCTACGACACCATCATCGACATCGCGGGCAACCGCGCTCTGCGGGACCTGCGCCGCGCCCTCACGCCCCACGGCAGGCTGGTCATCACCGGCGGCGAGACGAACGGCCCCTGGCTCGGCGGCACCGACCGGCAGCTCCGCGCCCAGATGCTGTCCCCGTTCACCAGCCAGCACCTGGGCACCTTCATCGCCTCCGAGCACGCCGACGGGCTCCGCGACCTGACCGCTCTCATCGACGCGGGCACACTCAGCCCTGTCGTGGACCGCGCCTACCCACTCGCCGAGACCGCCGCAGCCGTCCGACACCTCCTTGAGGGCCGCGTGACAGGCAAGCTGGCGCTCGCCCTGCCCTCCGAGTGAGGTCCAATTCCGACGATGGTCAACGATCTCCAGGGACGGCCCGAGAGCCGGCCATCGGTTCTACAGCTCGATGTCCATCCAGGCGAGGTCGTTGAGCTCGACATCGAGGCCGCGGGCGCGGCGGCCTGCGGGGCTCGGAAAATCATAGCTGCTGGTCAAGATGCGTATCGGTACTCGTTGATGACGCCGCCGAGGACGCGGATGCGCAGGAGTTTACGGCCTTCGAGGTCGTGTGGGGTGGGCTGCTCGTGGGCGCCGGGCGGTAGCTGGTTTCGTGCCCGGTGGGGGCGGTGTGCGTTGTCGTGCTGCCGGTAGGCGGCCAGGACCTGCCGGGCGCTGGCCTCGTTCATGATGAGGACATGGTCGAGGGCCTCACGCCGGATGCTCCCGATCACCCGCTCGCAGTGGGCGTTCATCCGGGGAGTTCGCGGCGCACTCTTGAGGACCTCCATCTCCTCGGCCCCGAAGACGGCGTCGAAGGACTGGCCGTACTCGCCGTCCCGGTCGCGTAGCAGGAAGCGGAGGGACTCCGCGTGGGAGCCGAGGTCGGCTGCCACGTTCCGGGCCTGCTGTGCTGCCCGGTCTCGGGTGGGGTGGGTGGTGACATCCTTCCTGAGCACGTCCACTGCTGCGGCCTCTGATCAGGAAACTGCCATCTTCAGTGCGAAACCGGGCGTCAAGCGTCTCGCCATCCTGACAAAGCCCTGCTCAAGCAGCATCACCCCCGCCGTGATCCATGAGACACGCCACCAGCACCACCTTCAGGTCTTCCGCGACGCCTTGTCACTCCACCAGTAAGTCGCGGTTCAACCTGTCACCCTGCAGGTCAACGGCCCCGCCTCTGCAAGATCTAATGAGCCGGGACAGATCCGGCGACGCCTGCGCCAGTGCGGCCGCTGACGACCTGCGTCAGTTGCCGTCCAGTGCCTCCACCAGCTGCGGCAGGTTGCCTCCGGCTACGGCAAGGGCCAGATGGTCGTGGTAGTCCCGACTGCTGACGATCAGGCCGTCGCGGACACGCAGCACCTGGATGTTGGCCGCCGTGTAGGTCCGCCCGGTCGCCCGGTGACGCACCTGGTAGTTCCACTCGTTGACGATCACCTCCGGGTCGTCGGTCTCCCGGATCACCACGTTCACCGGGGTCAGCTCCACGGGGAGGCTCGTGGCGAGTTCCATGAACCGCTCCCTGACCACGGACCGCCCCTCGAGCCGGCGCGGTCCGACCGGCGCGAACACGATCTCCACCACGGCGTCCTCGGCGTAGAGATCCGCGAGCTCCGCGAACCGCCCCCCACCGATACCGTCGAGCAGTTTCGTGAAGACCTCACGAGGTGACAGCGTTTCGGACATGATCAACCCCCAGCGGGATCCGTCGCTAGAATCGGACTAGCGAATCCGCTTTCGACGATACGGACTAGCTACTCCGTTTGTCCAGTGTGGCTTCGCCACCGACAGAAAAGGGTGGGAACGATGAGCGGCACCCAGGAACGCCCGCTGCGGGCGGACGCGGCCCGCAACCGGGCCAGGCTGCTGGACACCGCCACGCAGGTGTTCGCCACCCGCGGCGTCGGCGTGCCGACCGAGGAGATCGCCCGGGCCGCCGGGGTCGGGGTCGGCACGCTGTTCCGGCACTTCCCGACCAAGGAGGCACTGCTCGAAGCCGTGATGGTGCGCAAGCTCGAGACGATCGCCACCCAGGCCGCGCAGTTGCCCGCCGAGTCCGCGCCCGCCGAGGCGTTCTTCGACTGTTTCCGCCTGGTGGTCGAGCAGTCCGCGGGCAAGAACGAGTTCGCCCAGGCACTCGCCGCCGCCGGCGTCGACGCGCACGCGACCCTGCGAGACGCCAGCGCGGCGATCCGGGCACAGCTCACCGAACTCCTGGCCGGAGCGCAGCGCGCCGGGGCGGTCCGCCCGGAGCTGGGCCCGCCGGAGCTCGTCGCCCTGCTGATCGGTGCGACCACGACGATGGAGCACCTCGAGGACGACGCGGCCGCCCGGGAACGGATCTTCGCGGTGCTCTTCGACGGGCTGCGGCCACGCTGACCACCCCCTCACGCGCGCTCGCCTCCTAAACCGTGGTGAACCTCGGCCCGATCGAGCGAGTTGGTCTCGCTTCGCGGGTTGCACTCCCATCGCACCACTGCCCGAGCACCCGCCCGCGCCACGACGCCTGCGCCGCCTCCCAAAGACAGGCCGTCAGCTCGGGAGCCGGCCTCCACGCAGTGGTCGAAGGCCCCGACGCACGCCATGCGAACCTCCCCACGCCTGCCACCCGAACCTCCGGTCAGCGAAGCGGCCGGACGGAGCCGGGCGGTGACAACAAGAGCGACTATGCACCGCAGGTGACAACAGGGATGGCCAATCGGTGCCAACAAGCCTGTCCCACCTCGACCGAACACGCAGGCCACGCCCTCCCCCGGTGACAACCAGCGTGTCTCGGCACAGGCCGGCGGCGTCGATGTGCCGGGACTCGGTAGTTGGCCAAGTGACACGGTGTCTGGCCAAGAGTGACGAGCTACTTGGCCAAGATCTCGGCGCGGGTCAGGCCCTCGGTGCGTTCGATGATCTCGGCGACGACCCGTGCGCCCTGGTTCGGCAGATCAAGGGAACTATGCCCGGAATCACCGCCCTCGTCCGCCTTTGCCAACTACCCTGTCATCTTTGGTCAACTGCAAGTGCGCCAGGGCTCGAAGGCCGACCAAACCGATTGTCAGACGAGGTCAGGCCGTGCCACCCTCCCGCTATGGAGCAGGACCAACCCCTCGTTCGCGACGTCTTCCCCGACCTCGTTACCGAGCTGACCGCTCTCCTGGAGGCGGAAGGAGAACGTTGGCTGGCCATCAGCGCGTGGGATGTCCGCCTGATCGGCACATGCGGCTGCACTGATGACTTCTGCCAGAGCATCCGAACAGCTGATCACCCGCAAGGAAAGCCCTACGGCCCAGGCCATCGGTGCGTGCCGCTCACACCTGCGGAAGGCATGCTGAACCTGGACGTCCTGAACGGCCGAATCATGTTCATCGAAGTACTCGATCGGGCACCCATGCACAACCGCATGTCCTGCACGGCCAGCGACGTGAAGACCGACGAATGAGCGAGGATCGCGAGTTGTTCAGCGACCTACTGGCGCGCTGGGAAGGAGAGCTGGCAGGCGGAGCCGGCCAGCGCGCACGAACTCCGCGCTAAGCACGCTGAGCGCTGGGTCCGGTTCCACAGCCTGCCGGACTCAGTGGACGTTAAGTCCCTTTTCTCTCGGCTCGTGATCGCTCGTTCGTGTGAACGTCGGCCGTACTGGCGTGCCAGTCGTGGTTCGGGTGATGTTCTGCGGCGCATGGACAGACGGGCGTATCCGAGCGACTTATCGGACGAGCAG
>NZ_JBEXKB010000159.1:0-6631 GCF_040609455.1 Kitasatospora sp. NPDC004669
GAGAACTCGACGTCGGGGCTGCGCAGCGAGCCGACCGAGGCGCGGGCGGCGGCGAGCGGGGTGCGCAGGTCGTGGCTGACGGCGGCGAGCAGGGCGGTGCGCATCCGGTCGGCGGCCTTGATCGGCTCGACCTCGGCGGCGACCACGGCCAGCCGGTCGCGCTCCAGCGCGGCGGCGACGTGGGCGGCGAAGGCGGTGAGCACCCGCTGGTCGGCGGCGGGCAGCCGGCGGCCGGTGAGGACCAGGACGGCGTCGGCGCCGACCGGGACCTCGGTGGTCTCGCGCTGCCCCTCACCGTCGTCCGGGTGCTCGGCCTCGCAGTGGGCGAGCACCTCGCCGTCGGAGCGGGAGAGCAGCGTGACGGTCTGCATGCCGAAGGCCGTACGGGACTTCTCCAGCAGGGCGGGCAGCGCGTCGGCGCCGCGCAGCACGCTGCCGGCCAGGGTGGAGAGGGTCTCGGCCTCGGCGGTGGCGCGGGCGGCCCGGCTGGTGAGCCGGCCGGCGTGGTCGACCACGGTGGAGACGGCGAGCGCGATGGCGGCGAAGACCACCAGGGCGACGATGTTGTTGGTCTCGCCGATGGTCAGGCTGTGGACCGGCGGGATGAAGTAGTAGTTCAGCAGCACCGAGGCGATGAAAGCGGCCAGCAGGGCGGACATGGCGCCGCCGAGCAGCGCGACGACGACCACGCCGAGCTGGAAGATCAGCGCGTCGGTGGTGAGGTTGATGGTGTCGTGCGCCTGGGAGAGCACGGCGGTGAGCAGCCAGGGCAGCACGAAGCCGGCCAGGTAGCCGGCGATGGTGCGGCGCCTGGAGTGGCGGCGGCCGAGCGAGGGCAGCCGGCCGCGGCCGGTGAACTCGTGGGTGACCATGTGGACGTCGATGTCCTCGGAGGCGTCCACGGTGGTCTGCCCGGTGCCGGGACCGGTGAGGAAACGGTTGATCCGGCCGCGGCGGCTGGTGCCGAGCACCAGCTGGGTGGCGTCGTGGGCGCGGGCGAAGGCGAGCAGCGCGGTGGGGACGTCGTCGCCCACGACGACGTGGTAGCTGCCGCCGAGGGACTCGACCAGCTGCCGTTGCTGGGCGAGCGCACCGGAGGAGGCGCCGGCCAGACCGTCGCTGCGGGAGACGTGGACGGCCAGCAGCTCGCCGCCGGCGGCGACGGCGATCCGGGCGGCCCGTCTGACCAGGGTCTCGCCCTCCGGGCCGCCGGTGAGGGCGACCACGACCCGCTCACGGGTCTCCCAGACCCGGTCGATCTTGTGGCTGGCCCGGTAGTCGCGCAGCCCCTCGTCCACCCGCCCGGCCACCCAGAGCAGGGCGAGTTCGCGCAGGGCGGTGAGGTTGCCGACCCGGAAGTAGTTGGAGAGCGCGGCGTCCACCTTCTCCGCCTTGTAGACGTTGCCATGGGCCATGCGTCGACGCAGCGCCTGCGGGGCCATGTCGACGAGTTCGAGCTGGTCGGCCCGACGGACCACCTCGTCCGGGACGGTCTCGCGCTGGGGGACGCCGGTGATCTTCTGGACGACGTCGTTCAGCGATTCCAGGTGCTGGACGTTGACGGTGGTGATGACGTCGATCCCGGCGGCGAGCAGTTCCTCGACGTCCTGCCAGCGCTTGGCGTGCCGGCCGCCGGGGATGTTGGTGTGCGCCAGCTCGTCCACCAGGACGACGGCCGGGCGGCGGGCGAGCACCGCGTCGACGTCCATCTCCTCGAACTCGGCGTCGCGGTAGGAGCGGTGGACGCGGGGCAGGGCCTCCAGGCCGGTGAGCATGGCCTCGGTGTGGCGGCGGCCGTGGCACTCGATGTACCCGACCACGACATCGGCCCCGCGCCCCTGTCTGCGCCGGGCCTCGTCCAGCATCCGGTAGGTCTTGCCGACCCCCGGGGCGGAACCGAGGTACACCCTCAGCCGGCCCCTGCGGATGCCGGAGCCGGGGGTGAGGTCGCGGGCCATGGGCACTGCTCTTTCCATCATCGGGAGGTGACAGCCGGGTGGTGCGTGCGCGTGCGGATACGGGGGCGGCCGGCCCGGGCGCGGAGGGAATCCTCCCGCGCCCGGGCCGGCCCGGTCATCCACGTATGTGGTGGGACGTCACTGCTCGGTCACTTCTGCTCGCTGATGGCCTTGTTGAGGAGGACGACGTTGACGCCCTCCTGGCCGAGGAAACCGAGCGAACGGCCCTCGGTGTACTGGTCGACCAGCTTGGCGACCGTCTCCACCGGCAGGTTGCGCTCCTTGGCGACCCGGTTGACCTGCTCCTTGGCGTAGGCCACCGAGATGTGCGGGTCGAGGCCGGAGCCGGAGGCGGTCAGCGCGTCGACCGGGACGCTCGCCGGGTCGACGCCGTCGAACGCGGCGACGGCGGCACGGCGGTCGTTGACGGCCTTGAGCAGGTCGTCGCTGTTCGGGCCGAGGTTGCTGGCGCCGGAGGAGGACGGGTCGTACCCGGTCCCGGCGGCGGAGGGCCGGGGCTGGAACCACTTCGGGTCCGGCACCGGGTCCTCCTTCGGGTCGTCCGGGGCCTTCTTCGGCAGGTTGAAGTTCTGGCCGAGCAGGCTGGAACCGACCTCCTTGCCGTCGGACTTCACGATCGAGCCGTTGGCCTTGTCGCTGAAGGCGACCTGGCTGATGCCGGTGACCAGCAGCGGGTAGGCGATTCCGAGGATCACCGTGAGCACCAGCAGCGCGCGCAGCGCGGTGAAGTGGGTGCGGACGGTCGTCGGCAGGGGCTTGGACATGGTGTTTCTCTCCTTCCCTGCGTCAGTTGAGGCCGGGGATGAACTGGACGATCAGGTCGATCAGCTTGATGCCGATGAAGGGGACGACCAGACCGCCGAGGCCGTAGATCCCGATGTTGCGGGCCAGCAGCGAGCTGGCGTCGGACGGCCGGTACTTCACGCCGCGCAGGGCGAGCGGGATCAGGCCGATGATGACCAGGGCGTTGAAGATGATCGCCGAGGTGATCGCGGACTGGGGGCTGTGCAGGCCCATGATGTTGAGGTGCTTCAGGCCCGGGTAGACTCCGGCGAACATCGCGGGGATGATCGCGAAGTACTTGGCCACGTCGTTGGCGATCGAGAAGGTGGTCAGCGCACCGCGGGTGATCAGCAGCTGCTTGCCGATCTCCACGATCTCGATCAGCTTGGTCGGGTTGGAGTCCAGGTCGACCATGTTGCCGGCCTCCTTGGCTGCCATGGTCCCGGTGTTCATCGCGACGCCGACGTCGGCCTGGGCGAGCGCGGGGGCGTCGTTGGTGCCGTCGCCGGTCATCGCGACCAGCTTGCCGCCCTCCTGCTCCTTCTTGATCAGGGCCATCTTGTCCTCGGGCGTGGCCTCGGCGAGGAAGTCGTCCACGCCGGCCTCCTCCGCGATCGCCTTGGCGGTCAGCGGGTTGTCGCCCGTGATCATGATGGTCTTGATGCCCATCCGGCGCAGCTCGTCGAAGCGCTCCCGCATGCCCTCCTTGACCACGTCCTTGAGGTGGATCACCCCGAGGACGCGGGCCGGCTTGGCACCGATCCTGGTGGCCACCACCAGCGGGGTGCCACCGGCGGCGGAGATGCCGTCGACCAGGGCGGAGACCTCGTCGCCGACCGAACCGCCGTTCTCGGTCACCCAGTTGGTGACGGCACCGGCGGCGCCCTTGCGGACCTGGTGGACACCGTCGGACTCGTCCAGGTCCACACCCGACATGCGGGTCTGGGCGGTGAACGGGACCCAGGTGGCGTGGGTGAGCTCGCCCTGGGCGCGGGCCCGCAGGCCGTACTCGGTCTTGGCCAGGACCACGATCGAGCGGCCCTCGGGGGTCTCGTCCGCCAGCGAGGAGAGCTGGGCGGCGCTGGCCAGTTCGTCGGTGCTCACACCCGGGGCGGGCAGGAACTCGGCGGCCTGGCGGTTGCCCAGGGTGATGGTGCCGGTCTTGTCGAGCAGCAGGGTGTTGACGTCGCCGGCGGCCTCGACGGCGCGCCCCGACATCGCCAGCACGTTGCGCTGGACCAGCCGGTCCATACCGGCGATGCCGATCGCGGAGAGCAGCGCGCCGATGGTGGTCGGGATGAGCGCCACGATCAGGGCGACCAGGACGATCATCGACTGCGGGGCGCCCGCGAAGGTGGCCATCGGCTGCAGGGTCACCACGGCGACCAGGAAGACGATGGTCAGCGAGGCCAGCAGGATGTTGAGCGCGATCTCGTTCGGCGTCTTCTGCCGGGCGGCGCCCTCGACCAGGGCGATCATCCGGTCGATGAACGACTTGCCGGGCTCCGAGGCGATCTTCACCACGATCCGGTCGGACAGCACCTTGGTGCCACCCGTCACCGCCGAGCGGTCGCCGCCGGACTCGCGGATGACCGGCGCGGACTCGCCGGTGATCGCCGACTCGTCGACGGACGCGACACCCTCGACGACGTCGCCGTCGCCGGGGATGATCTGCCCGGCCTCCACGACGACGTGGTCGCCGAGCCGCAGGGAGGTCCCGGGGACCTCCTCCTCGTCCTGGGTGGCCGGCCAGTTGGTGAGCCGGCGGGCGACGCTCTCGGTCTTGGTCTTGCGCAGGGTGTCGGCCTGGGCCTTGCCGCGGCCCTCGGCGACGGCCTCCGCCAGGTTGGCGAAGATCGTGGTGAGCCAGAGCCACACGGTGATGGCCCAGGCGAACACGGACGGGCTGGCGATCGCGGAGACGGTGGTGACCACCGAGCCCACCTCGACCACGAACATCACCGGGTTCTTGACCATCACCCGGGGGTCGAGCTTCTTCACCGCGTCCGGCAGGGACGTGACGATCAGCTTCGGGTCGAGGAGGCCGCTGGCCACTCTGTGCGGCGCGGCGGGCTCGGCCTTGTCGGCCGGTGCGGGGTTGAGCGTGGGGGTGGACATCAGGAGAGACCTTCCGCGAGCGGCCCGAGGGCCAGGGCCGGGAAGTAGGTGAGGCCGACGACGATCAGGACGACGCCCGACAGCAGGCCCACGAACAGCGGCTTGTGGGTGGGCAGGGTGCCCGGAGTGGCCGGAACCGGCTGCTGCTGCGCGAGCGAACCCGCCAGCGCCAGGACGAAGACGATCGGCAGGAACCGCCCGAAGACCATCGCCAGACCGAACGCGGTGTCGTACCAGTCGGTGTTGACGGTCAGACCGCCGAAAGCCGAACCGTTGTTGTTGGCGGCCGAGGTGAAGGCGTACAGCACCTCGGAGAAACCGTGGGCACCCGAGTTGAGCATCCCGGCCCGCTCACCCGGCAGGGCCATCGCCACACCCGTGCCGACCAGCACGATGGTCGGGGTGGTGAGGATGTACAGCGACGCGAACTTCATCTCGCGGCCGCCGAGCTTCTTGCCCAGGTACTCGGGGGTACGCCCGACCATCAGGCCCGCGACGAACACCGCCACGATCGCCAGGATCAACATGCCGTACAGACCGGAACCGGTACCGCCGGGCGCGATCTCACCGAGCATCATGTTGAAAATCGTGATGCCGCCGCCGAGCGGCGTGAACGAATCGTGGAAGGAGTTCACCGCACCCGTCGACGTCAGCGTCGTCGAGGCGGCGAACAGCGTGGATCCGGCGATGCCGAACCGCTGCTCCTTGCCCTCCATCGCGCCGCCCGCGGCCTGCAGGGCGGTGCCGTGGTGCGCGGCCTCGGCCCAGGTCAGCAGAGCCACCGAGGCGACCCAGAAGATGCCCATCACGGCGACGATCGCGTAGCCCTGACGATTGTCGCCGACCATCCTGCCGAAGGTGCGCGGCAGCGCGAACGGGATCACCAGCAGCAGGAAGATCTCCAGCCAGTTGGTGAAACCGGTCGGGTTCTCGAACGGGTGCGCCGAGTTGGCGTTGAAGAAACCGCCGCCGTTGGTGCCCAGCTCCTTGATGACCTCCTGGGAGGCCACCGGGCCGCCCGGGATCTTCTGCACGTCGCCGGCCAGGTTCGCGACCTCGTGGAAGCCGTGGAAGTTCTGGATCACGCCGTTGGCGGCCAGCACCAGCGCGAACACGAACGCGAGCGGCAGCAGCAGCCGCAGGTTGATCCGGACCAGGTCCACCCAGAAGTTGCCGACCCGGTCGGTCCTGCTCCGGGTGAAGCCCCGGATCAGCGCGGCGACGATCGCGATGCCGACGGCCGCGGAGACGAAGTTCTGCACCGCCAGACCCGCCATCTGCACCAGGTGACCCATCGCGGACTCGCCGCTGTAGGACTGCCAGTTGGTGTTGGTGACGAACGAGATCGCGGTGTTCCAGGCCTGGTGGCCCTCCATCTGCGGAACGCCCAGGTTCAGCAGCAGGAAGGTCTGGAGGCGGATCAGGCCGTAGAGGAAGAGCACGGAGACGGCCGAGAAGGCCAGCACCGAGCGCAGGTACACCGGCCAGCGCTGATCGGCGTCACCGTCGACGCCGATCAGCCTGTAGACGCCGCGCTCGACTCTGAGGTGCTTGGAGGTGGTGAGGAGCTTGGCGATGTAGTCGCCAAGGGGGCGGTAGCACAGGGCCAGCGCGCCGACGAGGGCGAGGGCCTGCATCCAGCCCGCGAGAGTGGATCCCATGTCAGAACTTCTCCGGGAAGATCAGCGCCACGACGAGGTAGCCGACGAGCGCGACGGCCACGACCAGACCAGCGATGTTCTCGGCACTCA
>NZ_JBEXKB010000160.1:0-6207 GCF_040609455.1 Kitasatospora sp. NPDC004669
ACAGGCCAACTACGCCGCCGCCAACGCCTACCTCGACGCCCTCGCCACCCACCGCCACACCCACGGCCTCCCCGCCCACTCCCTCGCCTGGGGCCTCTGGGCCCAGGACAGCGCGCTCACCGGCGGTGTGGACGACACCGCCCGCGCCCGCATGGCCCAGCGCGGGATCCTGCCGCAGGCCACCGCGGAGGCGCTCGCCCTGTTCGACGCCGCGCTCGGCACGGACCTCCCGGTCACCGTGCCGGCCCGGTTCGACCTCGCCGCCCTGCGGCAGCGCGCCGCCGACACGGGCGTCCAGCCGCTGCTGCGCGGCCTGGTCGGGGCGGTGCCGCGCCGCAGTGCACACGCCGGACCGGCCGACGAGCACGGACTGCGGGCCCGCCTGGCCGGCCTGTCACCCGAGGCCCAGGACCAGGCCCTGCTCGACCTCGTCCGCGCCCAACTCGCCACCGCTCTGCACCACTCCGAGCCCGAGGCGATCCCGGCCCACCGCGGCTTCCTGGAGCTGGGCCTGGACTCGCTGACCGCCGTCGAACTGCGCAACGCGCTCGCCCGGGCCACCGGGCTGCGCCTGCCCGCGACACTCGTCTTCAACCACCCCACCCCCACCGCACTCGCCGCCTACCTGCGGGGCGAACTCCTCGGGAAGAACGCGGACTCCGCCGCCCCGGCCCCGGCCACGCCAGCGGCCGGAGGCGAGGATGCAATCGCCGTCGTGGGCATGGGCTGCCGGTACCCCGGCGGGGTGACCACGCCCGAACAGCTCTGGCGGCTGGTCGCCGAGGGCATCGACGCGATCGGCGACTTCCCCGACGGACGCGGCTGGAACATCGAGGAGATGTACGACCCCGACCCGGACGCGCACGGCAAGACCTACACCCGGCACGGCGGCTTCCTGTACGACGCCGACCGGTTCGACCCCGAGTTCTTCGGCATCAGCCCGCGTGAGGCCCTCGCCGTCGACCCGCAGCAGCGGCTGCTGCTGGAGACCAGCTGGGAGGCGTTCGAGCGGGCCGGGATCGCCCCGGACAACCTGCGCGGCAAGCCGGTCGGGGTCTTCACCGGCGTCATGTACTACGACTACGGCACCCGCCTGGCGGACCGCACCCCGGACGGCTTCGAGGGCTACCTCAGCACCGGCAGTGCGGGCAGTGTGGCCTCCGGCCGGATCTCCTACACCTTCGGGCTGGAGGGCCCGGCGGTGAGCGTCGACACCGCGTGCTCCTCCTCGCTGGTCGCCCTGCACCTGGCCGTCCAGGCACTGCGGCAGGGCGAGTGCACCATGGCGCTGGCCGGCGGTGTCACCGTGATGGCCACGCCCACCACCTTCCTGGAGTTCAGCCGGCAGCGCGGACTGGCCCCGGACGGACGGTGCAAGTCCTTCGCGGGCGCCGCCGACGGCGTCGCCTGGGGCGAGGGGGCCGGGATGCTGCTGCTGGAGCGGCTCTCCGACGCCCAGGCAGCCGGGCACCCGGTACTCGCGGTCATCCGCGGCACCGCGATCAACCAGGACGGCAAGAGCAGCCAGCTCACCGCCCCCAACGGCCCCTCGCAGCAGCGGGTCATCCGTACGGCGCTGGCCAACGCCCGGCTGACCGCCGACCAGGTCGACGCGGTCGAGGCGCACGGCACCGGCACCACCCTCGGCGACCCGATCGAGGCAGAGGCGCTGATCGCCACCTACGGGCAAGGGCGAGCCGCCGAACAGCCTCTACTGATCGGTTCGTTGAAGTCCAACATCGGCCACACCCAGGCCGCGGCGGGCGTCGGCGGCATCATCAAGATGATCGAGGCGATGCGCCACGGCGTGCTGCCCCGCACCCTGCACGTGGACGAGCCCACGCCGCACGTCGACTGGACCGCCGGTGCAGTCGAACTGCTCACCGAGGCCCGGCCGTGGCCGCAGACCGACCACCCGCGCCGCTCCGCCGTGTCGTCCTTCGGCATCAGCGGGACGAACGCCCATGTGATCCTGGAGGCCGCGCCGGAGAGCGCCGGGCCCGTCGGGACCGGGACCGAGCCGCAGGCCGGCCTGCCGCTGCTGATCTCAGCGAAGAACGAACCGGCCCTGCGCGAACAGGCCTCCCGGATCCGCGAGTTCATCGGCTCCGACAGCGACCGGCACCCCGCCGAGGTCGCCCGGGCCCTGGCAGGCGGGCGCACCTCCTTTGACCACCGGGCGGTGGTGTTCGGCGCCGACCGGGAGGAACTGCTGGCCGGACTGGCGGCTGTGGCCGAGGGGTCGTCCAGCCCGCAGGCCGTCCAAGGGACGGTCCGCGGCGGCAAGCTCGCCTTCCTGTTCACCGGACAGGGCGCCCAACGACTCGACATGGGCCGGGAGCTGTACGAGACCCAGCCCGCGTTCACAACGGCCTTCGACGAAGCCTGCGCCGCACTCGACGCCTACTTGGAGCGGCCGCTGCGGGACGTGATCTTCGGCGACGAAGACGCCCTCAACCAGACCCAGTACACCCAACCCGCCCTGTTCGCCCTCGAAACCGCGCTCTTCCGCCTCTACGAATCCTGGGGCGTCACACCGGACTTCGTCACCGGCCACTCGATCGGTGAGCTGACCGCCGCCCACGTCGCCGGCGTCCTCTCCCTCCCCGACGCCGCCCGCCTCGTCGCCGCACGGGCGCGATTGATGCAGTCCGCCCCCGCCGGCGGCGCCATGATCGCCATCCAGGCCACCGAGGACGAACTCCGCGAACACCTCACCGACACGGTGTCGATCGCAGCACTGAACTCCCCCGACTCCACGGTGGTTTCGGGGGATCCGGAGACCGCCGAGCGGATCGCCGCGCACTTCAAGGGACTTGGGCGCAAGACCCGCAAGCTCACCGTCTCCCACGCCTTCCACTCCCCCCACATGGACCCCATCCTCGACGCCTTCCGCACCGAGGCCGCCCAACTCACCTACCACCAACCGACGATCCCCGTCATCTCCAACCTCACCGGCCAACTCGCCGACCGCCTCACGACGCCCGACTACTGGGCCGAGCACATCCGCCAGACCGTCCGCTTCACCGACACCATCCGCACCCTCGCCGACAACGGCGTCACCACCTTCGTCGAACTCGGCCCCGACCCCGTCCTCACCGCCCTCACCCACACCACCCTCGACGAGGCCGGACCGCTCGCCATCAGCACCCTCCGCCACAACCACCCCGAAACCCGCACCACCACAACCACCCTCGCCACCCTCCACACCCACGGCCACCCCATCACCTGGCCCCACCTCCACGGCACCGCCACCAACCCCACCGACCTGCCCACCTACCCCTTCCAACGCGAGCGCTACTGGCTCCACCCCACCCCCAGCACGGCCTCCGGCTCCGCCGGTCTCGCCTCGGGCGGCCACCCGCTGCTCGACATCGCCATCGAACTCCCGGACGGCGGCCATCTGTTCACCGGTGTCCTCGCCCTTCAGCGCCACGCATGGCTGGACGGGCACGCCGTCCTGGGCGTTCCGGTACTGCCGGGCGCCGCGTTCGCGGACATCGCGCTGAAGCTCGGTGATCGGCTCGGCCTCGGCCGGCTGGACGACCTCGCCCTGGAGCACCCGTTGGTGCTTCCCGAGCGGGGCGAGGTCGAGTTCCAGGTGCTCGTCGGCCCGGCGGACGAGTCGGGGGCCCGCCCCATCGACTTCCGCTCCCGCCCGCGCCCGACCGACCACGAGGCGGCCCAGGAGTGGGTCGGCAACGCCTCCGGCCGGCTCGCCGTGAGCGCGCCGTCCGCCGCTGCGCCCCGGCCGGAGGCCTGGCCACCGGCGGGCGCCGAGCCGGTGCCGGTCGAGCCCCTGTACGCGCAGGTCGCCGCAGCCGGCATCGACTACGGTCCGCTCTTCCGCGGCCTGCGGGCCGTCTGGCGACACGGGACGGACCTCTACGCCGAGATCGTCCTCCCCGAGGGCACCGCGACGGACGGGTTCGCCCTCCACCCGGCGCTGCTCGACGCCGCCCTGCACCCGCTGCTGGTCTGGTCCGGCGCCGACGACGGCCTCCGGCTGCCCTTCGCGTGGCAGGGCGTCAGCCTCCGGAGCAACGCGGGGACCGCACTGCACGTGCGGATGTCCCGCCTCGGTGCGGACGGTCTCGCCCTCGCCCTCACCGAGCCGGTCACCGGCGCGCTGGTGGCCTCCGTCGAGTCTCTGACCGTACGCCCGGTCGACCCGGCGACGTTCCACCGCGCCGGCGCCGCCGCCCCGCTGTACGGACTCGACTGGGTCACCGTGGCCCGGTCGGCCTCGGAGTCGGCCCGTCTCGCCGCACTCGGCACCCTTGTGGAGGTGCCCTCAGGCCTGTCCCTCGACGTCCACCCGGACCTTGAGACCCTCGCCGAGAAGACGGCCGACGCCCCGCCGACCGACGTGCTCCTCGTCCTGCCCGCCGAGGCCGACACCGACCACGGGCCCGACCCGGTGGCGGCCGCCCACCGCACCGCGGAGGCCGTTCTCACGGCCGTTCAGGACTTCGTCGCCGACGAGCGGCTCGCCGACAGCCGACTGGTGGTGGTGACGCGGGGCGCCGTGGCGGCCCGCCCGGGCGACGACGTCCCGGCGCCGGCGGGTTCGCCCGCCTGGGGCCTGGTCCGCGCGGCGCTCTCGGAACACCCCGGCCGGTTCGTGCTGGTCGACCACGACGGCAGCGACGCCTCCTGGCTGGCCCTACCGACCGCGCTCGCCGTCGAGGAGGAGCAGTTCGCCCTGCGTGACGGGCAGCTCCTGGCTCCGCGCCTGGCCGCCGTCGGCGCGTCCGAGGCCCTGGCCGAGCCGCGCCCGCTGGACCCGAACGGGACCGTCCTGGTCACCGGCGGCACCGGCACCCTCGGCACCCTCCTCGCCCACCACCTCGTCGCCACTCACGGTGTGCGGCACCTGATGCTCACCAGCCGACGCGGCCCCCACACCCCGGGAGCCGCCCGGCTCATGGACGAGCTCCGGGAACTGGGCGCCACCGTCACCGTCACCGCCTGCGACACCACCGACCCCGACGCCGTCACCGCCCTCATCGACAGCGTCCCCGTCGACCACCCTCTCACTGCCGTCATCCACGCCGCCGGTCTCCTCGACGACGCCACCCTGACCTCACTCACCCCCGAACGCCTCACCACCGTCCTCCGACCCAAGATCGACGCCGCCTGGCACCTCCACCAGGCCACCGAACACCTCGACCTGCGCGCCTTCGTCCTCTACTCCTCCATCGCCGCCACCATCGGCAGCCCCGGACAGGCCAACTACGCCGCCGCCAACGCCTACCTCGACGCCCTCGCCACCCACCGCCACACCCACGGCCTCCCCGCCCACTCCCTCGCCTGGGGCCTCTGGGCCCAGCCGGGCGGCATGGCGGGCACCCTGGACACCCAGGACCAGGCCCGACTGCGCCGCTCGGGCATCGCGCCGATGTCCGCCGGGTACGCGCTCGCCCTGTTCGACCGGGCGCTTCTCACGGACCGGCCGGTGCTCGTACCCGCCAGGGTCGACACGGCGGCACTGCGCAGCGCCGAGACGGTGCCGCCGCTCTTCCGCTCGCTGGTCCGCCCGGCGGCCCACGCGGTCTCCGGGGCCACCCGGACGGCCGACGAGCCCGTGCTGCGCGAGCGGTTGGCGGTGCTCAGCGCCGCCGAACGACTCGACGCCCTGCTGGACCTCGCGCGTACCAGGATCGCCGAGATCCTCGGCCACGACAGCCCGCGCGCGATCGGCCCGGACCGCGGCCTGATGGACCTCGGCTTCGACTCCCTGATGGCCGTCGAGCTGCGCAACAGCCTGGGCCGGCTCACCGGTCTGCGGCTGCCGAGCACCTTCGTCTTCGACTACCCCACGCCCGTCGCCATGGCCCAGGAGCTGGACGTCCGCCTCGGCCTCGGTGACGGCGGCGGCGCGGACGACGGTGCCGACACCGCCGACGAGGCGACGATCCGCCAGGCCCTGGCCGCCATCCCGCTGGACGTCCTACGGGCGTCCGGGCTGATCGAACCGCTGCTGCGCCTGGGCCGGACGGCCGAGCCGGCGCCGGCCCCGGAGGACCGCAGCGCCTCCATCCAGGAGGCCGACACCGACGAGCTGATCCGGATGGCGCTCGCCGGCCTCGACTGACCGCGCTCCACCGCCGCGGGCGGCGCCCCCCCCCCCCCGGGGGGGGGGCGGGGGGCCGGGGCGGCACGGGGCGTGAGCACCGACCAGATCCAGAACAAGGTCCAGCGAAT
>NZ_JBEXKB010000161.1:0-6194 GCF_040609455.1 Kitasatospora sp. NPDC004669
CGCAGTGGCCGCTCCAGGTGGGTGTCCAGCGCCGCGCAGACCTCGTCGAAGGCCGTCGCGAACACCGGCTGGGCTTCGTACAACTCCCGGCCCATGCCGAGCCGTTGCGCACCCTGTCCGGTGAACAGGAAGGCGACCTTGCCGCCGCGTACCGTCCCCTGGACGGCCTGCGGGCTGTCGGCCCCTTCGGCCACAGCCGCCAGCCCGGTGAGGAGCGCGTCGCGCCCGTCGCCGAACACCACGGCCCGATGTGCGAAGTGCGAACGTCCCGAAGCCAGGACGCCCGCCGCTGCGGTCGGGTCGATGTCCTGATGGTCGGTCAGGAACGCTCCGAGCTGAGCCGCCTGCTCGCGCAGCGCGGCCTCGCTCTTGCCGGAGAGCAACAGGGGTGCGACGGCGTCCTCGTCGGCCTTCTCGCCTTCCCCGACCTCGACGGCCGGGGCGGACTCCAGGATCAGGTGCGCGTTCGTCCCGCTGATGCCGAAGGCGGACACGGCAGCCCGGCGCGGCTCCCCGGTCTCCGGCCAGTCCCGCGCCTCGGTGAGTAGTTCGACGGCGCCCTCGGTCCAGTCCACGTGCGGGGTGGGCTCGTCCACGTGCAGGGTCTTGGGCAGCACGCCGTGCCGTATCGCCTGCACCATCTTGATCACGCCACCGATGCCGGCGGCCGCCTGGGGGTGCCCGATGTTGGACTTCAACGAGCCTATCCAGAGCGGCTGTTCGGCGCTGCGCGCCTGTCCGTAGGTGGCCAGCAGGGCCTGGGCCTCGATCGGGTCGCCGAGCTTGGTGCCGGTGCCGTGCGCCTCGACCGCGTCCACCTGGTCGGCGGTCAGCCGGGCGTCGGCCAGCGCGGCCCGGATCACCCGCTGCTGCGACGGCCCGTTCGGGGCGGTGAGACCGTTGCTGGCGCCGTCCTGGTTGACCGCCGTGCCGCGGATGACCGCGAGCACGTGGTGCCCGGCCGCTCGGGCGTCGGAGAGCCGCTCCAGCAGCACCAGTCCGGCGCCCTCGGCGAAGCCGGTGCCGTCCGCCGCCGCCGCGAACGGCTTGCAGCGGCCGTCCGGCGCCAGGCCGCGCTGGCGACTGAACTCCAGGAAGACGTTGGGTGTGCCCATCACGGTGACGCCGCCGGCCAGCGCCATCGCGCTCTCGCCGCGCCGCAGTGACACGCAGGCCAGGTGCAGGGCGACCAGCGAGGAGGAGCACGCGGTGTCGACGCTGACCGCCGGCCCCTCCAGGCCGAGCGCGTACGCGACGCGCCCGGAGGTCACACTGGGCGCGCTGCCGGTGCCGAGGTAGCCCTCGACGCCTTCCAGTCGCTCCGGCAGTTCCCGCAGGTAGTCCTGGCCGCTGGTGCCGACGAACACGCCGGTCCGGCTGCCGCGCAAGCTGTCGGGCGCGATGCCGGCCCGCTCGAGGGTCTCCCAGGCGAGCTCCAGGAGCACCCGCTGCTGCGGGTCCATGGCGGTCGCCTCGCGGGGGTTGATCTCGAAGAAGTCGGCGTCGAACCGGTCGACCTCGTCCAGGAAGGCGCCGTTGCGCGAGTAGGTCTTCCCGCTGCGCTCGGGGTCCGGGTCGAAGAGGTCGTCGACGTCCCAGCCGCGGTCGGTCGGCAGTTCGCCGATCGCGTCGACGCCGTCCGCGAGAAGCCGCCACAGGCCGTCCGGGGTGGTGGCCCCGCCGGGGAACCGGCAGGCCATGCCCACGATCGCGATCGGCTCGCTGTCCCGTGCCTCGACGTCCCGCAGGCGGCGGTTGGCCTGGACGAGATCGGCCGTCGCACGCTTCAGGTACTCGCGCAGCTTCTCCTCGTTCACCGCGAGGTCCCTTCCTGGTTGATGGCGGTCGTGGTGCGGTTCGTGGTGCTACCAGGGCCTGCCGGGCTGTTCCGGGGGCTGGTGGCGGTGTGGTGGGTCATGCCTCGGTGGTCCCGAGCTCGTTGTCCAGCGCGCGGAAGAGGTCCTCGTCGGAGGCGGTGGCGAGTTCCACCACCTCGGCCTCGCTCAGCGTGTCGCCGGCCGCCCCGAGCCGTCGGGCCAGGGTCTGCAACCGGGCTGCCAGGAGGGCCAGTTCGGCGTCCTCGGGAGAGACCGCGAGGGCCGCCCGCTCCAGCCGGTCGAGCTCGGCCAGCACGGCCGCGGCCCCGGTCGGCGCCGACGCGGGAGCGAGCCGGACGCGCAGTTCGGCGGCCAGGGCGGCGGGCGTGGGGTGGTCGAAGACCGCGGTGGCGGAGAGCCGCAGGCCGGTGCCGGTGTTGAGCCGGTTGCGCAGTTCGACCGCGGTGAGCGAGTCGAAACCGATGGCCTGGAAGGCCCGGTTGGGGTCGATCTCCTCCGCTGAGGCGTGGCCGAGCACGGCGGCGACATGCCCGCGGACCAGGGCCAGCAGCCGGGCGTCCTGCTCGGCCTCGGTGAGCCCGGCGAGCTTCTCGCGCAGGCCGTCCGCGCTGACTGCGGCGACCCGCTGGGCGCTGCGGAGCACCCGGGGGCCAGTCAGGGCGCTGAGCAGCCGCGGCACGGCGGAGGCCCGGGCCAGTGCGCCGCGGTCGAGCCGGATCGGTAGCTGGACGGCGTCGGCGGCGTCGCGCAGCGAGGTGTCGAGGAGCGCGAGCCCCTGCGGGGTGGTCAGCGACAGCACGCCGTTGCGGGCCATGCGCCGCTGGGACGCCTGGTCGACGGACTCGGTGAGTTCGCTGGTCTCCTCCCACAGGCCCCAGCCGAGCGAGAGGGCGGGCAGGCCGCGGACCCGGCGGTGCTGGGCGAGCGCGTCCAGGTACTGGTTGGCGGCGGCGTAGTTGCCCTGGCCGGGGCTGCCGAGAGTGCCGCTGGCGGAGGAGTACAGGACGAACGCGGCCAGGTCGAGGTGCTCGGTCGCCCGGTGCAGGTGCCAGGCGGCGTCGACCTTGGGACGGAAGACCGCCTCCAGCTGCTTCGGGGTGAGGGCTTCGACGGTGGCGTCGTCCAGGGCACCGGCGCTGTGGAAGACGGCGGTCAGCGGCTGTTCGGCGGGGATCGTGTCGAGCAGCTCGGCGAGTGCCGCCGGATCGGTGGTGTCGCATGCGGCGATCCGGACCTCGGTGCCCGACTCGGCCAGCTCGGCGGCGAGTTCGGCGGCCCCCGGGGCGTCCGGGCCGCGTCGGCTGACCAGCAGTAGCCGGCCGACGCCGTGTTCGCGGACCAGGTGCCTGGCGGTGTGGGCGCCCAGGGTGCCGGTGCCGCCGGTGACCAGCACGGTGCCCGCCGGGTCCAGTTCACGGGGCAGGGTGAGCACCAGCTTGCCGGTGTGGCGGGCCTGTTGGAGGTAGCGGAAGGCGTGCGGGGCGTGCCGGACGTCCATGGCGTGGATCGGCAGCGGCTGGAGCACACCGCGGTCGAAGAGTGCCACCAGGTCGAGCAGCATCTCCTGGATGCGGTCTGGACCCGCCTCCACCGTGTCGAAGGCGCGGTAGAGGACGCCCGTGTGGTCGGCGGCGACGGTGTCGGCGTCGCGGCGGTCGGTCTTGCCCATCTCCAGGAAGCGGCCGCCGCGCGGCAGCAGCCGCAGCGAGGCGTCGACGTACTCGCGGGCCAGCGAGTTGAGCACGATGTCCATGCCCTCGCCGCCGGTGGAGGCCAGGAACTTCGCCTCGAAGTCGAGATCCCGGGAGGAGGCGAAGTGGTCGTCGTCGATGCCGAGTCCGCGCAGCACGTGCCACTTGTTGGGGCTGGCGGTGGCGTAGATCTCGCCGCCCCAGTGGCGGACCAGTTGGATCGCGGCCATGCCGACGCCGCCGGTGCCCGCGTGGATCAGGATCCGCTCGCCGGGGCTGACCGTGGTGAGGTCGACCAGGCCGTAGTACGCGGTCAGGAAGGTGATCGGGATGGCCGCGGCCTGCTGGAAGGTCAAGCCGGTCGGCATCGGCGTCACCCAGCGGTGGTCGGTCACCGCAACCGGCCCGGCGGCGCCGCCGATCAGGCCCATCACCCGGTCGCCGGGCGCCACGTTGGCGACGCCGGGACCGACCTCGACGACCACGCCGGCGCCCTCGCTGACGATCGGTGCGTCACCCGGGTACATGCCGAGGGCGATGAGTACGTCGCGGAAGTTCAGGCCGGCCGCGCGGATCGCGATCCGGACCTCGCCCGCGGCCAGTTCGCGGGTCGGCTCGGCGGTGGTGCACAGCGCGAGGTTCTCCAGCGTCCCCTTTCCGGTGCTGTCCAGGCGCCAGACCGCGCCCGGGTCGGTCGGCCGGGCCAGGATGTCGGCCCCTCCGACCGGCGCGAGGCGCGGGACCACCACCTGACCGACCCGGACGGCGAGCTGCGGCTCACCGGTGGCGAGAGCGGCCGGGACAGCCTGCCAGGACACCTCCAGCCCGTCGACGTCCAGCAGCACGAACTGGTCCGGGTTCTCGCTCTGGACGGCGCGGACCAGGCCCCAGGCGGTGGACGCGGCCAGGTCGGCGACGTCCTCCGCGGGGTGGGTGGCGACCGCGCCGCCGGTGAGCACCACCAGGCGGGTCGACCCGTCGAAGCCGGCCGCCAGCCACTCCTGGACCAGGGCGAGGGCCCGGGCGCCCGTGTCGTGGGCGGCCTGCACAGGGTCGGCGCCGTTGTCGGCGGCACCGCTGACCGGGGCCACCACGAACTCCGGAAGCGGTCCTGCGGCGGCGAGTTCGGCGAGGGAGGGGTGGACGACGGCGCCCACCGCGGCGCCCACTGCGGCGCCCACCTCGGCGCCCGGACCGCAGTCCGCGGCGATCACGGCGATGGCGGGCGAGTCGCCGGTGGTCTCCAGGTTGGTGAGCGGCGTCCAGTCCAGTCGGAACAGCGAGTCGCCGGACGGCTTGCTCCCGGCGTTCGCCAGCTGCTCCGGAGCGATCCGGCGCAGCGTCAACTCGTCGACGGTGAGCACCGGCTGGCCGGCTTCGTCGGTGATCAGCAGTGAGACCTGGTCGGTGCCGGTGCGCTCGACCTCCACCCGGATGCTGCGCGCGTCCACCGCGTGCAGCGTCACGCCGCCCCAGTTGTACGGGAGCAGCGGGCCGGCTGCCTGGTCGTCGTCGGCCGCGGTGAGGGCGATCGCGTGCAGGGCGGCGTCGAGCAGGGCCGGGTGGATGCCGAAACCGTCATCGGGGGTCCCGTCGGTGAGGGCAACGTCGGCATAGGTGGTGGTCTCGCTCGTCCAGGCCGTGTGCAGCCCCTGGAAGGCAGGGCCGTAGGTGTACCCGTGGGCTGCGAGGCGGGGGTAGAAGTCGGCGGTCGGGTGCGGGGCCGCGTGGGTGGGGGGCCACGCGGTGTGGCCGGTTGGGGGTGCCGGTGTCTGCGCGCTGAGGGTGGCCGTGGCGTGGAGGGTCCAGGGCTGGGTGGGGGAGTCGGTGGGGCGGGTGTGGATGGTCAGGGTGTGCTGGTCGGGGCTGTCGGGGGCGGGCGCGGTGGTGACGTGCAGGTCGATGGGGGCGGAGTCGCCGAGGACCAGAGGGTGGTGCAGCGTCAGCTCGGCGACCTGCGGGTGCTCGGTGTGGTGGGCGGCGTGCAGGGCAAGGTCGAGGAAGGCGGTGCCGGGCAGCAGGGTGGTGCCGTGGACGGTGTGGTCGGCGAGCCAGGTGTGGTCGGCGGGCTTGATACGACCGGTGAGGAGGTGGGTGCCGTCGGGGAGGGCGCTGGCGGCGGCGAGGAAGGGGTGGTCGAGGGGCCGGAGGCCGAGGGCCTGGGCACCGGCGCCGCCGGGGGCGGGCTTCAGCCAGTAACTGTCGTGCTGGAAGGGGTAGGTGGGGAGGTCGAGGGGGTGGCTGGGGGTGGGAACGGGCCAGGTGATGGGGGTGCCGGTGGTGTGGGCTTGGGCGGTGGAGGTGAGGAAGCGGGCGAGGTCGCCGTGGTCGCGGCGCAGGGTGCCGATCGCCCGGCCGGTGCCGTCGAGGATCTCTTCGACGGGGTTGGTGAGTACGGGGTGGGGGCTGGTTTCGATGAAGGTGGTGTGGCCGGTTTCGACGAGCTTGCGGACGGTCTGTTCGAAGAGGACGGGGTTGCGGAGGTTGGTGTACCAGTAGTCGGCGTCGAGCGTGGCGGTGTCGATCGGTTCGGTGGTCACGGTCGAGTGGAACGGGATGCTGCCGCTGGTGGGGGTGAGGTCGGCGAGGTCGGTGAGGACCCGGTCGCGGATGGCTTCGACCTGGGGGCTGTGGGAGGCGTAGTCGACGGGGATGGTGCGGGCGC
>NZ_JBEXKB010000162.1:0-6164 GCF_040609455.1 Kitasatospora sp. NPDC004669
GGCCGGCCGCCGAGCGCGACATCGGCGAGATGCCGCACATAACGGCTGTGGCACCACTCGGTCAGCTGGCCGCATCCCGTACACGCCGCTGGAACACCGGACCGTGTGCGGGCGCGGACCGCCACGACAGCATCGGAAACATCGACCGAGACAACCAGCACATTGGCCAACTGCGGTAACAGTGTGGATAGTTCAACAGAACACAGTCAGAGGGCGGTATGTGACGTGATGCCGCATCTGTCGTCGCCGGATCGTGTGGGACCGCGGCATCCGCGCTTACCAGAGGGCCCAGCCGTGCTGGAGTGTCCCCCGTGAGCGACCGCCAGCCCTACAAGAGTGACTTATCCGACGAACGCTGGGCCCTGATCGAGCCCGTGATCACCGCCTGGAAGGCCCGGCACCGCTCGGTGAGCGGCCACCAGGGCAACTACGACATGCGGGAGATCGTCAACGCCCTGCTGTACCAGTCCCGCACTGGCTGCCAGTGGGACTACCTCCCCCACGACCTTCCGCCCGCCGGCGCGGTGAAGTACTACTTCTACAAGTGGCGCGACGACGGCACCGACCAGACCATTCACGACCTGCTGCGCTGGCAGGCGCGGGAGAAGAGAGGCCGATTTGCCGACCCCAGCCTGGTAGTGCTCGACACCCAGAGCCAGCATGCCGCCGCCGGAGTCCCGGCCGACACCACGGGGCGGGATGCGAACAAGAAGGTGCAGGGGCGCAAGCGGGGACTGGCCGTTGACGTGCTGGGTCTGGTGATCGCAGTGGTGGTGCTGGCCGCCTCCGTCCACGACAACGCCGTCGGTACCGCGTTGCTGGACAGGGTGGTCGCCAGCACCGAGCCGGGCATCGTGAAGAAGGCCCTGGTGGACCAAGGCTTCAAGAGCACCGTCAAGGACCATGGGGCGAAGGTGGGCATCGAAGTCGAAGTCGTGAAGCGCAACCCCGGAGACACCGGGTTCGTTCCACAGCCCAAGAGATGGGTGGTGGAGCAGACGAACGGGGTCTTGATGCTGCACCGCAGGCTGGTACGCGACTACGAGCATCGGCCCGCCTCCGCCGAGTCGAGGGTGTACTGGGCCATAAGCGACCGGATGTCGAGGATGCTGACCGGGACATCCGCCCCCGCATGGCACGGCGCATGACCGGCGGGGAGCTGACCTTGGGCGCGGTGCTGGTGCGGCTGGAGGAGCGGGAGCGGGAGATCGCCGTGCAGGCCGAGACGGCCCAGGAGAAGATCGCGGAGCTGACTGCGCTGCTGGACGGGCTGGAGAAGGCCATCGGGGAGATCCGGATCACCCGCAAGACGCTGCTGGAGCTGCCCGATCCGCGGCCGCCCGCGCCGCCGGCCGCGAAGCTGCCGGATCATCCGGCCTACCAGCAGATTATGGCGGTGTTCGCCGCAGCCGACGCTCCGTTGCGGGCACGGGCGGTGTGCGAGGCGATGGACGTGGAGATCGCGCCCAACAACGTCAACAACGTCCGCCTGAAGCTCAAGCGGCTGGTCGAGCGCGGGATCCTGGTCGAGACCGAGCAGGGGTGGTTCACTCGGCCGCGGCCATAGCCGCCCAGCGATCCCACGACCAGGCCCACCGTGCTAGCGGCGGTCGATGAGGGTCTGGACGCCGTCGAGGACGCGGTCGAGGCCGAACTCCAGCGTGTCGGTGGCGTCGGGGGCGAAGGCGCCGGCGGCGATGGCGCGGGTCAGAGCAGGGAAGCGGTCGGCGTGCCGGTCAAGCAGCTCGCCGGTGAGGTGGTTCCACTCCCGGCTGTGCTCCTCGTCGAAGTCGAGCAACTGCTGGACATGGGTGCGCACGAAGCCGGTAACGAGGATAAAGACCCGGTGCTGCTCGGCCGCGGTCAGGCCGGTGGGCTCCAGCGCCGCGAGTGCCGCGTCCAACCAGCCGAGCTGGTGCGGCCCCATGAGCTGACGGCGCATCGCGGTGGCCGCCAGCAGCCAGGGGTGCGCGCGGTGTATGCGCTCGGACTGGCGGGCCCACTCTATGATCTGCGGCCGCCAGCCGCTTCCCGCCGCCGACAGGTCGGGGACCTGGGCGAGGACGGACTCGACCATCAGCTCGACCAGTTCGGTCTTACCCGGCACATAGCGGTATAGCGCCATCGCCGACATGCCGAACTCGGCGGCGACCTTGCTCATGGAGACGGCCGCCAGGTCCTGGGTGTCGGCGATGGCCACGGCGGCCTCGGCGATGCGCCCGGGGGTGAGGCTCGGCTTGGGGCCGCGGGTCGGCTGGTCCTGCTCGCCCCACAGCAGTGCGATGCCCGCGCGCAGGTCACGCGCCTTCTCCTTGGCCATTTCCGGCTCCCCTTCTCCCTCGTTGGTCGCGGCGCCGGTTGACGCCCTCCGGAACTGTGTATACCTTAAACACATCAGAACTGCTGATGCATTAAACAGTTTGGGGGATACACCATGCTCGCCACCATCACCGCCGTCACCGCCGCCGCCCTCGCCACGCCCGTCGCCGGTCTGCTCGGCTACCGGCAGCTCAAGCGCGCCCGCCTCACCAAGCAACTGCGCATCACCACCCCGAACGGCATCGACGAGTCCGGCTTCGTCCGGATCGGCGGCATCGACCAGTGGGTCTCCATCCGCGGCGAGGATCTGCGCAACCCGGTGATCCTGGAGATCCACGGCGGCCCCGGCGCCTCCAACCTGGTCTTCATCCCCCGCACCCGCAGCTGGGAGCGGCACTTCACGATCGTGCGCTGGGACATGCGCGGCGCCGGCAAGACCTTCGCCGCCGCCGGCCCGGCCGGACAGGGCGAGATGAGCCTCGACCGGCTCCAGCAAGACGCTCTGGAAGTCACCGAGCACGTCCGAGCCAGGCTCGGCCTCCCAAAGGTGCTGCTGGTCGCCAACTCCTTCGGGAGCCTCCTCGGGCTGCGCCTCGCCCGCAGCCACCCCGAGCTGTACTCGGCCTACGTCGGCACCGACCAGAACGTCATAGCGGGCGAACGCGACAGCTCGGCCTACCACGCCCTGTGCGACCGCCTGCGGCAAGCAGGCAAGCGCAAGGAACTGTCTGCCGTCACCGCGATGGGCCCGGACGCCACGGCATGGAACGCACACCAGTGGGCGGAGCACGCCAAGATCGCCGTCACCTCCGACCCGTTGACCTTCGACACCATGAAGACCGTGGTGGTCCGCTCGCTGTGGTTCTCACCCCTGCACACGTTGCGTGGGCTGCGGGCCTACATGAAGGGCATGAGCTTCTCGGAACAGCTCGGACCGCAGGCCCTGGCCATCAACGAGTGGGCCGAGGGCACCGCGTTCTCGCTCCCGTTCTTCATCTTCCAGGGCGACAGCGACATGCTCACCCCGCCCGAGCCGGCCCGGCGGTTCTTCGACGACGTCACCGCCCCGGCCAAGGAGTTCGCCCTCATCCGGGATGCCAGCCACTTCTCGAGCTTCCGCCACCCCGACCAGTTCCTCGACCTGATGCTCACCAAGGTCCGACCCGCGATCACCAGCGAGCCGCTCGCCAGGTGACGCGCCGCTCGCCACATCGTCGACGCCCCAACCCATGGCGGCGCGACCGCCCCTGACTCCAGGTTCGGTTCTGATTGCGATCAGCGCCGTTCAGCGCCGAGCCGCGGTGCCGCTCTGCCGCAGGTCGGGACGCCTGCGACCGCCCACGGGCACCCGGACGAACAATTGGAAAGCGTGTTGGGGGCAACCCTCACGAGTTCGCATCTCGCATCCTCTGCCTTGATCGAAGGCCCGGACCTTGGTCCGGGCCTTCGTCGTGGTTGAGAGCCCGCATGTCGTAGTTGCCCGGTGGCCGCTGACGGAGCGGTATCGGGCTTTCCAAGCGGCGATCACGGGCTCGATCGGGGTCGGATAAGTCGCTCTTGTAGGGCTGGCGGTCGTTCACGGGAGACACTCCAGCACGGGCGCCCTCTGGTCAGCACGGATGCCGCGGTCCCACACATTCCAGGCGACAGATACGACATAACGTCACATACCGCCCTCTCAGAGGTTGCCCACTGGCAAACCAGTCGACCGCTGGCCCGGGGTGATCTCCGGCTACGAAAATCTTGCCAGAGCCAGGAAAGTGCTCAGGCGCGTACAGACGAACGTGTTCAGTCGTGGGACCGGGACGACAACCCTGCGGCCGTGGGGGTGTCCGCGAGCATCCATGACTCGCTGGCGGTCTGAACCCGGAGCACGCGGGCGTAGGCTCTCAGGGATGCGGATAGGCGAGCTGTCCAAGCGCACGGGCGTGAGTCCGCGCTCACTGCGGTACTACGAAGAGCAGGGCCTGCTGGCCAGCTCACGCTCCGACGCGGGGCAGCGTCACTATTCCGATGCTGCGGTCCAGCGCGTGTCGCTCATCCGGCAGCTGTTCGACGCGGGTATGTCCAGCCGGGTGATCGCGACTGTTCTGCCGTGTGTGGACGTCCCGGGTGACCTGGGCGTCGCCGAGGAGACGTTCACGGCGATGATGCGCGAGCGCGACCGGATCGACGCCGACATCGCGCACCTGATCGGGACCCGGGATGCACTCGACGTGCTGATCAGGGCCAACAGCCGGCACCGGGCGGAGCTGTCCACGGCCCCGGAACCGGTGGCGCAGTCGGCCTGATGCTGTGATCTGCATCTCAGCCGGTTGCCCCTTACACCAATGTCAGAGGTGAGGATGGCGACAGCGCCCGGAACCACCGGGGTCGGTCACACGAGAGGCGGCGGAAGATGGGGCAGGCGTGGGGTTTTGGCAGGTATGGCGGGCCCGAGGTGCAGGAGTTCTTCGATCGTCCCGATCCCGTTCCCGGTCGCGGCGAGGTGCTGATCCGGGTCACCGTGGCCGGCGTGAATCCCCTCGACCACCTTCTGCGCTCGGGCCTGGTCGACGGGCTCGACGGCGGGCGTCCGTTTCCCCGCGTGCTGGGCATGGAGGCAGCCGGATTCGTTCTCGCCCGGGGCGAGGATGTCGAAGGGCTCGAGGTGGGTGACGCGGTCTTCGGCTTCGCACTCACCGGTGGCGGCACCTACGCCGAGACGACGGTGCTGTCCGCGCCGAACACCGCGCGCATCCCGGAGGGTCTGTCCGCGACCGTGGCGGCAACGCTGCCAGTGGCCGGGACGACCGCGGTGGACGTGCTCGACCAGCTCGGCCTTCCGGCCGGTGCCACGGTCCTGGTCAACGGGGTCGGGGGCGGGGTCGGCCTCGCCGTCGCCCGGCTGGCTATCGGGCGCGAGCTGCGTGTGATCGGCACCGGGAGTACCGCCAAACGCGAGCACGCCGAGGCCATCGGGGTGCGGTTCATCGACTACGCCGCCGAGGACGTCGTCACCGCGGCACGCGAGCTGGTTCCGGACGGCTTCGACGGGATCGTCGACCTGGTCGGAGGCGCCTCGCTGCGGACGGTCGCTCCACTGGCCCGGGATCCCCGCAACGTCATTGCCGTGGGTGATATGTCTGTGCCCGATCTCGGTGGGCGTTTCGTCGAGCGTCGCCTCGACCGCGAGAACCTGGAGCGGTCCGCCCGGCTGGCCCTCGACGGAGTCCTCGCACCCGTGATCACCGCGATCCATCCGCTCTCCGACGCCCCGGCCGCTCTCGCCACCGTCGAGAACGGTCACACCTCGGGCAAGGTTGTCATCAAGGTGGCATGAGAAGTGCCCGGCCGCCCGACGCCGCCGACCGTCCATTGCGGACTGACGAGAGCCTGTGGTCAGCGCATCATCAACTGAGCACGTTCACCTGTACAGGGTTGAGCACGTTCACGTTCAGGTGTATGCCGACATGTGGAGGTGGTCGGTCGGTTCGGGGTTCGCGCCTGCGGCGGGCCGGTGTTCTTCTGCGCGTCCGGCGAAGCCGTCCGCGCCGACCCGGTGGCGGCCCGGCCGGCTGCTCCCGGCGCCGCCCCGACTGCACGTAGGCACCACCGTGGGTGGCACCGTAGGCGCCACCGCAGGTGCGCCCGCAGCTACCACCGTAGGTACCCCGCCACCTCCGCCGGCCGCCGATCATTTCCGCAGCTCAGGGGCGGTTTTCGGGCTGCCGGATATTCCGACAACCCCCTCCGTCTGCTCCTTTCTCCTAAGAGCCTGCGCAGATAGACGGCGGTTCGGGCACAGTTGGCAGACGGGACAGGCACAGGTCCCGTGATCATGGAGTTGCGACGCTCTGTGATCA
>NZ_JBEXKB010000163.1:0-6047 GCF_040609455.1 Kitasatospora sp. NPDC004669
ATTGAAGCTGAACACACGCCCCCGGAAGACCCTCGACTTCGACACGCCAGCCGATAGGCTGGAGCCCCTGTTGCGCTGACGGGTTGACTGCACCGTGCCTTTCTTCAGGAAGCCTGTCTCGTCCACGATCAGGACGCCGTCGTCGGTGCCGAGGTGTTCGAGGACGTAGACGCGGACGTCGTCGCGGACCGCGTCGGCGTCCCAGCGGGTGCTTCGCAGTAGCCGTTGCATCGGCCCGGGGCGGGCATGGCCGGCTTGTTCGGCCAGCCGCCAGCAGTTCTTCCGCTCGACGCCGGACAACAGGGCGAGCACGAAGGCACGGGCAGTGGCACGCGGCTCAACCCGTCTGAACCGACCCGCGATCCGGTCCATGGCCTGTTCGAACATCGTCTGCCAGCGGGCGGCGTCTATGCCACGGCCCACGGCCACCATACGATCTTCAAGAGTCGACACAACCCCCGATCATCGCGCCTGCGGTTCTCACCCGCGCAGCCCAGAAGCAGCACCCTCACCTCCTGCGGCCTCGCCACGAGCGTTGTCGGGCTGTTGTGTCGGGGAGGGCGGGGCGACGGTGGCAGGGGGCGGGGACGGCGGAAATTGCGATGAGGCCGCGCCAGCGCCCCGCTACGCTACGGCCGACTCCGACGATCGATGCCACCCACCAGCGAAGGCGAGGCCATGGCCCGAGACATGCTCACTGTCTGCCTGCCGCCCACCGACCCCGCCGACGTACCCCACGCGCTGGCTGCCGCGATGGCCCCGTTCTGGAATGACGCCGAGATCCCGTCGGGCGGCGTCTGGCAGGGCGAGTGGCAGTGGTGGCACGTCTTCGGCGGCGATGGCGCAGACGGCTTGGCGGTCCGTGCCGGATACGAGGCCGATCCGCGGCTGGCACGCAACCCGCTCTGGTCCGACGGCAGCCCGCGGCCACCACAGCCGGCCGAGCGCTGCGACGGCGGCCCACGTGGTCTGCTCGATCCGGACCGCGACCGCGCGCCAGCGGCGGATACGGCTGGCGCGGACTGGGACGGCTGGGCCGCCTTCAGCGCCGACTTCGAACCCGCGCTGTCGGCGAGCGTCATGATGGCACAGGCGTCCGACCGCTCGGCCGGCTGGGCGGCGGCGTTCTTCGAGCAGCCTGTCATCCGGGCCGTGGCAGCCCTGCGGGCGAGCAGCGAGCAGGCCCCCCGGTGGGCCAGAATGCAGGATCCGGTCGCCTACTATGCCGGCAACCGCGAGCAGCACGTGCGTCGGAAGGTCTCCCGCATCTTGCCGACCAACGTGCTGCTCACCCTGGACGGCGAGTGGCTCGACGGCACTTGCACGTCCAGCGACCCCAACGCTCTCGTCGGCCACCGGTATTTCGACTTTGCCGACCGCTACCTCGACGCTCTCGCCGAGGACGACCTTATGGTCCGCATCCGCTTTAAATCCTGACCCGCGCGATCCTGAGCTGTTGCCAGCGACGACTTACCGCCCCCTCTGAGCGGATAGATCACGAAGTCGCACTGGAGTACTAGCCGACTGGCAGAGGGCACCGATACCCACTCTCCGAGACTGCCGCAATCGAACAGGGCCAGGCAGGGGTGCCTCCCGAAGTGGTGAACATCTGCTGTCCGTTCTCATGAACAAAGCCATCACCGACCTGCTGCGGAACCGGGAGCGCCTGCTGTCAGCCGTCGACGCCGACGACTGGGCGAAACGCGAGGCCATGCCCTCCGACGAAGAGATCACGCGGGTCCGCCGACTGATCGGACGGGTCAAGACCGAACTCGACAAACTCGGGAAGGACGAGCACGCCCAGATCCGGGAAGCCGTCGCCATCGTCCGCCGCGCCCGCAACGGCGTGATCGGCCTTGGCCTGCCCCGCGTCCGCCAGCCCCTGCCCGACCTGCGAGTGGAGCGAACCGCATGACCGCCAACCCGATGATCGAGGGGCGACGGGCCGACTCAGCCCGCCGACGCGAACGCGTCCTCAAGGCACTCCACCAGGCTGCCAAGAACGGCGCCGAAATGAGCGTGTCCGCGATCGCCCGCGCCGCCGGAGTGGACCGCACCTTTGTGTACCGGCACCGTGACCTGCTCACCCGGATCCACGCGGCCGCCAGCGAACCGCCGGGCACGGACGGGACGGGCCCGCTGGTCAGCCGGGCCTCGCTCCAAGCCGACCTGGCCAGCGCCAACGACCGGGCCGGACGGCAGGCCAACCGGATCCGACAACTGGAGCACAAGCTCGCGGAGTTGCTCGGCGAGCAGGTCTGGCACGAATCGGGAATCGGCGTCCCAGCAGACGTCGAGCAACTGCACCGCCGCATCACGGCGTTGGAGCAGCAGGTAGTAGATCTCACCGCCCGGCTCGACGAGCGCGACCAGGACCTTGAAGCCGCACGAGCAGCCAACCGCGAGCTGATGACCAGGCTGAACACTCGGCCCCAGCCAGCTGGCCTGGTACACCAGGCCGGAAGCTAAGGACCGCAGGCGTCCCTGCGAGGTGGGTCGGACTCTCGGCGGAACTGGCGGGGCGTCAGGTAGGGGCTCTACCCTCGTGGGCGAATGCGTCGGGCGGTCGAGTCGTGAGGTATCTCAGGGCGGGAAGACAAGGGGAGCGCTTCATGTCGAAGGCGGCATTTCGGTTTCCTGCACTGCAGTCGCACGATCCGGACAGTCTCGGGGGCTTTCGGCTGGTGGCGCGGCTGGGCGAGGGAGGTATGGGGCAGGTGTTCCTTTCCCTTTCCCCTGGCGGGCAGCCGGCGGCTGTGAAGGTGATCCGTAACGAGTTCGCCAGGGACCCGGAGTTCGGGCAGCGGTTCGCGCGCGAGGTGGGCGCCGCGCAGAAGGTGCGCGGCGCCCACCTCGCACCTCTGCTGGACGCTGACACCCGAGCCGAGCGGCCATGGCTGGCCACGACGTACGTGGCCGGGCCGTCCCTGCGGGACCTGGTGGTCGAGCACGGACCACTGCCTGCCGGTCAGGTGATGCTGCTGGCCTGGGGCATCGCCCACGCCCTCGCCGACATCCACACCGCGAAGGTGGTGCACCGGGATCTCAAGCCCGGGAACATCATCCTGGACGAGAGCGGCCCGAAGGTCATCGACTTCGGCATCGTCAAATCCTTGACACAGTCGGTGACCTACACCAGCCACTCCACCCGGATCGGCACCCCGCTGTACATGTCGCCCGAGCAGGCCTCGGGCCGAGCCGTGGGCGCGGCCTCCGACGTCTTCGCCCTCGGCTCCACCCTGTACTTCCTCGCCACCGGCCGTGAGGCGTTCGCCGCAGAGAACGAGTGGGCCGTAGCCCACCGCGTCGTCGCTGACACCCCGGACGTCTCCGTCATCGCCCCACCGTTACGCCAGCTGATCACCGCCTGCCTGCACAAGGACCCTGACCAGCGCCCGACACCGGTACGTGTGCGGAAGTGGTGCGAGGAGGAACAGGGCGACGCGCTCGGTCCGGGCGCCTGGATGAGGATCACCGGTGCCCGTGCGGCGATCCAGGAGCGCACCAGCGCCTTGCGCGCCCTCATCGCCCCTGACGCGGGAGCGGCCAGCACCGTCTCCCCCGATCAGCCGGATTCCCCCAGTACCACCACGGACAACGTAGGCGGCAAAACGCCGAAGATCAGGCCCGTCGCATCGTCGGCCCCCACTGCGGTGCCCGATCCTCAGAACCCACCGGATCAGGCGCCGAAACCGACCGCGCTCGCCACGGCGGGCGGCGTGATCGCCACACATGTGACGGAGATCCTCCTGGCAGCGGCGGCACTCCTCTCGGCAAGCTTGCTGCCGTTCATGTCGGAGACCTGGAAGAAGGAGTCCTCCGGCACTCAAGTGGCACATGTGACCGGGGCCTTCAACTGGCACCACCCATGGGAACCAGTTTCCATCGGCATCCCCGGAGTGGACCTGAGCTGGCAGCCGATACCGCTCGGGATCATTGGCACTGCGGCCAGCCTCGTCTTGGCGGTCCTGTTCCTACTGGGGCTGGCCAGCGGTCATGGCCTCAAAATGTGGGGCCTGGCGGCAGGCGGGATCTGTGCTGGCTGGATCACGCTCGTCACGCTCCTCGGTCTGTGGGTGCTCGCGATGACACTCGGCCTGGAGATCTCGGATGACAGCGAATCGGGATACACGGTTCGTGCCGTCTACATGCCTGGGGGATGGTTGCTACTCCTGGCAAACGGCCTGATGGCCCACGCGCTCTCACGCACACAGGGATATCTCAAGAGGCGGGCAGCGGGAAGCGCCTGACGCCAGCAGTGCCCGCTGGTACCCGCCCGATCAGCAGCCGATGCACCAGGTCGCGTCAGTGAGCCTCCTTGCACCACACATGTTGGGATCAGTAGGTTCGGGCTCCAAGCCACTGAGCTGCGGAAACTCCGAGAACTTCCGCGCCGGGACTGGTACCCCCGAGAGTACAGGCGAGCCAGGGCTGGCGGATCGTCAGCGCCGGGACGTCCTCGGCGGGCTGCGCGGCCGGGCCGGGAGGCTCGCCGATGCGGCGCAGCGCCTCGGCGAGGGCGGTGTCCCAGTCGCCGGTGAAGGTCAGGGCGCGGTCGTCCACGTACAGCGCCGCGCCGAGCTTCTTGTTGGTGACGAGAAGGTTGTGGCGCTCAGTCCAGTAGGCGCGGCTCGGGCCGGTGTCCACGGTCACCCGGCACCCGACGTGGTGCTGCAGCCAGCAGGCGACGTCGTGGTGGTGCCGGGGGTGACGTGCAGTGAAGTTATGGGGGTCTTTCAGTTCTGTCCGTTGTCCGTCGTGCAGGTACTCACCCGGGGCCGGACCGCTTCATGACGGACGCTGAGCAGTCACCCTGACGCACGGAATGCCTTCCTGGGATCAGAGGTGGGAATCGGGCGAACAGAAGCACGGGCGCCCACCGGTTCCTCCCTCGACCTCGGAATGAGCGCCGCACGCGGTGCAGGGGTGTTGCAAAGTCCGGTGATCTCGCGAGTTCGCTGGTCAGACAATGCCGAGGAGGTCGAGCGGGCAGGTGAAGGGCTCGTAGGAGGTGTGGCGGAGGCCAGCGGCGATGGTGCGTGCTCGCGCGGATTGTTCACCGGTCTCGACAGCGCCGAAGAGAACGTCAGACGTGCCCGCGCAGCCGGACCAGGATCGTATCGCCGGGCAGTGAGGCGAGGTACGCCTCACTGCCCGGCCACACAGTGGGCCCCGGCCGTTCGTGGGGGCACTGGCTCGGGTCGCAGGTGGCGTGCACGGCGTTGCTGCCACCCTCCAGCCACCAGCCGTCGAGGGTGAGCACGTCCGTACTCGGCGGGTACGGCGAGGTGAGCCGGCGGATGTAGGCGTCACGGTCGCCGTCGTGGGTGATGACGGGGTGTTCCGCGGGGTGGGGGAAGCGCAGGTTGCCCCGGCCGAGGCTGTGGGGGTGGTCGAGGAACGCCCGGATGAGCGGCTGGCTGCGGTAGGCGGCGAACATGTTGTCGCCCCGGCGGTCGTCCGGGAAGGCGTCGGGGTCGTTCCACCAGCGGTCCACGAAGTCCGCGAGCGGTACGGCGGGAGGGTGGACGGCGGTCAGGCGGTGCCAGAGGTCCCAGGAGGCTGCGGCCGCGCGCTCGGATGCCGCGAGCGGTTGTGAGAAGTCGAGCAGGGCGCGCGGTCCTCCGGCGCAGACTCCGGGGGCGCTGGGGCAGGGCGTGCCGTCGTACCTGGGGTCGTCGTGGACGAGCCTCGGGTCGTTCTCGTGTCCGGAGACGACGGCGAACCCGGTGCCGTCGCTACCTCCGACGATTCGGCGCGAGTCCCACATGCCGCGGTCGACGGGGTTGTCGTCCGTATCGAGGTAGAAAGGGGCGAGGGCCTCGTCGAGCGCCCCCTCGATGTCGTCCGAAGCCTTGGCCGGCAGGCAGACCGTCACTCTCACACTGGCCATCCACCCCTCCTTGGTGTCCACGATGTCGCCGTGTCGGCGGACAGCATTGCACGCGGGCCGGCCCTGATATGTAGGGCGTTTTGTCAAGTGGTGCATGGTTGGTCGCACCCTCGGTGGGGGCGAGGGTGCGACGGTGGAGCGATGGCGGTTGGTG
>NZ_JBEXKB010000164.1:0-5942 GCF_040609455.1 Kitasatospora sp. NPDC004669
GTGGCAGAAACAGCCCAATGGTCAACCTTTGGTGGCAGAGGAGCGGCTTGGTTAACCTTCAGTGGCAAACGGTCAACGTTCAGTGTCAGAGGACAGCGGGGGTGCAACGCAGGTGCAACACGGGGTGCAACACAACGTCAGTGTTGCACCCCTGACCTGCGCAAATACCCCGCAGAGCGGGCCCGGCGGCCGTGTTGCACCTACCCGTGCGGCCTCATTGTCCGTTGACAGTGAACCTTGGCCGTTTGCCAATGCAGTTTGAGTAGGTATGCCAGCGTGGGCGTCACATCTTCTCTTCCCACAGCCCGTCCAGGAAGAAGACGAAGACCGGGGCGGCGCCCTCGGACGGGGAACTGGCCGCAATGACCATGCCTTCGTGGTTGTCGTTGCTCGCCCCGGTGTAGAAGGAGTAATCCCCGAAATTCGTGAGCACGCCCTTCACGTGGGCCGCCGCCTGCTGCTCGAACGTCGCGGCGCGCCCTGGGCTCTTCTCGCTCAGCTTGGCCTTGAGGCGCTTGATGTAGCCGTTGATGTAGGTCTCGTAGCTCTTCTTGTCGAAGGGGATCTTCTGCAGAGAGTGCGCATGGACAATGTCGATCACGGTGTCCTGGCCGTCTTCCTTCGCCACGTCGTGGGCGGGGCTGGTCTCCGACTCAAGAGCCGCGCCGAGGTCATCGTCTCGGCTGACGCGGATGTACCTGGACTGCACCTTCTCAACGCCGTTGCCCGACTCCGTCACGGGAAAGGAATCGGTGAAGAGTTCATCCCCGCTGATGACGTCCTTGTAGATGATCACGCCATGTCTCCCAATCTCGTCCTTCGTTCGGGCCGACAGCCTTCGGGCGGCCCGGGTCCGGTGTGCTCGCCTCGCGTCGGACCGCCCGTGTCCTGCCCACTGCCCTCCGGCTGCAACCGGATGGTGACACAGTGTGAGGCCGATCACGCGTCATCGCGGAACCGCACGTACCAGCGCCCCTACCTCCTCCGGCCACCCGTCAATCTTCAGCGGCAATCGGTAGCTCGACTTTCGACGTTCTGACAGGTTGAGGTGATCACGCTGCGGTGTCGAGGCTGGCTGCTGCCCACGCCTGCTGGACTCGCGGTCATGGGACTCTTGGTGCCCGTCGACCCTGCGCCGCTGAGTGTCCCGGTCACCGTGCACCTGCCGGTCTGCGCGGCCGGATGGCGCTCCATCACTCACCCGGGCAGCCACCACGACGATCAACAAAGGCTTCGAACGTCGGGCTCGAGGGCCCCTCCGACAAGCAGGCGCACCGGGTGCCTTGGGGGCGGTCCGGTGCGCCGTGACCTGGTGTGTGGGTGTGTCAGCGTCGTAGCCCGCGGACGCCGTGGGGGGTGCCGATGCCGGTGGGGCCGTCGTAGCCGGGGAGTGCGGTGCAGAGGTAGGAGCCGCCGCAGGAGCCGGTGGAGCCGGTGACGATGTCGTTGAACGCGCGGGGGCGGGCGTAGGGGTAGGAGTTCGGGAAGTCGTTGGGGCCCGGCGTGCCCGCGACCGCGTACATGCCCGCGATCAGCGGTGCGGAGACGCTGGTGCCGCCGGCCACCTGCCAGCTGGGCCCGGTGTTGGGGTCGGTGGCGTAGATGGCGATGCCGGTCGCTTCGTCGGCGACCGCGGAGAGGTCGGCGACGGTGCGGTTGGCGCAGCCGGGATCGTGCTGCCAGGGCGGCTTCGGCTCGAAGCGCGAGCAGCCGGAGCCGCCGTGGATCCAGGCGCTCTCGGACCATCCGCGGCGGAGGAGCGGGACGAGGTGCCGGTCCCGGTGCAGGCTGGTGCCGCCGGCGGCGACGACGTACTGGGAGGCCGCCGGGTAGAGGATGTCGGGGTAGCCGCTGTCGCCGCTGCCGGCCACGAAGGCGGTGCCGGGGAGATTGAAGAACGAGTCGAGGCCCGTCTGGGCCGGGAACTCCGAGGCGCCCCAGCTCATGGAGACGAACTTGGAGTTCTGTGTCACGGCCTGGGCGACGGCCGGGAACAGGTTGAGGAAGTTGTTGTCGTCGGCCTCGACCAGCAGGATGTGGCAGTCCGGGCAGTCCGGGCAGACGGCGCTGACGGCGTCGAGGTCGAGGGAGGTCTCCGACACCCAGCCGGCGTCGGTGGTCGGGGGCGGGGTCGTGCCGCCGTTCTGGTTGATCTTGCGGAAGCACCCGTTGGCCGTGGTGCACGGCGGCAGGTGGAACTGGGCGCGGTAGACGGCGAGGTCGCTCTCGGCGGTGCGGTCGTCGAACGCCGACACGATGGCGACCGTCCGGTCCCCGCCGCCGTTGCGGGGCAGGTCGTAGGCGGACTGGAGGTCGCGCGGGCCGTAGCCCGGCGGCTCGGTGTCCGGCCGCGGGTGCCGCAGCCGGGGCAGGTCGGTGCGGATCAGCGCGAGGCAGGCCGCCCGCAGCCCGGCTGGCACGTTCACCACCGCGCCGGACGGGGCGGTCAGCGCCACGGTCGGCGCGCCCGCAGCCGGGGGCGGGGCCGGTTCGCAGGCGCGCCGGGCCGTCACAGCTCCGGGGTCGGACGGCTGCGTGCCGCCGCTGGCCGGCGTCAGGGCCTGCGCGGGCGCGGCGATACCCGCCAGAGCCAGCAGCAGGGGAAGGACGAGCAGGGACCGCATCAGTGGGGTGGGCCTCATGGGACTCCTCGTTCCGCCGGCCGGGCTCCGGAACCCGTCGAGGCGTCACCCGACCTGAGCCGAATTCCGGTTGGACTCGCGGCCCCACACAGGCGGACCGCTCGATGTGGTCGCCATCATCGCCGCCGACAATCCGCAGCAAGCCGATGGCCGACACCGCATTACATCGGACACCGCACCGAAGTCACCCCAGCGGCGCAACCGCTCTCGCACTGGCCCGGTTCCGTCGGCGGCCACCGGTGCCCACGGGCGGACTCACGCCGCCGGCCCACCGGTAGACGATTGCACCCCTGATCTGCGCAAATACCCCGTAGAGCGGGCCCGGCGGCCGTGTTGCACCCCCCGCGTTGCACCCGCCCGTGCGGCCTCACCAACACCGCCCACCGCCAACCCAAGCCGACCGCCGGGCGGCTGCGCCCCTCCTCTCTGCGTCCGGCTGGTGCCGGCCGCGTGTGTGGGGATAGGCGGGCGGGGGCCGCTTGCTGCGCTGGCTCGGGGCCGCCTCGGGCCGCCGTGCTGCTGCCGCCGACTGTGAAGTTGCGCTAGCCCTCCGCCCCCGGGTGAGTGCTGCGCCCTGCCCGACCGCTGCGCCGGGCCTGCTCGCTGCCGTCCGGGCCGCCGACCAGCTGCGCTGGGCTTGAACTGGTACCGAGGGCGTGGTGGGGGCGTGGCGGCGGCTGAGGTGGCGGCGGGTTTTGCCCTCAAGGGTGGCGGGCCGGGCGGTGCGGGCGTGTCCGCCCGGCGCAGGTGCGGGGTCGGCCGGTGCGGCCCGGGTCGTGGGCCCCGGGTCGCGGGACCGGCGGCGCTCAGGCCGGGGGAGGGGTCAGGTGCTGCCGCCTCCGCCGCCGTTGACGGTGGCCGCGACGGCGCCGATGCTGCCGTCGCCGGCGAGGGAGACGTTCAGGGTCAGGAACTTGATCGGGACCGGCGGGATGATCGGGGTCGGCGGGAATTCGAGGAAGGTGGGCTCGAAGGTCAGCCGGATCGGGTTCGGCGGGAATTCGGTGCGTTCCGTGTCGGTGCCGAGAAAGCGGTAGGTGCGGCCGCTGGTGAGGCCGCGGCCGGTGGTGTTGATCAGGCGGCTGACGACCTGGACGTCGATGTCGTTGCCGCCGGCCAGCGTGCGCACCCGCACGTCGAGGGTGCCGGTCACGGCGATGTTCTCGGTGGTGCCAGCGATGGTGCCGGACAGCGGGAGCCGGACGTGCTTGAAGTGCACCAGGGGAAGGACCGCGCGGACGGCGGTCGGGACGGCGGTCGGGACGGCGGCGGGGGTGGCGGCGGTCGCGGGGACGGCAGCCAGGCCGAGCACGACCGGCAGCAGGCCGGCCGTGGCGGCGGCGCGTTGGAGGACGCGGCGCATGAATCACTCCTCATCAGGTAGGCGAGCGGGCGTGCCCGCGCGACCGAGGACCGCGACGGCCGCCCACCGCCCACCTCACCCGAGGCGCCCGCGCGCGGCGCGCCCAGGCGGGCACTCGGCCCAACACCCCGCCCGCCGTCCGGCTCAGACCGCCACGACCCGCCCGCACGCCAAAACCCACCCGGCGGATTCCGCAACGCTCCCCAGGGGATGTACACCGAAGCCGCCCAGCAGCTCACCAAGGCCGCTAAAGAACACACCGAGCGCGTCCAGACCGCCCAGAACGCCTCATTCCTGCGCACCGTATTCGGCCCGCGAAGGCCAAAAGAACCCAAGGAAAAGAAGGGCTAAGAACCCTTTGGAAATCGGCGTCCATCTGTCAGTGCATTTTTAATTGCGAACGGACGCCCGACTATTTCCTGACATCGCTTTTTCGTAGGCAGCCACGGGCAGGCTTCACCATGGCTGAAAAGGCAATTCGGCAGGCACTCTGACCGCTCCGCAGCAAATACGCGGCGCGTCATTTCGGGGCAGGCCCCGGTTGTCAGAGCAGGGCTGCCGCGAAGGCCGTGTGGTTGGCCGCTGTGTGGGCGTGCTCCCGTTCGGACCAGCGGATGCGCTCGGTGATCTGGTGATCGTCGGCGACCCGGGGTCCCGGACACGCGAGGTGGCTTCGCCACCATTGGGCGTTGCGGGCCTGGCGGTCGAGCATGGCGTCGATGAGGCGGGCGCGGGACGAGGCGTCGAGCCCGTAGGCGTCCGCGAGGACGCGTACTTGTGCGGCTTGGGCGGTGGCGGGCGGCGCCTCGGGCTTGGAGGAGACGCACCAGGTCCACGCCATGTAGCCGAGGTCCTCCAGCGGGTCCCCCGGGGCGGCGGTGTCGAAGTCGATGAAGGCGACAGGTACGTCGTCGGAGAAGACAGCGTTGTTCGGCCCTGGGTCGTGATGGCAGACCACGGGACGCCGGCCTGCGAGGCGGCTGCCGCGGGTGGCGTCGTGCAGGCCTCGGAGCAAGGCCCCGGCGGCGGCGACTTGAGGGTCGGTCCAGCGCTGGAAGCGTGCGGGCACCCAGCCGGGCAGGTAACTGAAGACATCACGGCCGGCCTCATCGGAACCGAGGTGACGCGGGGCCCCGGAGAACCCCTGCTGCTGAAGGTGACCGAGCAGCTCCGCGACGAACGGGGACGACGCGGTGACCGGCCGTCGGACGGTGTTGCCGACCTTGACCACGCCGGGGGTGATGCGCCCACCAGCCAACGGCACTTCGTTCTCCACGACTCCATGCTGCACGGTCCTGCTCCCCGTCAGGGGTGCCGACGATGCCGACCCGACCTGCGCGCCGGTCCCAAAACCCACACCGGAGGAACGGCAGGAATCTCCGACGGTCAAATTCTGAAACACACCTCGGGGCAGGCGGACAGCTTTGTAAGCCGCATGCAACGTGAAGCCAACTGATGGAATATCCGAGAGCAAGCAGACGGTTTTTCGGGGGAGTGGGAAGACTTGCGAAGGACGGGGTCAGGACCCCCGATCCGGCAGGATTCTCTGACAGAGGACAAGTGATACACTTGCAGACTGGCCGTCACCCGACCGAACCGGCCCACCATCCCGAACCCTCAAGGGTCTAGACCAATCTGGCGGGAGTGAAGCCGACCCGCACGCACCCCTCAGTGCCACCCCTTCCCCCTAGTCAGCCCGCTTTGAGTTCAGCCATTTGTCTAGCTCAACTAGATTATATCGGCCCAGCCACCCGGCATCATGGAGCGAAGCGGAGTGATGCCGGCCCGGACGCGAAGCGTCGGGCCCACCCGGGCGAAGCCCGGGTGCGGACACGCGGAGCGGGTCCGCCGCCTGACCGAAGGTCAGGCGCGAACGGAGGGCCGAAGGCCCGTAGGGACCCGCTCCGCGGGGGTCGCCGGCGCCCCGGCGGCCCGCC
>NZ_JBEXKB010000165.1:0-5928 GCF_040609455.1 Kitasatospora sp. NPDC004669
GCCGACAAATCCCAAACAGGACAGTCGAGACGTCAGTCAGTTGGAGGGTCAGACCCGCCAGCGGCGTCACCACGAACATCATCACTGTCAGTTGGTCAGGCGTTCCAGGAGCGCGGGGTGGTCGGCGAGGGCCTGGCGCAGACGCTTCTGGCCCTGGGGGGCGTACTGGCCGGGGTTGGCGGCCTGCCAGTCGATCGGGCCGAACGGGGGCTGGGGGTCGTACTCGAGGAACAGCTGGACCTTGCGGGCGATGTCCGGGCCGGCGAGCTCGCCGACCAGGTGGAGTGCCGTGTCGATGCCGGCCGACACCCCGGCGGAGGTGATGACGTTGTCGTCCCTGACCCAGCGCTCGGCCACCGGGATCGCCCCGAACTTGGCCAGCAGGCTGCGGTACATCCAGTGCGAGTTGGCCCGGCGTCCTTCGAGGAGGCCGGCGGCGGCGAGCAGCAGCGAGCCGGTGCACACGGAGCCGATGATCTGGGAGCGTGCGGCCGCGGTGCGCAGCTGGTCCAGCAGTTTCTCGTCGGCCATCGCGGCGAGGGTGGCGGTCGTGCCGCCGGGCACGATGAGGGCGTACGGGTCGGGCATGGTCTCGAAGGTGTGGCTGGGAACCAGGGACAGCGGGGTGTCGGTCGCCATCGGTTCGATCCGCTCGCCGACCACGACCGTGTCGTAGCCGGGGACGAGATGGGACAGCTCGCTGAAGACCTGCAGTGGGCCGACGATGTCGAGCGGAGTGAGACCCGGGTACTGGACGAAGGCGATGGTCTTCACCGGGGCTTCGTACCGGGGGGCCGAGGATTCGGTCATCGGAATGCTCCTGGTCGCTGCGCCAAGCACGCTGCCCATGGACCCGATCGCCTGGAAGATCAGCGGTATGGGGTTGCCGGTCTGTCAGGCCTGTTCGAGTGCGCGCAGCATGGTGCTGTAATGCCCGTTGAAGGTATGGGCTTGGACGCCGTGTCGGGGGGTCTGTTCGCGGGATCGTTCGCCCACTGCGGGCCACGACCGGCCCTCCCGCTCGGCAGCGCACCTTCCGGACGGGAGGGCTGATCGGAGTCAGCGAGGCAGGGGCTTGCCGGCCGCGATCAGTTTCAGGGCGCTCATGGACAGGGTGAGACCGTAGAGAGCGCCGGTGGTCTTCACGAAGCGCGCCATGGTGAGTGTGCCCTTGTTGGAGGCGCCCTGGTGCTCGATGGCGAGGTTGATCTTGCCGCCGGGGCTGATCACCGCGTCCACGCCGGTCGGTGCTTGCGGGTCGCCGCCGACGAAGGTCTCGCTGTTGGACCAGTGCTGCTGGATGAGTTCGAACTGCTCTTCCAGGGAGGTGCCGTAACAGGCGAAGATCAGTCCGCGGTCGGCGGTCTCGGTCGCGTCGGAGAACACCGGTCCGTAAGGGATTCCGCGGCGCATGAGGCGGTTGGACTTGCCGACGAACGACCTGGGGTGGGTCTTGCGGATGTGCGAGGCGCAAGGGGTGTCCTTGCCCATCGGGTCGTTGGTGTAGTCGAAATCGTTGTGGTCCTTGCCCAGGCCGCGGGTCTCGTCGTTCGGACGGGCGAGCGGCTCGCCGCTCTTGAACCGGCCGACCAGGCAGGCGCCCATCAGGTTGGGGTCTTCGATGGGCGGCGTCATGTTCTTGGCGGAGTCCACCACCGCCCGGTTCCATTTCCCGACGTCCTGCTGCAGGCGGCGGACGACATGCAGTGACCCGTTGTGCATCCACTGCGGCGCTTGGCGGCCATTGCTACCGGGCTCGGCGGGGTGGCCGAAGACGAACTCGCCGGCGGCGATCAGCTCGGTGCCCGGGTGGCCGAGCCGGAAGCCCGGACGGTTCGGGTCCTCCAGGTGGAAGTCCCGCACGCCGGGCTGGGAGATGCCGTCCTTGTACCCGAAGTGCTCGTGGCCCCGCAGCGCCCCGGGCAGGGTCTGCCCCAGGTCCTCGTACACCAGGGTGACGTCATTGGCTTGCCCGAGGATCTTGAGTCGCTCCGCCCATTCCCGCATCCGGTCCAACGAGTCGGAGGCGATCAGCGCGATGGCGTGCACGGGTGCGGACGGCGCGCCGAAGAGCCAGTTGCCGGGTGCGCTGTCGCCGGTGTCACCCATAGCCTGCGCGCGGCCGTCCGAGCCCTGACGCAGGGAGGCGAACGGGGCGAGGTCGGAGTCGATCTGGTCCGGTTCGGCGGCGACCAGCTTCAGGCCCGGATAGGTCAGCGACATGCCGACCCAGGTGGCGCTGAAGCCGGGGTCCATGTCGAAGGCCTTGCGGGCCACGGAGAACTGCTCGTTGAAATCCTCGACCTCCTTGGTGACGGAGATACAGGTGAGCATCCCCGCGATCCAGGCCCGCCCGCGCTTGGCGTCCGGGAAGCGGACGTGCAGGTAGGTGAGGTGGTCCTTGTTGAAGGCCGCCAGGACGTTGCCCTGGATCTCTTCGGAGTCGCGAAGCGGCGGCTTGGGCAGCTGCTCGACAGCGGCCGTGACGGCGGTGAGGGTGGGCGTTGTGGTCATGGATCGAGCTCCCGATCGTCGGCGTCGTCGGCCTGCGCAAACCGTTCGCAATCAAACCGACACGTTCAGTAGCTTCATTCGCCCGCCCGCGGGCCGCAACCGCAGCCCGCCCGACGCTGCGGCGGCGTAGGAACCGATGACCTCCCCGGCGTGCGTCGACTGCGGCGACATCCCCGAGGAGGGGAGCACCTGCGTCTACGAGACCGGCCGCGAGTGGACCCGCCGCCCCGGCGGCCAGGACGACCAGCATGCTCGGGAACGTCCTCCACCGCCGCTCCCCACGCCCGGCCCGTGCCGTCCGGGCCGGCTCGTCGGGTGACGCTCATGAGGATTCGGCGCCTCTCCGCGCTCCAGGGGATCGTCGGGGAGTCCGGCGGGCTCCCCGTCCCCGGGCCCGAGCCGATGTAACGTCCGACGACTCGAACGCCACGCGAACGGCTTCGCCCGCCTCGGGTCCCCGCCTCCTTCTTGCCCCGGGTCGGGTCTGCGTCCGCCGCCGCGGTGGCCGGCCGCAGGGCACCCGCGCCGCGGCTCTCGCACCGCGCGGCAGGCAGGTCGCGTTCGTCCGGCGTGTTGGAGGCCGTGGCGGTTTCTGGCTGGTCGGCTGCGGCGGGGCGCCGAGAAGGTGACTGTTCGTGTGGATACCTTCTCGTGGTGTGTGTTCCCGCCACCGGGAGCGCTTCCTTTCGGGAAGGATGTGGTCTTTCATGTCGGAGTTGCCCACCACTGCCGAGGAGCGCGCAGAGCGGCTGAGCGCGATGTTGTCCGGGACCCGGGCGCAGACCCGCGCCGGCCGCCGGATGCAGATGAACCGCCCAGGGAACCTACTGTTCGGGGTACTGCTGCACGCCGCGGCCCGCCTGGACCGGGGCCTGCCGCTGACCGACCTGGAGCAGCGTCTGGTGGATACCGCGGGCAAGTACCTGCCCGCGGGGGAACTTCCGGGCCTGGGCCGGGTGTACGGCGAGGCGTGTGCCCGAGGGCCGATCGCCGTGCTTCCCCGGGTGATCACGGACCTGCCGCTGGAGAAGGGCTTCGGCAGCGCCGACCTGACCGCCGCTCTGCCCGCGCTGGCCGAGGAGATCACCGCCCAGCCCAACGTCCGCATCGTCGACGTCAGCCGGCTCGCCGAAGGTGAGTCGATCGACACCGATGAGGACATTGCGGCCATGGCCGACTACGGCCGCGGCATCACCATCCTGACCGCCCCGCCGCAGGACGCGAGCCTCACGGGTCCGATCACCGTGCGGGTGCGCATGCACAAGTTCCACGTGGTGGAGGAGTCCGCGGGGGAGGTGGGAGCCGACGAGATCTACTGGGGGCTGGGCGCGGGCAGCGACACCACGGCCAAGAAGTCGTTCGACACCAGGGAGTACGGATCCATCCACACCGGCGAGGTGCACCACTTCGACTACGTCTACGGCAAGGAGACGTACCTGTTCAACGGCACGGTCGACAAGCACATGTCGGCCGAGATCCAGTGCTGGGAAGCCGACAACAGCCCCGACAGCTTCTACCAGAAGCTGCGTGACGCTCTGGCCGACTTCGCCGATCACGCCGCGGACACCTCCTCCGAGATCTCCCAGGCCTACGACAACGAGGCGAGGAAGGCCGCCGCCTGGGCCGCTTTGCTCTCCCTCGGTGCCGGCCTGCTCAACGCGCTCCTGGGACTGTTCGTCAACGACGACGACCTGGTCCACGAGCGTTCCTTCGGCTGGACCCGCGACTACCTGATCTCCATGAGCCGCATGCCCAACGGGGAGAACTACTTCCACTTCAACGGCGGTGACGGCGGCTACCACAAGCTCTACCTGCGGCTCAACGACCTCGGCTGAACCGCGGAACAACCCCCGCGTCCCCACGTCTGCGCCCCGGGGCTCGCCACCGGCGTGGCGGTCTTCGCCCCGACGGTCTGCCCGGCGCCGGCCGGTACCGGAGCCGAGGCCGCCGCGCTGACACCCCAGGCCTGCGAACGCCGCCCATCGGGGCGATAGCGCCCGCCCGCGATGCTGCGCCTGTGCCGCAGGTGCTGGGCTGCGGTGGCGCGAACGCAGGCTTTGATCACTGAAGGCGCTGGAAGCATTACGCTCCGATGCAGGAGGTGCCTGCTTGCCGTGCTTTGTGCGCGGTCGGGTGGGCCTGCCTTTCCCGTCTGACTTGGATGGAGTGTTCGATGTCGGTTCTGTCTGTGTCCTCTGGTCCGACTGCCGTGCCGGTGTTCATCTCCGACTTCGGTACGGCCTTCGAGGGGGTGGCGCGGGTCCACGGCTGGTCCGACTTTCGCGGGGTTGCCGGTGAGGGCGCGCGCTCGGGGATGACCGGTGGGGTGCTGCTCGGGTACTTCGAGAACGGGGGTGGCCGCTGTTACCTGGCCAATACCGCGGGCAAGACCGTGCGGGAGGCCCTGACCGAGGTGGAGGCCTTCGACGATGTGACGATCCTGGTACCGCTCGGCCTGTGGGACGACGGTGCAAACGCCCGTGAGACGGCGAGGGCCGTGACCGCCTACGCGGCGGCCCACCGGGCGATGGCCATTCTGCACGCCGACCGGGACTGCGACGCCCGGCAGGCTCGCGGGGCGGTGAGGGGGTTCAAGCTGGACGCCGACCAGAGCTCGCACGCTGCCCTGTACCACCCGTGGCTGATCCCGTCCGGGGACGGCGCTCAGCCGGTGCCGCCCGTCGGCGCCGTCGCCGGAGTGTGGTGCCAGGTCGATGACAAGCGCGGAGTGTGGAAGACGCCGGCGAACGTCACGGTGAGCGGCGACGTGCGCCCATTCCAGGCGGTGACCGAAACGGAGATGGGTGAGGTACAGCCGGTCGGCGTCCTGCGGGAGTCCCCGGGGCAGGGCACGCTCGTCTGGGGTACCCGCACGCTCAACGAGGGCGACGAGCGGTGGAAGTACATTCCGGTGCGGCGTCTGGCCGACACGGTGGAGCGCGACCTGCAGAAGGCTTTCGTCTTCGCGACGTTCGAGCCGAACACCCAGCCGACGTGGGAGAAGCTGCGGTCCCAGGCTGACGCCTACCTGCTTTCCCTCTGGAAGCTGGGCGGGCTGCAGGGGGCGAAGCCGGAGGAGGCGTACTCCGTCCAGATCGGCCAGGGCGTCACGATGACCGAGGAGGACGTCAAGGCTGGCAGGATCGTCATGAAGGTCGGCCTCGCCGCAGTCCGCCCCGCCGAGTTCATCCCCGCGACCGTGACCGTGACCGTGGCGGCCGAGCGCGCCTGACGAGCTGGGCTGTCCAGGCCGGGGCCCCCGTCCCGGGTGGCCGCGAAGTTCCCCCGGTACCGCGAGCTGTTCCGTACCAAGGTCCGTGACTGTGAGACTGATGGTGTTCCGCACGGGATCGTGGCCTGACCCGGTCTGTGACTGACCAAGGTGTCTCTTCGTTGATCTGTCGGCCACGGTCT
>NZ_JBEXKB010000166.1:0-5744 GCF_040609455.1 Kitasatospora sp. NPDC004669
GAGCGGGCGGTCCGTTCGGCCTGGCAGCCGCGGGTGAGGCGGCGGGTGCGTCGCCAGGCCGAGCAGCGCGGCTTCATGCTCCACATGCAGGCGACGTTCGGGTTCAGCGCGGCCGGCGGCTCCACCGACGACCCCCGCCCCCGGATGATCACCCAGAAGATGCCCGGCGACGTTGCCCGCCGCCTCTACGCGGCCCGCGACGCCGGGGCCACCCAGGCTCAGCAGGAAGCGATCCTTGCCGAGGCCTTGCGGGACGAGTACTTCAAGGACGGCGGACGCCGCGCCCGCGGCCTCGACGTCGAGCTGAACGACGTCGCCTGGATGGACGTCGAGCTCTAGCCTCTGTGTTTCGGTTCGCGTCGGCTGATCTGGGGTGATTCCTGTGTCGGAGATCGCGGGGCTGCCGTCGGACGTTGGGCATGGAGAGGGCCCGGCGCGATGGCCGGGTGCTCCTGGGTCCTCGGGTCGTGGTGGTCAGGGCCAGCTTCGCCTGTCAGGTGGCCGGTCGGGGTAGTGCCACCAGGCGGCTGAACGCTGCGGTCAGTTCGTGGCGCCAGGGCCAGGTGGCGGCGATCCGCAGGTATAGGCGGCGCGCTCCGCGGGTGATCCGGGCGGCAGCGTGCAGGAGGCGGTAGCGGAGCTTCTTGGGCTCGGCAGTGGCCAACTCGCCGTCCAGCAGCAGGGTCCGGGCCCAGACGAGCAGGTCGATGGCGGTCAGGGACAGCTCCAGCCAGACCTGGTTGATGGCGAAGTGGCGGGAGGGGAAACGACCGAAGCCGGTGGTCTTGCCGCAGCGGATGTGGTCCTCGACTCTGGCGTGAGCGCGGTGGCGGACCTCCAGGTACTGGATCGAGCCGCCGCCGGCGACGGGCGTGTCGGTGAGGAAGACCTGGTGGCGCATGCCTTCGTCCTGGTCGAACAGGGACAACTGGGCGCCTGGGTGGGGACGCTCGCGGCGGACGATGATGCGGGTGCCGTCCGGGTATCCGGTGAGGTCGACCAGGCCGGTCAGCTCGGCGACTTCGGCGCCGGCACGAAGGGTCCCGTCCTGTTCCAAGGCCGGGTGCCAGACCTGGTCGGGTAGGACCCGGATGGCCTTGCGGACCTGTTCGGTGACGGCGTGTCCGACGGAGAAAGTGGTCTGGATGCCTCGCTGTCGAAGGGCGCGTAGGTGGGCGAGGAAGGCTTTGGCGCTGCCCGCGCTGTCGGCGCGGATGAGGACTGGGGTGCCGTGGCGGTGGGCGTCGGGAATCTGCGCGACGGCTTGGTCGAGGACAGTGATGTGGTCGGCTGCGGTGTTCGCCCCGGCGTTGCCGGGTCGCAGGATGCCGGCGAGTGCCTCGCCGGTGTTGTCCAGGAAGCAGAGCATCGGGTGGTAGCCGAAGCCGCGCTTGTAGGTGGCGGCCGCTTCTTCCTTCTCGGAGTGGCAGGTGACCAGGGTGGCGTCGATGTCCAGGACCAGACCCTGCAGTTCACGCCCTCCGGCGTGTGATGCGGGTATGGGGTGTCCGGTCTCGTCCGCTTGCAGCCAGGCGACCTCGCGGGCCTGGGCCCTGGCTGCGCGCAGGGCGTTCAGAGCTGCGGTGTCGATACCGGCGAGCACTCTCCAGGCGGTCGGGGTGGAGGCGACGGGACCGAACACGTCGCGCTGGTCGCGCAGCACGGCCAGGTCGGCGATCGCCTCGCCTCCGTCGGCGAGCATCACCGCCAGGTCCACCGCGACGCGGCCGGGATCGTGCCCGGTCCCGCGCGGCCGCAGCTGGTGCAGAGCGTCGCTGAAGGCGCTGGTCAGCGAGGTGGCGTCGGCCAGATCCGCCAGCAGGCGCGAGCCGGCGTGGTTGACCACCCCGTGCCCGTCAGTGCTGACGACGAGCTTGGGGCGTGACCGGGTAGTGTGCACGCAGAAAGTGCCTTCCTGCTGGTACGACTGGGACCTTAGACAAGCCTCATCGTTGCAGCGCAGAAGGCACTTTCGCTTCCGATCATGATCCGGAAGCGACCCCGGATGAACGCGCAGGTTAGTCGCCGAGGACCCGCTCCCACAGCAGCCCGTCCCGCCAGCTCCCGTCGAGAAAGATAGCGGAGTGCGCGACGCCGTACGGGCTGAACCCGTTGCGGCGCAGCACCCGCTGCGACGGCAGATTCTCCAGATTGGTGGACGCCTCGGCGCGGTGCAATCCGAGTTCGTCCGTCATCACCCGGAGTACAAGCCCGACAGCGCGCCCGGCGTGCCCTTGATTCTGGGCGACACTGGCGATCCAGTATCCGACGGAGCCGCGGCGCAGGTGCGGCTGCGGCAGGATGCCTCCGACGGTGACCTGCCCGATCACCTGGTCGTCGGCGAGCACCACGCCCGGCCAGACCGTGCCGGCCCGGTATCCGGCCAGAAGCTTGTCTATCCGCTCCGCCTGGCCCGCCGGGGTGAAGAAGTCGGCTGGCTGGGCCGGTTCCCACAGCCGGAAAGCCTCGAAGTCCCGCACCCGATGCGCGGCGATCGGGGCGGCGTCGGTGGGCTCGATCAGGCGGATCCTGGTGCTGCTGTGCATGCGCTGGTCCTCGTCGCGGTGCGTCGGATGAGACGGCCAGCCTATGCAACGGTCCTCGCGTCGCCGCGCCCTACGCCTGCCCGAGGATCGAGTCGATCGTGCAGCTCGCGTTCTCGATACCCTGCACGCAGAAAGTGCCTTCAGCTTGGACCGACAGAACCCCTCGACAAAGTTCATCGTTCCAGCTCAGAAGGCACTTTCGTGTTTCCCCGCCGCTTCCGGCCTCATCTCAACCGAAACTGCGAGGCTAGCCTCGGACTTTCGAGTTCAGAGCCGCCTCAGGGCCGCCTCGCACAGCCGACACCGCCGGTCTTCCAGCTCCGGCGGGTACCAGGGCTCCCCGGGCCTCCCAGGCCGGTAATGGGAGTGCTCCATGGACTCGGTGTCCTCCCCGCAGAGAGTCCGCGGCAGCGGGTCCTCGGGGACTTCGGGGTCCTGGCCGGCGGCGTGCACCAGGAGTACAGCCGGCGCTTCGCCCTCCGGGCTCTCTGCCTGGGCTTGGTCCACCTCGAAGAGGACGATGATCCCTGCCATGACAGCAGACTGGGCCACAAGCTCAGCTTCAGCACCTTCTAGCGCTTGTTCGCCTCTGTGAGCGGGGACGTAAAACGGGGCGTGCCCGTTGCGGGCACTCCCCTCGTGCTTTGTGGCAACCTCTACTCGCCGTCGGTGGACTCGGCCCGGAAAGGGGTCCTGGCCGTCCGGGCGGTCCGGGCGGCCTGGCAGCCGCGGGTGAAGAAGCGGGTGCGCCGCGACGCCGAGCAGCGCGGCTTCATGCTCCACATCCAGGCGACCTTCGGCTACAGCGCGGCCGGCGGCTCCACCGACGACCCCCGCCCCCGGATGATCACCCAGAAGATGCCCGGCGACGTGGCGCGGCGGCTGTACGAGGCCCGCGACGCCGGGGCCACCCAGGCCCAGCAGGAAGCGATCCTCGCCGAGGCCCTGCGGGACGAGTACTTCAAGGACGGCGGCCGACGCCACCCTCCGGCGGCCCCGTGTCGCCGAAAGAGAGCCAGTCTCGGCCGCCGAAGGGAGGCCGGGACTTTTTCTTTTGAGCACGTCGGTGAATTCACCGACGAAATTCGGAGGAACACAAATGAGCGACCACTTCCACCATGCGCGAGTGCGGCTGGCCGTCCCTGCGGATCCCCGTGCTGTGCGACCTCCTGAGCGGGGAGTGCGCGCCCTGTGCTGGAGGGGCCTGGCGCAGGCCGACCGTGAGCGATGCCGCGCGGCGCCGCCGTCCAGGTGGCATGTTCGCGGCCGGAAAATTGCAGGTCAAAGCCCTGGCCACCGTGCGACGTGCGGGTCTAGCATTCCCGGCACGGCGGCCCCACCACAGCACCACCGGGCCGCCGAGCAGAGCAGCCGCGCCGCGGCTCGGCGCTGCTGGCCTCCCACCGGCCGGGCCCCGCGGAACACCCCCCTGCTTCCCCGGGACCCGGCCGCCTGCTCTCCGTTCCTGCATACTCGGACGGCTACGGGGCGGTGTGCCTGAGGCGGCGGGAGCGCGCGGCCCGTTGCATCTCGGCCTCGGCCAGGTGCCGACGGCCGGCGGCGAGGTCCTGGCGGACCTGTCCCTCGACGGCGGTGAACGCCCGGTAGTAGGTCTGGTCGTACGCCTCGATCAGCTGGTAGGTCCACATGCCCGGGATGACGTCCCGGCCGAGGAGCTCCCGCTCGGCCAGGCCGGCCTGCTCCTCGTGCCCGGCCCGGTGCGGCATCCGCACCGCCTCGGCGAGCATCCGGTCGGCGCCGCCGGTCATGTGGTGCACCGCGTACAGGTGGCCGCGGGCCCGCTCGGTGTACTCCAGCGCCTTCGTCAGCATCCCCAGCGCCTCGACCGTGGCGTCGTCCACCCCGGGCGGCCGCCGGTGCGCCTCGTCCGGCTCCTCGGTCCCGACGTCATCTGTCACCGATGCCTCCCGACGTGCTCGCCCGACCCCTTCACCGTCGTCCGGCCCGGGAGTAAGCGCATACGGGAGAGGGCCGACCGGCGGGTCAGGCCGCCGGTTCCTGCGCGGTGTCCGGGCGGGCAGCCTGCTTGAGCTTCATCTCAGCCTTGTGCCGGTTTCCCACCTCGGCCCAGTGCGAGTGGGAGTACAGCTCGGCGCCGACCGCGGCGAACGCGGTCCGCTTCTCCTCGGTCGGGTCGGCGGCCCAGTCGGCCTCGGCGGTGTACCAGCGGCGCTGGGGTTCGAGCGGGTCGGCGGGGAAATCGGTGTCGGACACAGGCCCATCGTAGGTCGCACACCCGTGCGGCCGGCGCCACGGCACCCCGGGCCGGGACGAGTGGCGGGGGCGATGCTGACCAGAACGCCCCACGGACCAGCCCGGGGCGGCTACCGTCGACAGCACAGGGCCCGGCCCGGCGCCGGACAGACCGACACGGAGAGGGGTACGGGGATGAGCGCCCAGCCCGCCGAACACGGACATGGCGGGGGCCGCATCGGCCTGCCGCCGATGGACACAGTGCAGGAACTGCGAGCCGCGCTGCGCGCCGGCCACGGATTCCCCGGCGACGCGGAGCGCCTGGACGCCGAGCTCGCCGCACAGCTGCTGCGCCGGGTCCCGGTCGACCGGCTCGACCAGGTGGAGGAAGTCGGCACGGTGGTCGACCTGGTCGCGGTCGGCGAGATCGTCGCCGCCTATCGCGGCCGCGTTCATCTGGCCGCCGACCGGGACGCCGCCGACGCGATCGACGAGGCCGTCGCCGACCTGCTCGCCCGGCAGGGCGCCGAGTGAGCGACCCGCACCAGGAGCAGCCGGACGGTCCGGTGGTGGCGGTGGTCACCGACCGCGCCGCCCAGCGCGCCAAGGAGTTCGGCGCCGGCGAAGTGCTGGAGGCGCTGCGCGCCGAGCTGGCACACCGGCCGCGGCTCGGCCGGCTGATCCGTACGGTCACCGAGGGCGGGCAGCGCATCGAGCTGTACTCCACGCGGATCGAGGGCGACCCCGCGTCCGGCCGACCGCCCGTCAACGTGGTGTTCGCCTACGCCCCGGCGCCGCCGTGGCCGCCGACCGTGCGGATCGCCGCCGTTGTCCCCGAGGATCCGCGCCACCCGCAGCCGTAGGTGGCCAAGCCGATCGCCCGCGGCTGGTGAGCTGCTCCGGCTTTCATGGAGTCCCTGATGTCTGGGTTTGTTACGATCCCAGGCGTAAGGAGAACCACGAGCAGTGCCAGCACCACGCAAG
>NZ_JBEXKB010000167.1:0-5558 GCF_040609455.1 Kitasatospora sp. NPDC004669
CGAATACGAGCAGGATTACTGGGCGCAACTGGAGCGAGCCCCGCAAGCCGCTTGATCACACGATCGCGGACTCCACCAAAGTCGGGGCAGCTCACGCGGTGGCCGCTCCCGTTTTCAGTCAGGGCGACGCAAGAGCGCAGAGTCGTACGGAGTACTAACGGAGGTGCTGCTCGATCACGTCGGCGCCGCGTGCGACTCCACCACTTCGCAGGATGGCTTGGCGCATTCCTGCAAGGTTGACGCGTACTGTCGGGTCTGAGGCAACCCTGTTGATCGCCGCCCGCAGTGCTTCGGGGCTCACCGTGTCGACGTCCAGGCGTTCGCCGAGCCCGAGCTCCCCCAGACGCCCGGCGTTGGCAGCCTGCTCGGGTGTCCGCGGGACGGCGACGAGGCCAACCTCGTAATGCAGCGCCTCCATAACGGAGTTCATTCCGCGTGCCGGGAGGGCGAGGCGTGGTCGGGTCAGGGCGGCGCGCGGGCTTGCCGGTGCTACGGCGCCTGCCTCGGCGGGGAGTTGGCCGCCTGTTTGGAGGTCTGCCTGTTCTGGTTGCGGGGGCGGCGCCCGCCTCGGGGCGGGCGGCGCCCCCGCGCCTGTGGGCACCCGTGGCCGCGGCCGGCGGGGCCGTGGTCCGGAATCGGGGCACGGATGTCCCCGAACTGTTGGAAGCCGCCTGTCTGCTGGTCCCCGAGGAGGCCGCGACCGGGAACGACATGACGGTCGGCGACGTCTGGGACTGCCTCACCCGCGACGGGTGGGAGGTGGCCCTCGCTCTGCTGGGGGAACTCGGGGACGTACCGCCGCTCGGGCCCGCGTTCTGGGAGCGTCTGGCCACCGCCGCCGGGCAGTTGCGGCTGGAACGGAGTGAGGCCTGGTGTCACTGGCGCGTCCGGGAGGCCCGCAACGGGGTCGTCCGGGCCGACCTCACTCTCACCCCGACCGGCGTGGGCAGGCGCAGGACCTCGTTCTCCGGGGCCGGTGTCCTGCGCCCGATGGGGGACATCGGCAACCGGGCCCCACGGGCGGGCGGGCCCTGGACATCGCCGCCCTGTGGGTGGAGTTCACGCCCCGGCTCGGCCCCGGCGAGCGCGCGTCGGTGCGGCTCGCACCCCTGGACCCCGCGCGGTGGCGCCACCTCGGGGCCGGCCAGGTGATCACCGTGCGCGAGGACCGGAGTGTCGCCGGGAGCGCCGTCGTCCTGCAGGTGCGGGGCCCCGTGGGCCCGCCGGCACACTGGCTTGATCTTTGACCACTGGCCTCGAACGAGCCGTTGAACTTGATCACTCGTTCCGGTAACTGCTGTACGTAGAGGCGGCCTTCGTCTGATCCTTTGCTCCGGCCAAGGCATGCGCGAACCATGACGAAGGCCGTGGGGATGAGTCTGCGGCACGATCGCGTCGAGCATGGCGGGTGCGCCGAACTGTCACGCTTGCGAGGCGGGTTCTACTCCTGCTTGACCAAGCGCGAGGATGCGCTGTTCGAACTCACCGATGCCGTGCTGTGTGCCGATGGACCGGTCAGGTCACTGGTGGAACTGCCACTGGTCGGCGAGCACCGCCGCGGTCACGGCGGGCTCTGCGCGGCTTTGGCCCGTGGTCGGTGGCTGGGAATGTCGCGCCGGCCCCGGCGGCGGGTCGCCCCGGTGGTTGGTGGCTGCGGCGGTGGGTGGCCCCGGTGGTTGGTGTGGGGTGGGTTGTTCAGGTGTAGTGGTTGAAGCAGGCCTGCAGGTAGTCCTCCAGGCGTTTGGTGAGGAGTTCGGGGGTTAGGTCGGTGCGGCCGAGCTCGCGCCAGGGGACGGCGACTTTCTCGGCGTCGGGGGCGAAGGCGAGGGCGTCGAGCAGTCGCCAGTACAGGTGGTCGGTGCCGGTGGTGAGGTGTCCGCCGGCTTGTTCGTAGGCGTCGGCGAAGGTCATGCCGGCCTGGGTGCCGTGGAGTAGGGCCAGGGCGGTGGAGCAGTGGGCGACGTCGAGGTCGGCCGGGCCCCAGGAGGTCTCCACCCAGTCGACGACTCCGCTGACCGTGAGCTGGTCGCCCGTGCCGGTGAACAGTACGTTGCCGGGGTGGAAGTCGCGGTGCAGGAAAAGCGGGCGGTGTGTCGGTGCCTCGCGGCTGATCACGTTCACCGCGCGCTCCCACAGGGCGGTCCGGTCGGTGTGGGCGGGCGGGCGTACGTGTTCGGGTGAGGTCCAGGCCTGCCAGGCGCGGGGGCGGTTCGCGGCGGGCACCTGGAGGGCGTGTACGGCGGCCAGCTGGGCGGCCAGCAGCACGATACGGCGTCCGACGTCCCCGTCCTCGCGCACCCGTACCCCGCCGGGCAGATGGCTCATGAGCAGTGACGGGTACTCGCAGTGGGCCGCGTGCGCGTCCACGGCCCGCAGTCGCGCGGCCGGTACGGCGCCCGCCTGAAGCAGGCGCAGCACCCCGGCCTCCCGGGTCAGCAGGGCGGGCGCGTGGCGCCGGTAGAACGGTTTGACGAAGGAACGCAGTACCAGCGTGTACGGGGCGCCGGCGCCCTCGACGTCCAGGCGGCGCATCCGTGAGGTCCACCCGCCTTTCAGGGGTGTCTCCCGTACGATCCGCTCGCCGGGCGCGAGCACGTCCTGAACCCACCGGCGTGTGCCGGCCCACCCCTGGACGTCGTCGTCGATCACGTACCCGAGCCTACGCCCCGCGTCGGCCGGGCCGCCCCGTCGCCCCGGCCGGCCGACTGGCGGTGCTTCGGTGGCTGGCCTGACGTGTGGTCAAGTCGGTGTGGAGCGTGTCGAGATGCCCCTTGTCCCGGTCCGGGGTGGTGTTTGACAGCCGCCCCGTGGCCCCGGCCGGGTGCCGCGCGGCCCGCTCCCGGCGCGGCAGACGCCCGAGCCCGTCCCACACCCCCTCTATCAGCGGCCCGAACGCCGCGAGGTCCTCCCCGGCTGCCCGGGACGCCCGCTGCGCCGGCGCCGCAACAACCGCCCCGACCGGAGCGGACACGTCCCCCGGCGGCGTCCAGATCCCCCAAGGGAAAGCCACGCTGGAGCGCACGCGTGCCCACTGCCGCCGATGCCCGCACGTGCGCGTGCTGTGCCTGCGCGAGGCGGGGCGAGGGGGAGGGGCCGGTTCAGGCGGGTGCGGATGCCGTCGGCCGTCGGGGCGCGATGGCGTCGACCCGCCGCGCAGCTCCCGCCGGGCGGGCGGCCGACCGGCGGTGCTTCGATGGCTTGTCTGACGTGTGGTCAAGTCGGTGCGGGGCGTGTCGAGATGCCCCTTGTCCTGGTCCGGGGTGATGTTTGACAGGGGCCCGTGCCGCGGCTTGGGTGGGGATCCGGATCACGCCGCGCCAATGCCACCCCGGGGGAAGCCCGTCATGCCCAGGAAAGTCGTCTTCGAGACCATCGGAGGGCCCGAGGTCCTCATCGTCCGTGAGATGCCCGTGCCCCGGCCGGGCCCCGGTGAACTGCGTATCCGTGTCCAGGCTCTCGGTTTCAACCGCGCTGAGGCCCTTTACCGCGCGGGCGCCTACTTGGAGAGCCCCGAGTTCCCTGCCACTCCCGGTTACGAGGCCTCCGGCACCGTCGACGCCGTCGGCGAGGGTGTCAGCGCCTTCCGGGTCGGTGACCCGGTCGGCTCCATCCCCGCGTTCTCCCAGAACGACTACGGTGTCTACGCCACCCACGCCCTCGTCCCCGCGCGCGGCCGTTCACCGTCCCGCCCGCCTCACCCCCGTTCAGGGCGCCGCGACGTGGATGCCCTACCTGACCGCTTACGGTGCCCTCGCCGAGGACGGCCATCTGCGCCCCGGTGACCACGTGCTGCTCACGGCCGCCGCCTCCAGCGTGGGACTGGCGGCGATCCGCACCGCCCGGCGCATCGGCGCCGTCCCGATCGCCACCACCCGTACCCCGGCCAAGAAGCGCCGGCTCCTGGACGCCGGCGCCGCCCACGTCATCGTCACCGGCGAGGAGGACCTCCTGGCCCGTGTCCTGGACATCACCGGCGGCGAGGGCGTGCGCACCGTCTTCGACGCCGTCGCCGGCCCCGGCGTCAACACCCTCGCCGCCGCGATCGCCCCCGGCGGGCGTCTGACCGGCTACGGCCGCCTCGACCCCACCGACACCCCCATGCCCGGCCAGGACACCTTCGCCCCGATCACCAGCCGCTTCTACACCGTCCACGAGGCCCGCCGCGACGCCCGGCGGCTGCGCCGCGGCCACGCCTTCGTCGCGGCGGGCCTGGCCGACGGGACCTTCGTCCCCGTCGTGGACCGCGTCTTCGAGGGCCTGGACACCATCGCCGAGGCCCACCGCTACCTGGAGGCCGGCACCCAGGTCGGCAAGATCGTCGTCACCGTCACCGTCACCGTCACCGACTGAGACCCGACCGGGACCGGTGCCGGGGTCGGTGGGTGGTCACGGGTGGGGGCCGGGCCTCGGTGTCGGCCGCCGTGACCACCGCCCGCGACAGGCGCGGGAAGCGCCGCTCCGGCTCCTCGCCGCGCAGCGCGTTCATCCTCGTGGTGCCCATGTGGTACTGGCGCGGCGGCCCGGCCGCGCGCGGCACCGCGAAGCGGTGGCTGGAGGTGGAACGCCCCGCCGGCAGGTCGAAGGAGCCGCAGCTCGCCTCGGCCCCCCGCATGTGCGAGGGTGCGCACCACCGTGCGGGGGGCCGGGTCGGCGAGCGCCTGCGGCACCTGGCGGACGCTCGCGTCCTCCACCCCCGGATGCGCGATCACCCGCGCCGCCATGCCCGTTCACGCCCGTTCGTGCCCGTTCCCGCGGCCCGCCGCCGAGCCGGCGTCGGGCGCGTGAGGAGGGCCGCGATGCGTGCGTCGTATCCGAGGCGGGACGGCGGCCACAGGTCGAGCGCGGGCGTGAGGCGGCCGAACGGCCACGCCTGGGCGGGGTCGCTGTCGACGGCCCGTGCTGCGTGCCGCGTCCACAGGAAGGGGGCGCGGTGACCGTCGTGCGAAGGCGACCGTCTTCTGCACGTCCAGCACCGAGCCGGGCCGCAGCACCGCACGGGGCGCGGCGGCGACCAGGTGCCCGAAGTCGCAGGAGAACCGCTCCACCTCGGCGCCCTGCAGGATCACCCTCCCGTCCAGCGCCGACAGCTGCGCCGCCTGCGCGCCCGGTTCGGCGGCCCACGCCCGGGCGACGGTGTTCCAGCCGGCGACGGCGGCCCCGGCGCCGGCGATCAGGGCACGGCGGGACAGTTCTGACCTGCCCATATCAGAATTTCTCCGATCAGTCGTCAGATGGGGATCGTTGCAGTGCAACCGTTCCGCGACCACCTACTGATCCGCATCGACCCACTCGACCCTCCCACTCGCCCCACCTAACCCTTCCGACCTACCCGCCTCGCCTGCCGATCCTGCCCTGCCTGCCGATCGTGCCCTGCCTGTCGCTCTCGCCCTTTCCTGTAGATTCCGCTGCTCCTGCTGCTCCTGCTGCTCCTGCTGCTCCTGCGGATCCCGTTGCTCCGGTCGATCCGGCCGCTGTTGCCGCTGTGGGGCCCCGGTGTGACGGTGCGCCGGGGCTGCGGATCCCTTACTGGGCCGTCTGGCCCAGTCGCCGCTCGATCT
>NZ_JBEXKB010000168.1:0-5506 GCF_040609455.1 Kitasatospora sp. NPDC004669
ACGAATACGAGCAGGATTACTGGGCGCAACTGGAGCGAGCCCCGCAAGCCGCTTGATCACACGATCGCGGACTCCACCAAAGTCGGGGCAGCTCAGTTCGGTGGGTTTGAAGCTGGGCGTGGCGGTCCTGACCATGGGCACGCGGCCGAAGGAACTGGCCGAGCTGCTGGCCTCGGTGGAGATGCAGACCGTCAAGTCGGCGCGGACGGTGGTGGTCGCCCAGGGCTGCCCGTTGCCGGAGTTGCCGGCGTGGGTGGAGGGCGTCGAGCTGGCTGAGAACCTCGGGGTGACCGGCGGCCGGAACGTGGCGCTGGAGCACCTGCGTGACGTGGACGTGGTGATCGACCTGGACGACGACGGCCTGCTGGTCGCCGACGACGTGTTTGCGAGGATCGAGGCCCTGTACGAGGCGGACCCCCAGCTGGGCATCGTGTCCTTCCGGATCGCCGACGAGACCGGGCTGACCCAGCGCCGCCACGTCCCCCGGCTGCGGGCCGGCGATCCGATGCGCGGTGGCGAGGTGACCAGCTTCCTCGGCGGCGGCCATGGGCTGTCGACGAAGATGCTGGCGCAGGTCGGGGACTGGCCGGACGCGTTCTTCTTCGCGCACGAGGAGACCGACATGGTCTGGCGGGCGCTCGACGCGGACTGGCGAGTGCTGTACGCCCCTGAGCTGCTGCTGCAGCACCCGCGGACCAGTCCGACCCGGCACTCGTTCTTCTACCGGGTGAACGCCCGCAACCGCGTGTACCTCGCGCGCCGGCACCTGCCCGCTGTGCTGGTGCCGGTCTACCTCGGCGTGTGGGTGGCGCTTACGGTCGCCCGTACGCGGAACGCGGCCGGGTTGAAGGCGTGGTTCTCGGGCTTCGCTGAGGGCTGGCGCACACCGTGCGGTCGGCGCAAGCCGATGCGCTGGCGCACGGTGTGGACCATGACCCGGCTCGGCCGGCCCCCGATCATCTAGGCCGCAACCGCCCGGCGCATCCACTCCGGGATCGCGCCGGGGTTTGCCCGCAGCCAGGCCACGTAGCGGGCGACGCCCTCCTCGATGCTGGTGGTCGGCCGCCAGCCCAGCAGCTCCTCCATCCGGTCGACGGAGGCGTACCCGCCCTCGGGGTCACCGGATGGCATCGGCGTCTCGACGAGCTGGGTGTCGGGGTAGTGGGCGCGGACCAGCTCGGCGACCTGCCGGATCGACGTGCCGGTGCCCGTACCGATGTTGACCGTCTCGTTGTGCGCGCGGGGCGAGGTCAGCGCGTGCCGGTGCCGGTGGCGATGTCGTCGACGTGGACCAGGTCACGGATCTGGTGGCCGCCGCCGTTGAGCTGCAGCGGCAGGCCGAGTGCGGCCCGCATGGTGAACCAGGCGACCACCCAGGAGTGGCTGTTCTCCTTCACGACCTGCGGTTCACCGTAGACCGAGAAGTACCGCACGATCGCGTAGGAGTGGTCGGCCTTTCCGAGCATGGCGGCGGTCTGGTACTCGCCCCAGACCTTGCTGTTCCCGTACACCGACACTGGCGAGACGGCCGCATCCTCGACAAACCGCGGGCTGCCGTTGCCGTAGACGCTGGCCGAGGAGACGAACACCATGCGCTGCAGCCGCGTGGAGGTGGCGACGGCGTCGAGGACGTGCTGGGTGCCGATGATGTTGGAGTCGATGGCGTCCAGCGGCCGGCGCGTGCAGGCGGCGACGTCGGCCAGCGCGGCGGCGTGGATCACGTAGTCGCATTCGGTGATCACTCGGTTCATCAGGCCCGGTTCGGCGATGTCGCCGACGATGAAGTCCGGGTTGAAGGTGTCGATGCCGAAGCGCTCGCGGTACACCTCGGGCGGATAGGCGTCGAGCTTGCACACCGAGATGGCGCGTGCGCCAAGTTGGCGGAGCTGGCCCGTGATGCGGCTGCCGATCAGGCCGCCGGCCCCGGTGACCAGGATGGTCTTCCCGGCGAGCTGTTCAAGGGACATGAGGTGTTCCCTTCCTGTGGTGAGCGTGGAGTGTTGGCGGATCAGTTGGCGCGGTGCCGCGGGCAGGCGCAGTCGGGCCAGACCTCGATTCGGGCGACGTACTCGTCGGGTCCCGGGTTGGCGGTGATCACGCCGGAGTCGTCGTAGCGGGTGCCGTCCTGCGCGACCCTGAACGTGCGGATGGTCAGACCCGGACGGCGCCTGGCGCGAGTGGCGCGGTCCTCTTCAGCAGTTGCGCTCGCCTTGCTATCCGCCGGGGACTGCGCTTCCGCCGTGCGTCGGGTCGTGGCGTTGTCCATCGGATCTCTCCCATTGCCGGCCGCGGGGCGGTGCGCCCGTGGTGCTGGACGGGGTGATCGGCAGGTGCTGCAAGCCGCCCAGATCTCACTCTTCGCTGTCACTTGTGCGCGGATTGCGAAGTGCCGTCAGCATGGCGGCGGGCGGTGAGGCATGGATACGACGTCGCTGCCGTCATGGTGGCGTCGCCATCGGGCGCTGGTTGGCGTGGCCGACGACGTCGTGCGTCATGGCCACCGTCATGGCTGCCGCCATCTGGCCCGAGAGCCCTCCTGGCGGGTTTCCTGCCGACCGACCATGGCTATCGTCAGAGCAGACGAACGGGGACGGAGAGGATCCGCAGTGGCCGAAACCCCCACGCTATTAAGGGTCTTGACGCTGCAGCGCCACTGGCAGGTCTACGAGACCTTCCGTCTCCGGTTCGAGGCGACGGCCAACTCGGCCGCCGAGCAGGAGAACGACCCCCGGCTTCGCGGCCTGTCGGTCTCCAAGCGGCAGTTCGAGCGCTGGTACGGCGGCGCGGTGAAGACCCGCCCTTACCCGGACCAGTGCCGGGTCCTGGAGGCGATGTTCGGCGTCAGCGTCGGCGTGCTCCTCGCGCCTGCGCTGGCCGCTTCCCTGCCGGCGCCTGCGGTCGCCGGCTCGTTCGTCGTCCCGCCGCCACGGCCGGTCCCTGTCCTTCTCGCCTCAGAGCAGGCAGCGGTGCCGCCTGCCGGTGGCCCGTCCAACAGCGAGACCCGCTTCGACGCGGGCACCACGGAATTGGAAAGGCAGGTCGCGATGGCGGCTCGTCGTGCACTTCGGTTCACCGCGATGGCAGAGGGCAGCAGCATCGGCCCGGAGACCCTGGGCCAGATCCACGACGAGGTGCGGCGGCTGACCGTCGCCTACCCGAGGCTGGCGCTGCCGACCCTGCTCGGCGACCTGGTCGAGGTGCAGGACCTCACCTTCCGCCTCCTCGAACACGGCCGCGTCAAGCCCCTGCAGGCACGCGAGCTGTACCTGCTCGCCGGGATCACCTCCGGCATGCTCGCCAAGGCCAGCCACGACCTGGGCAACCCGAGCGCCGCGATGATGCAGGCCCGCACTGCCTTCGTGTGCGCAGACAACGCCGACCACCACGCCATGCGCGCCTGGGTCCGCTCGCTCCAGTCGCTCATCTCCTACTGGGCGGGCCGCCCCGGCGAGGCCGCCGACTACGCCGCCCTCGGGCAGAGCGTGGCCGGTGACGTCCGCGGCACCACCAGCGTCTGGCTGGCCTGTCTCTCCGCCCGCGCCCATTCCCTCCTCGGCGACGGCGAGGCCACGCGCACCGCCATCCAGCAGGCCGAGGACGCCCGCGCGGCCGCCGAACCGGACGACCTCGACGCCTTCGGCGGCATCATGACCTTCCCCGTGCCCCGACAGCTCTACTACGTTGCCGAGGCCACCGTGCAGCTCGGCGAGGACGCAGCGCTCGGCGAGAGCCAGTCCGAGGCCGCCGTCGCCGCCTACCGCGACGCCTCCGAGGACGACTGGGCTTTCGGCGACGAGGCCGGCGCCCAGACCGACCTCGCCCTCGCCCGCATCGCCCGAGGCGAGGTCGAAGGTGCCGTTGAGGCCGTCCGCCCGGTACTCGACCTCCCCATCGAGCAGCGGAACTTCGGCATCGTCAGCAGCGCTCAACGCGTCCACGCCGCGCTGAGTGCCGATGGCCGTCGCAACGGCATTGTGGGCGTGAATCTGCAGCAGGAGATCGAGGCCTTTACCGCCACCCCGACCTCGGTCCTCGTCCGGTGACCCCACGGATAGGCTCCGCAGCCATGACCCCAGTTCACCTGGCCGGCCCCCGCCTGGCACTGCGCGAAGTCGAACCCGAGGACACCGACGCCCTCCTGGCCATCTACGGCGACCCGGAGGCCACCCGGCACCTCAGCTTCGAACCCCGCACCCGCGACCAGGTTCAGGCGATCACCGCCCGCTCCATCGCCTCCGCGAGCGCCACCCCGCGAACCGAGTACTGCCTCGCCATCACCCGGCTCGGCGAGCACCAGTTGATCGGCTACGCGCGCCTGGCCACCGAACCGCAGCAGGCCGCCACCATCGGCTTCGCCCTCCACCCGGCCGAGTGGGGCAAGGGCCTCGGCGCGGAGACCGTCCACCTGCTGTGCGCCCTCGGTTTCAACGTCCTCGGCCTGCACCGCATCTGGGCGGCCCGATCACCGCTCAACGAGGCATCCGCGCGCACCTTGCTGAGGGCCGGCATGACGGAGGACGGGCGGATCCGCGACCATGTCTTTGTCTACGGCGCCTGGCGCGACTCGATCACCTACTCGATCCTGGAGCACGAGTGGCCACCGAACGGCGTGCTGGGTGCCGTCGCCGATCGCGAGAGCTGAGCCCCCGGGGATCTGTTCTTGCGGGCCCGGCAGCGCAGCGCCTCCGCGATCTCCCCGCTGGCGCTTGACTCCGGGACCTGTCCTCGCACCCCTGGGCGAGGGCAGATGCGTGCGGCGGGCGGTAAGACCGTCCGATGCGACAACTTGCTCCGTCAGGAGCGGGCCGGGGTAAGGATGACTTACCCCACAACTTGCTCCGGTTTCCGGTGGTCTGACCGGGGTTCGGATCACGGGTGATCTCTTGCAGCCAGGGGCTTCCGATGCGCTGACACTGCTTTCCCTGGGCTTATGCAGAGCGGGCCAGGGGACGTTACGGCGTGCGGTGGAATATCGGAAATCTGCTCGAGGACGGGGCGTTCACGGCGAGGCGTACACGCGAGCCCCCTTATAGAGGGGGGCTCGCGCGTGAACGCTGGCTCGCGTTGAAGTTCCCCCGCTGAACTGGACAGCCTGATACTGGGACGGATGGTCCCGGAGGAAGCAGCCCAGATCGTGAGTGGCAAGAGCAACATGAGCAAGCGGTACGCGGCCGAGTTCAAGCGGGACGCGATCGCGCTCGTCCGGTCCTCGCCGCATCGGAACGTCACCGAGATCGCCCGGGAACTGGGCGTGAGTCCCGAGGGGCTGCGGGGCTGGGCCAAGCAGGACAGGACCGATCGGGGTGAGGGGCCGGCGGGCGCGCTGACCAGCGATGAGCGCGAGGAACTGCGCCGCATCCGCCGCGAGCTGGCCGAGGTCAAGAAGGCGAACGAGATCCTGGTAAAAGCCGCGGTGCAGTCAACCCGTCATCGCAACATCCCAGGTGACGGAGGATGTGACGCATGGCGAGGTTGGGGCGTCCGGGCATGTCGGACACACAGAAGC
>NZ_JBEXKB010000169.1:0-5342 GCF_040609455.1 Kitasatospora sp. NPDC004669
CGATTGAAGCGTCGGACCTGCCTCTGCTCGTCTCATCGTCGATCTGCACGACGCTGTGCACGTTCAGCTGTACTTGGGTGTGCGCGTTCACTCGCACGCCGACATCAGCCCCGGATCTGGAGTTCGCGGTGCCAGCGGTATGCCCTCTGTCTGCATGCTCTCGAGCACCACCGGCGGGCGGGAGAATGTCTCGAGTCCGCCAGGGACTCCGGGCAGATGCCGCACTTGAGCCGGCCGGCATGCTCTTCGAGTTCCGCTTCCCAACAGGCGGTTGAGCACAACGGGCAGCCACGGGGTCTGCCTTGGAAGTTGGTCGCGCAACGATTGCAAGTCATCGGCTGTGCTGGGCTCGGCGTCGGTGTCCACGTCGGCTCCGCTGGCTCTGCCGGGGTGGGGATGGGGGGCCTGAGCTGACGAGTGACCGTCGGCCGGCAGCCGGGAGAGCACCATCGGCGGCTTGTGCCCGAGGAGGTCTTCGCAAAGGGAGTCTGGCAGTTCTCGCAGGTCAGCAGTGTGTGGTTGGCCGGTTCGTGGCCGCGGTATGCGCGCTTCTTGCAGCGGCCCGAGCACCAGCGGCGGGCCGAACCGTCAGTGCCCACGGGTGGCAGGGGTGCTCCGCAGAACTCGCAGGCGGACATCAGCTGCTCCCGCTGCGCGATGCGGTCCCAACGGCGGGCGTCCTTCGCGCAGGTGGTTGAGCAAAAGCGGCGCGATGTGCGGCAGTTCGGCGGCAGGGGCCGCTCGCATGCGACGCAGACACGAGTCGTTTCGTCGGTCGAGTCTGACTCAGGCCGTTTGTCGACGGGATCGGGGCTGCGCTGGCGTAGGAGGTAGGCGGTGCGGCGGCAGGTGGACGAACACAGCCGGTGCCGCTGACCGAACTGGATCTTCATGGGCTGCCGGCAAATCCGGCAGGCGGCGGTGGCCTCGCGGCTGCGGTGGGCTCGGCTCCGGCAGCGGCTGGAGCAGAGGAAGGCCCGGCTGCCGAAGGTCCCGGTGGGCGGCATGCTCGCGCCGCACTCCTGACACTGTTTCGTCTCCAGGATCGCGTGGAGTATGCCGGGGTCGCGGCCGGTGAGTGCCGCGAGGCGGAACCAGGACGGCATGCCGGAGTGGAAAGGCGGCTCGGCCAGGAATCTCCGCAGGTAGGCGAGCGGGAGGTGGTTGGCGTGCGCGAGCCTGGCGATGAAGGAGGGGCCTCCCTCCCCGGCCCGGGGGCGGACCTGGAAAGGAAGCGGGTTGATCGGCGAAGCACTTCCTGCGGGTGCGGTCACTGCTCGCCGTCTGCCTTCGGGGGCCGGCCGGGGCGCTTGCGGCGGGAGGCGATGTCCAGGTCGACGGCCAGCAGTCCGGCTTTGGTGATCTTCTCAGCGCCGGTGAGGATGGCGTCGACTGCCGCTCCGCGGATCTGGTGGGACAGGGTGCCGATCATGCCGCTGGTGCGGGTGTGGAGGAAGCGGTCCAGGCGGGTCAGCGTCCCGGGCTTGTGCTCGTGCAGCAGCAGGGTCGCCTCCATCTGCGCGACCAAGGCCTTCCACTCCGCGTTGTAGGGAAAGGCATGGGTGGCCACCGAGGTGAAGCGGCCGGCGATCTGGTCACCGCGGACCCCCGACAGCAGCTCACCAGACTCGACGTCGATGCCCGCGTAGGCGAAGGTCGCCGGGACGCGCTCGGAGAAGTACTTCAAGGTGTCGGAGACTTCGGCGCCGGACCGAGTGGCCTGCGAGATGTTGTGAATCTCGTCGACCAGCACCAGACCGGTGCGGGCCTTGGTGCAGACCCCGACCACGGCCTCGGTCAGGTCGGTGATGTTCAGGTTGCGCAGGACGGGCAGGCCGAGGAAGCGGGCGAACTCGGCAGCGATCATGCGCGGGGTCGCGGCCGGCGGGACGGTGATGTAGACGACCGGTATTCGCTCACCCTGCCCCGGGTGGCGGCGGCGGTCCGCGATCTCATGAGCCAGGCCGAGCTGGGTGAGTGCGATGGTCTTGCCGGTGTTAGCGGGGCCCGAGACCATCAGGCCCCGGCGGGCACTGATGGCACCCCGGTTCAAGATGACCAGCCGCCGGCCGCAGGTGACGGTGTGCCGAACCGTGGAGGTCGCGACCACCTGCAAGCGGGCGTGGTGGTCGAGCCGGTCCTCGTCGTAGGTGTACTGGTCTGCCTTGTCCAGGGCGTCGTACTCGGCCCGCGTCAGCGCGACCATCTGCTCGCCGACCGAGGAGGCGATGAACTCGCGCCACCCGGTCAACGTGGTCAGATACTGCCCGAAGTCGTCTCCCGGCTCCGAATTGTCGGCTGCCATCGCGTTCACGTGCGTCTCCAGGGGTCCTCAAACGGGTCGAACAGTCCAAGCGGGATCACTTCGGCCAGCAGTCCCTCGTCCGGCTCCGCGACCTCGGGCGAGGCTTCTTCCGCGGGCTTCGGCACTGGCGCCGGCAAGGGGGCCACCGGTGCGGCGGCCTTGGTGCGGGCCGCAACGCGGCGATCGCCCTTGGACGGCTTGTCCTTCCCCGCGGCCTTGCCCGCCGGCTCCGAGGCGGGACCGGCGTGGGCACGGGTCATCAGCGCGGCCACCGCCTGGGCGAGTTCTTCCTCGGTGGCCTTGGGCAGCTGGTGGCTGACGTGGTCCCAGGCCAGCTCACCGAAAGGCACCGGGGCCCGGTTCAGGTACTTCCAGTTCGCCTGGACCCACCCGTTGTCGCCACGGTGGTTGCGCACCCAGATCCGCGAGGCGTCGTAGGGGTCGCGGTGGATCTCCCACAGGCCCCGCTTGGACGTGACGCCCGAATCGCGCCGACGCATCGGCCCCAGTTCCGGGCTGTCGTAGGTGCGGTTGTTGATCCGGACGCCGTAGGCGTTGACGACCCGCCACTCGGCGGGCAGCAGCTCGATGTAGTCCTGGCCGCTGAGCGCGACCGGAACGTAGCCGCATGCTTCGACCAGCGCGGCGTACTTCTCGTTCGGAGTGAACAGCCGCCCGGGATGGTCGGGGTCCCGCAGACCGGCATGGGGCCGATTTTGCCACTTGGCGACGACCCATTCATCCAAGATGTCCTGCAACTCCAGCAGTGACCACAGGTTCTCCCGCTCCGGGTGCCGGCCGCGGCGGTCGGTGTTGCGGCCGGTGTGACCGGGCAGGAACTGCGCGAACAAGGTGGCCACCGAGCCCAGCATCTTCTCGATGTGGCCCTTCTCGAAGGGCGAGCCCTTGTGCGTGGGCTGGAAGTCGATCTCCAGGAACCGGCAGGAGGACCGGAAGTTGCGCGACACGAAGACCTTCCCGTGGTCGCAGACGATCATCTCCGGGACGATCACCGGCCGGGCCGCCGCTTGCTCCAGGCGCTCGTCCAGAGACAGCAGCCGGCGGTGCGGCAGCACCGAGCGGGACATCTTCAGCGCCTCCACCCACCCCGGCCTCATCAGCTCGGGGGTGACCGTGCGGGCCAGCAGCACGCTGGCGTCCACCGACTTCGTCGTCGGCCGCAGCACCGCCGCGGTCAGGGTCCGGGTCGCAACGTCGATCATCCCGGTGAGCTCGACCTTGCCGACCACCCCGTTGTCCAACCGGACCATCACGTCCAGCGGGGTCGAGTCGATCTGCATCACCTCGCCCGGCGCGAACACCGGCAGTTCCCCGAACGGAGCCCTGGCCCCGTGGGCCCGCGAGCGGCGCGTAACAGCCGAGCCGGTGGCATGGGTGCCGGCCGTCAGCTTCGCCAGCACCCGGTAGAGCGTGCGCTCGGACGGCAACTCGACCGGCTCCCCCGGCTGGCCTGCCAGGATCTCCCCGGTACGCCAGATCAGGAACGACCCGGTCCGGGTCGACGCGTCGACTCCCTCCTTGATCGCCTGCCGCATCGCGGCCACCACCGACGGGTCCACCGCCCTGAACTCCGGAGCCTTGCGCACCGGGCGGTGGTCGGCGAGCCCGAGCACCCCGTCCTCCTGGTAACGGCGCCGCAGACGAGCCACGGTGCTGGCCGTCACCGGATGCCCGGCCGCCGTCAGCTCCGCCGCCTTGACCCTCTGACGCGCGGTCACGGACTGCTTCAGGTCGTATCCGGGCCGCGGAGCCGATCCCGGCTCCGCATTCGGCGCCAGACCGTGCAGCACCTCCAGGATGTGCCCCTCCCACCACAACGCCCGCTTGACCGCCCCCTCCGGGAAGGTCTCCAGCAAGACGGAGGCGGGCAGCGGCATCCGCTCAGGCCGGTAGAGAACCTCGAAGTCCACCGCCTCGAACAGGTCGATCAGGGCCACCACCAGGTGCGGTTGCTCCGCATCCTCCAGTACCGCCACCTGCGGCGTGACCGCGAACACCGCACGGACCTGGCCCTTGAACCGGACCCTCTCACCGACCGCCAGTGCCGGCGGCCGTGTCAACCTTCCCACCGTTGTCCTCCCTCTGCCCAGACCACGCTCTCGACCCCCAGTAGTCCGCACGCCAGATCGGCGACCAGGGCCCCGGACCACAGCAAGTGGAACAGCACCGGCAGGACCTGGAGGCGGTCGCCGACACGGCCGGCACCCTCCCACAGCCCCATCGGCTCCCTGAACACGTCGAGCAGGGCGGCGGCCACCGCAGCCGGGCGCCCCGAACGTGCCCGCCGATACCGCGCCAGCCAGCGCATGTTCGCCATGAACACCGGCTCGGGCCGCCCGGCCCACTCGAACTCCCAGCCCACCGCCTCGCAAGCGCGCCCGGTCGCCGCGAACGACTCCCGCGTGGCGTCGTCCATGTCGTCCTCGGCCCGGACATCGACGACACGAGCCCGGCCGTCAGCGAGCCGGACGAAGAAATCAGGCGCATGGCGGCGCATCCTCCGCCCGTCGTGCCACTGCAGCCAGAACGGCTGCGAGGCGATCACGGCGACCTGCGGATCACGATCCATCAGCAGCAGACGATCCCGCTCCAGCCACGACTCGTAGCCCACGTGATCCCCGACCGTCACCGAGTAGTACCAGCCCGCGAAACCTCGGCCGCCCTTGCTCCAACGGAACTCGCGCACCGGCTCCACGGCCTCGAAACGGGTGTCCCAGCTCGCCCCGAGCGGACGCCGAACACGCTCGCCGCCCGCATAGAAGTCCAGGTCAAATGCCGCCAGGACATCATCACCGAACGCACCGACCGGTGCCCCCACCACGCCCCCACCCTGATACACCGTCAACCGGTCAATCTTCAGTGGCAGAAACTAGCGTTGATCATCCTTCAGTGGCAAACGGTCAAGCTTCAGTGTCAGAGGAGTGCGCCACGAAGTACCACACGATCGAGTGGAGGTGAAAGACCTTCTCCGCCGGACCGTCGCAGCGGTCTGGTGAAGCTGGGGGCAGCCTGATCC
>NZ_JBEXKB010000170.1:0-5249 GCF_040609455.1 Kitasatospora sp. NPDC004669
CTTCCCATGTGAGCGGACTCACGGTTTATGTCCTGATTTGTCCGATTTGTTGGTCACTGACCGAACCGCCACCGACACCCCCAGTGCAGACGATCCCCCCGGACCGAGACCCGCATCACACTCGAATAGGAGAACGGCGTGCCCGCGCCGGACCGAGCATCCGCCGGAGCCGGGGCCGAGGCCTCGCCGGAACGGCGGGCACCGCCACGCGCGGGCGACGAGCCACTCCCCCTCCGGCAGCAGCCCCACAGCAGGATCTCCCCGGGGTCCGAGCCCCGAGGCCGAGCCGCACCGCCCGGTCGCGCGGCCGGGGCGTGAGGGCGGGGCGTGAGGGCGGGATGCTCAGGCGACGCCGGTGGACGAGGGCCGACCGACCTGGAGGTGGTAGTCCGCGGCGGTGGCGAAACCGCCCGCGCCGCCCCGCAGGCTGAGCTCGTGGCGGCCGGGGGTGAGTGGCTTCAGCCGCACCCACAGGCCGCACGCGTACTGGTAGGCCTTCCCGGAGCCGGCGGTGAAGGGGTTGCCCTTGACCGCGTCGAACCCGATAGGGGTCGAGTCGATCGTCTCGACGGTGAGTGCGCGTCCGTCCAGGGTGGCGCCGCCCCGGCGGCGTTCATGAAGTCCAGGCAGTCGCCCCGGTCGCCGATCATGTTCATCGTCGTTCCCCGGCCCGCACGCCGTGGCCGGCACGGTGGCCACAGCGGCCGAGACCACGACGACTGCGGCTCTGCGACCGGCCCGGCCTGGTACCGGGCACGTGGCGTCAGCCGAGCCAGACGATGTCGATGACGTGCAGGCGGCCCGCCGGCCGGTTGACGAGGTAGACCAGGCTGAGCTGGCCGATCGAGGCGGAGCGGATGTCCTCGCCCTCGACGTCGGTGGCGTCCCATTGGGGCCATCCCCAGGGAGTGCGGGAGGCGATATCGAGCAGGTCGGCAACCATCTGCCGGGCATGTGGGGGGAGTTCGGCGAAGGTCTTGGCCGCCTGTGGGGACAGGCGCGCGGGCCAGACCCGGTCGCTCACTGGCCGTTCCCCATGAGCTCAGCCAGGTCGACGCCGTCCTCGTCGTTCATTCCTGCGGCGATGAAGTCGTCGACGGCCGGTGCGGTGTCCAGCTTGGCCCGCCAGGTGCGGACGACCTCGTGAAGGGGAGAGAGGTCGTAGGTCTGCCGGGAGTCCTCCAGCGCCTTGGCCCAATCCCGTTCGAAGGCGGGCAGCCACCGGGCCGAACGTTCGGGCCGCTCGGCCCGGATGCGGGCCAGCAGCTCGGCAGCGGCCCGCGGGGCGGGGGCCGGCGGCGGGGCGGGAAGGTGGTCGGGCTGGGCGCTCATCGAATCCTCCACTTCGTCGTCGGTCACGGTACGGCAATCGGTGCGCACGGTGACGGGCATCGGCCGACACTGTCCCATCCCGGGCCCGGCCGGGCGCAGGCAGCAGCGGGTGTGGCACGGGGCAGCCTTACCGCACGGCACCCCGCTGCGGCGCGTGCGGCTGACGGGTGCTCAGGCCGGCCTGGAGTTGCCGACGTGGTCCGGCCGGCGTGGTCCGCTACCGGGCCGGCACCGGGCGAGCCGACGGTACACGGCCGTCCTATCGTGTTCGGAGGGGCGAACATGCCGAGGAGCTGCCATGGCTACAGCGAAATGGTTCTTCGAATCAGGTCACACTGCGGCGGAGTTCAGCGTCAGACACATGATGGTCACCTACGTACGCGGACAGTTCAAGAACGTGCGCGGCTTCCTGGTGGTCGACCCGGACGCCCCGGAGAAGGCCCAGGTCGAGGCGACGATCGACGCGACGCAGGTGTACACCGGGCAGCCCGACCGCGACACCCACCTGCGCAGCGCCGACTTCTTCGATGTCGAGCACTATCCGACCTGGACGTTCACCGGCTCTCGCATCCGCCAGGTGAGCGCGAACGACTTCGAGGTGACGGGCGACCTCACCATTCGCGGATCGACACGCACCGTGACATTCGATGTGACGTATCTGGGACAGTGGGACACTCCGTGGTGGGAGGACGGCCGGGATCTCGGTCCACGGCGCCGGGCCGGATTCGTCGCCAGATCACGCATCAACCGCCACGACTTCGGTGTGAGTTGGAACGACGTGGTCGACCGAGGTGGTGTCGTCGTGGGCGACATGGTCGACGTCACGGTTGATGTCGAGGCAGTCCTCGAGCCCACTGCGACGGCAGGTTGACGGCAGGCTGACGACCGCCGCTCCCCCGACCATCCCGCCGCCGGCGGCGAGGCGCAGCGAGGCGTTCACGGACAGGGACTTGCCGCTGCCGGCGGCGCCGGCGATGCACATCATCGCCCGGCCGGCGGGCGGGTGGGGAGCCCGCGACCGTGACGGATCCCTCTCCTTTCCCCATCCCCACCCGCTTCGGCGGCGGACGAGACCGTGCCGCAGTCGTCATCCCCGGTGTCGGGTACTCGCCGGCAAGGCCTCTGCTCCACTTCGCCCGCGCTGTGCTCCTCCAACACGGCTGGACGGTCCAGGAGTTGTGGTGGAGGATCCCGGACGAGTTCTCCCGGTTGGCCTTGGTTCGCGGGTGGGCGGGGACGGTCGTGCCGGTTCAGGTGACGGGCCGGGGCAGGGCCTGTGGCCGGGCGAAGGCGGTGGCGGGGCCGTGGTGCCAGGGCCAGGTGGCGGCGATCCGCAGGTGCAGGCGCCGGGCGCCGCGGCTCAGGTCCAGGCGATGAGGCCGATGGCGGCCGGGGACGGTTCCAGCGATGGCACCGAACCCCGCATCGCAGTCACCAGGGCAGCCGGTCGCGGACTCCCGCTTCCTTCTTCCTTCATCCCGCCGCCGAGTGATCACCGCTGAAGACCTCAATGGCTGCGCTGATCAAGCACTTGCAACGGCCGCATCATTTCATTGTCCTCATGGTCAATAATGTGACAGTGCCAGACGTACCGTCCCGCAATGCCGAAGCGAACCTTGACGCGGGTGATATAACCCGGCAATGTGATCACGGTGTCCTTATATCCGCCTTCCCCCGGTTGCGGGGGTGACGGCGTGCCGCCCGCGATTGCCTGGCGGTCGAGGACCTGGAATCCGATCTGATGGATGTGGATAGGGTGTGCGTCGCTGGTGAAGTTGTACAGTTCCCAGATTTCGGTGTCGTCCTTCACCGGCGTCTCGGTGACCGGGTCCGACCACTGGAGCGGGGTGGCTGAGCCGCTTGGCGTAACTGTGCCAAGCGTGTCCATCGTGGGCGCGCCGGTGAAGTACGCGGAGTCCTCTTCGTTGAGTGATAGCTTCCGGACCGCCCGGCTCTCGGGAAGCGCCGGGATCGGAGGAAGCACGATCTGTGACGGCGGGACACTGGTGTCGGTGGAGGCAAGGGGAACGACAGTGAATTTCATGACCTGCCCTGTGGTCGTGACATTCGCTGGCGTGAAGTCGATGACCGGCGCGCCGCCGCCGTACGCCTCGTCCGGGCCTTCATTGATCAAGTAGAGCGCGGTGCCAACGGAGACGCCGGTGAAGTCGACCACCACGTCGGCGCGCTCTGCGGGGGCCAATAGGAGTTGATCCAACCGGACCGGGGCCGGCAGGAATCCCTGGTCGTTTCCGATCTGCCAGAAGGGCAATGCGGGGCTGACGGGGCGGGGGGCCGTGGCGTCGGCCGCGATCTTCAAGATGAGAGTACGGGCGTTGCTTGCGTTGAGGATGCGCAGGCGGTACCGCCGCGGTTCCACGTCGAGTGCCGGCCAGGTGTTCCCGTTGACGACCATCGTGGTGCCGAAGAACTCCGGGTTCCAGATCGGCGGAACATCGGTAGCGGGGATCCATGGACCGTTCGGCGGGGTGTCCCCGAAGGATCCGCGACTGCTGGGGAAGAACACCGACCCGTCCGCATTGAAGGACTTGTCCTGAACCACCAGGGGGATTTCGTAGGGGTGGGCACCGTGCGCACCGTCTCGCCCCGATGCCGGCCCGGGAAGTACTCCCGGGGGGAGATCAGCGGGTCCGCCCCGCAGCAGGTAGAAACCGGCAAGGCCCGCGTAGACATTCACCCGGGTCATGCCCAGAGTGTGGTCGTGGTACCACAGAGTCGTGGGGCGCTGATCATTGCTGTACGCGAACGTTGCCGACCCGGGGCGCCAGCGGACGCCGTAACGGTCACGGAACTGCTCGGCGAACCGATCGTAATAGGTACCTACGCGAGCATAGTCACGAGGAATATCACGGGATGCCGGCAGGTACCAGGCTTCGGGGTATCCGTCGCTCTCTTCCCGACTGTACCCACCGTGCAGATGGGTCACGATGGGCACCGGTCCCGTGTACGGCCCGGGAGTGGTCGAGAAGGTGGGCCGCGAATCACGTCCGGCCCTTCCGCCAGGAGGGTTCGCCCAATGCAACGTGGGGTCCACAGCGCACAGATGGGGCAGGTAGAGGCCGCGCGAGGTGACGAGGTCGTTGACCCATGTCACGGAGATCGGCCGATCCACACGGGCTTCGATGGTCAGGCCCGGCGTGTGAAATGATTGCTCGTGGCCCACAGCTCCGTAACCCCAGACCGTGGTGGCCGGCATCCCGATCGGCAGCATTTGCTGTCGGAACTGACGGATCGCGATGCGGTAGGAGTCCCGGCCCTCGCTGGGCATTTTGCCGAGAAGAAATAGCGGCGTTCTGTACTTGGGTACGGATGACGGATCGAGCGCGCCTCCCGATGGCGGTGAAGGATGCGGGTGGCGCCGACCGTGTCGAAGAGCATCCGACCCGGATGGAGAATTGACCGCGTAGGCGTGCCCGTCCGCAAGTACGCCGGCAAAACCTACGGCACCGACTGCCGCAACCGTGGTTCTGAGCAGCTCGCGTCGACTCGGCGGAGAATTCTCAGCGACATCAGCAGCCTGCGAATTCCCCAGAGGATCGGTATCCTTGATCACGCTCGAATGATATGCGCACGCCATGGAGCGCGGCGTTATTTCCGCCGGTCGACATGCCCTGCCCCTTAAAGTCCGATCTTTGGACTATTACTGCAGTGGCAGATCTTCCTTCCCGCGATCGGCACCGCTTCCCGCAGTAGCGAGGGAAGTCGACCGCGAGGATCCACTCGAAGGGTCTGCACAACCGCGAGAGGGCCTGTGTCCGCGCGGATGCGCGGGCACAGGCCCTCGTGGGTCACCCCGGTGGTCCCTGTCCGATCCCCGGGGCGAGGGGGAACCGAGGGGCCGGTTTAGTACCAGTGGTGGGTCTGCCAGAACGCCCAGGCGGCGTTCGGGCTGCCGT
>NZ_JBEXKB010000171.1:0-5155 GCF_040609455.1 Kitasatospora sp. NPDC004669
CCGCAGAGCCCGCGCTCGAACGCCTTCGCGGAGCGGTGGATACGCACCGTGCGCGCCGAATGCACCGACCGACTGCTCATCACCGGCGAACGGCATCTGCGAGCCGTCCTCGCCGAGTACACCGAGTACGACAACACCGGCCGCGCCCACCGCAGTCTGGAGCTGCGGGCCCCAGACGACGAACCCGACATCATCCCGCTGCCTACCGCAGCCATTCGGCGCCGTCGAGTACTCGGCGGACTCCTCAACGAGTACCACGGCGCCCCGATCCAGTCACCTCGCAGCCCGCAGGAAACCCCCAGTTCAGCGGCCTGATCGGATTTTTGACACCCTTCAGGCGGGCTGCTGGGGCGTCCACGTCCGAAGCGGCCGGGGCGTGGCGCCCGTGTCGGGCGGACCCCGGTATCTCGGAAGCTTCCCGGACCTTTCGGCCTATGCCGATACCGTCGAACAGCGAAGGACTGCTCATGCCCCTCGATCCTGAAGCGACGCGCGAAGCCGTCGCATCGAGCCTGGAGGACCTGCCGTTCCCGTGGAGTGGGGATCCGGTCGAGACCGTCGGCTGGGGCTTCTCGAACGTCGTGCTCCGGGTCGGCGCCGACGTCCTCGTCAGGGTGCCGCGCACGCCCGAGGCCGGGGACCGGAGCAGGCACACCGCCGAGGTGCTGCGGCGGCTGCCGCCGCTGCCGCTGGCCGTCCCCGAGGTGCTCGGAACGCTTCCGGCCGTGCCGCGGCTGCCCTTCGGCGCCGTGCTGCTCAGGAGGCTGCCGGGCGCTGTCGTGGACGACGACGTCGCCCGCGCGGACCGTGAGGCGTTCACCGGTGACCTGACCGCTTTCGTCTCGGTGCTGCACGAATGCGGCGACGAACCGCTGCTGGGTGTCCTCGGGGCGCACGGGGCCGGCCGGACGGTCCACGCCCTCGACGCCCTCGACGCCGGGACGGCCGCGGCCGCCGCGGACCGGCTGGCCGGTCGCGAGCGGCAGGTGTTCGAACGCTGGGCCACGGCCTATCGGTGGTGGCTCGCCGGCGCCGAGCTCGTGCCGGTCCACGGCGACCTCTGGCCCGGCAACCTCCTGCGCGCCGCCGGGAGGCTGTCCGGCGTCCTGGACTGGGACGAGGCGAGGGTCGGCCCGCGGGCGGTCGATCTGTGCGGCGTCTGGTATCTGGGCCGCGACGTCGCCGAGGAGATGGTGAGGGCCTACGCGGCCCGGAACTCCTGTGACTACGAGGTCCTCCACGGGGAGACCAGGCTCGCCGCAGTCCGGCGCGAACTGCGGGGCGTCACCTGGTCCCTGCGCCACGACGATTCCGGGGAACTCGAGGAGTCCCTGGACAAGGTGCGGCGGTCCCTGCACGAGTTCCTGCTTCCGCCCGCCTGACCCGGCCGGCACCAGCTAGCCGTCGAGGGTCTTGGCGCGATATTGCAGGCGTTTGAGCCGGTTGCGGACGAGTGCTTCCAGGCGATCGAGGGCGACCGAGTGGAGGTTGGCAAGGCTGCGTTTGACGTGGGCCCAGAGTCCCTCGACGGGGTTCAGCTCGGGCGCGTATCCCGGCAGCAGGAACACTGTGAGCCACTCTCGCTCGGCGATCAGCTCGCGCATCGCGTGGGAGACGTGGGTGTTCAGGCGGTCCCAGACCAGGACGACCGGCGCCTTGACCAGTTGGTGGAGGCCGTCGACCAGGCCGATGTAGTCGCGCTCGGACAGGCTGCGGCGCTCGCCTTTGCGGCCCGTGTGGCGCCGCAGCCGGTGGCAGAGCCTTGTCCGGGAGCCCGGCCGCATCGCGATCAGGCCGGCGACGGAGACCCGTCCGGAGCGGCTGCCGGAGACCTTCACGACCGGGGTGATGCCGCGGCGTCCCCAGGTGCGTCCCTTCGGCGGCCTGCGGGTGAACCCTGCTTCGTCCTCGAAGCAGATCCAGCCGTCGCAGTCCGCCCGGGCTCTTTTACCTCCGCCCAGGTCGCCTCCTTCCAAGCGGCCACGGCCTGTTCGTCGCGTTCGGCGGCACGCCGCGCGGGGACCTGCGGGGTGAAGCCGAGACGGCGCATCAGCCGGGTGGCACCCGAGACGCTGTAGGAGACGTGGAACTTCCGGCCGATCAGCGTGGCCACCCGCGCACCGGTCCACACCTGGTCCTCGTCCCAGCCGTGGGCGGCCGGCCCCTGGTCGAGGTACGCGGCCAGCTTCTCCTGGCACCGAACGGACAGCTTGCACCGCTGCCCGTGCGGCCCGCGCGAGCCCAACGCCGTCGCCCCGCCCTGCTGCCAGGCCTGGTGCCACTGGTAGGCCGACTTGCAGCTCACCCGCAACTGCCGGGCGACCTCCGGAGGCTTGATCCCATCGCCGAACAGCGCGGCCGCCTCCAGCCGCACGGCCTCACGGCGCTGACGTGCCTTCGCCGTCAGCCCGCCCCCATCCGCATATCGCATGCCAGACGATCTATCGCGACAGATGACCGTCCGTCTGTGAAACGGCAGATCCATCACCCCAAAGAGCTGATATCAGTAGTTACCACCGGATACGGGACAGAGCCGAAGACCGTACAGACCCCTCGCGGGGTGGCCACGACCGAGGCGGGGCAGCCACGTCGCTCATAGGGTCCCCCTCGGATGAGAAGGGACCGGCGCCTTGAGACAAGCGCCGGTCCCTTCGGGTACGGGTGAGGCTACAGGTCAGCTCGTGGTGGTGGCGGTGATGTTCTGGATGCCGTTGCTGGGGATGGCGGTGAAGGTGGTCCAGGTGCCGTCGGGCTTCTTGTCGGCGGTCCAGATCTGGTTGTCCGTGCCGATCGCGAACACCCGGATCGTGCCGTTGACGGTGACTGAGGTGACCTGCTTGACGGCGTTGACTCCGGGGACGGCGTCGAAGGGGGTCCAGGTGCCGTCGGGGCGAGTGTCGGTGGTCACGATCTTGTTGTTACCGTCGACCGCGAACAGTCGTACGCCGGTGGCCGTGGTGGTGGCGGTGATGTTCTGGATGCCGTTGCTGGGGATGGCGGTGAAGGTGGTCCAGGTGCCGTCGGGCTTCTTGTCGGCGGTCCAGATCTGGTTGTCCGTGCCGATCGCGAACACCCGGATCGTGCCGTTGACGGTGACTGAGGTGACCTGCTTGACGGCGTTGACTCCGGGGACGGCGTCGAAGGGGGTCCAGGTGCCGTCGGGGCGAGTGTCGGTGGTCACGATCTTGTTGTTACCGTCGACCGCGAACAGCCGGCTGCCCGGACGGGGCTGCGCCTGCTCCGGGACGAGGTCCCACAGCTGGTCGGGGGCGCCGGTGGTGGGTGCCTGGGTGACCGCTCCCCCGGCCTGGGCGGGGGAGGCGAGGGCGAGTCCGGAATTGGCGTTGGTGATGGTGTAGCCGTTGGTGTGGTCGCCGCGGATGCGGAAGGCCTGGTTGGGACTGAACATCTGTGCCACGTCGGCGGGGTTGATGGTGACGGCGGTGCAGTGGAACTGGATCAGGGGGGTGCCGGCGGTGGTGCTCGACCCGGTCACGTCCAGGCATTGGTTGCTGTGCACAGGGCGCAGGTTCCAGCCGCCCAGGGCGGCCTTGAATGTGAAGGCCTGGTTGGGGTTTCCGGTGGGGGGGAGGGCGAGCAGGGATGCCTGGTCGGCGACCGAGGAGCCGGAGACGTCGAGATAGAGGCCGGTGGAGCGGTTCACGACGCGATAGCGCTGGTCGAGCTTCGGGTCCTCGAAGCCGTAGGACATGGGCCACACGTAGTAGCCGCGCCACGGCGAGTCGGCGTAGTACTGGCGCGGGTACCAGTCGATGTAGTCCGGTTGGCAGGAGTTGCTGCGGTAGATCTCGTCGTCGTACGGGCAGTAGGTCTCGAAGATCTGCTGTTTGCGGGCCTGTGTCGCCCCGTCCAGGTTGGGGGCCGACTCCCGGGCCAGATAGTCCCGGTAGTAGGTGATGCGCGGCCACGCCCCACCGCGACGGTTGAGGGCATCGACCAGCAATCTGGTCGTTGCGACGTGGTCGGGGTGGAAGTTCCCGTCCATGGAGCTCTTCTGGTGGTCCGCAGACGGGTCCTCGGTGTTGATCACGGTCGGCTGGTAGTCGTCGATGACACCCTGGATGAAGGCGAGGACCTGCTCCCGGCTCAGTCGCTGCTGCACCGGCGCGTCCGCCCCCGGTATGGGCCAGGCCTCCTGGTTGTCCGCGTACAGCGCCCACAGCTGGCCCTTGAACATCGTGCCGGCGTCGTTGGACGCACTGGCGTCCGGTACCCGCAGCTCGACCGTCGACACCCGGTTACCGAGTGACCACGTGGTCGCCTGCACCCCGGCCGCTGAGTAGGGCGCGTGCTGCCAGTCGCCGGGGATGTCGGCGGCCGCCTGGTATGCCTTGCGGTCGCCGACCTCTCGGCTTTCCATGTACGCGTACTTGTCGGCGTCCGTCGGATGCGGCGCGACACGGTCCCGGCTGTAGTACGAGCCGACCATGAACAGGGTCCGCACGCAGACGTCGGGGTTCGCCAGATCGTTGATCAGGTCCGGGGTAAGGAAGAGCAGGTCGTCGTCGTGGTGGGCGACCACGTTCAGTATTCGGCCGCCTGAACACGGCGCGGCGGGCGCCGCGTTGGCCTGCGGGGCGGCCACGAGTCCCGCTGCCAGTAGGGCGGTCGATAGGACGCCGGAGACCCGGCCGGTAAAACGCATATGTCCCCCTCAAGACTACGGTGCCGTGGGGCACCTGGCCGGGACGGGCCCGGCAGCACCACAGGTTATCCGTCAACGCACTGACTATTGACTTCGGCTTGTCAGAGTGACGTTGGGGCCTCGAGGGTCAGGCCGGTGCCGGCTATGGGCTTCGGCATGGTCCATTAGTGCCCGATCTGCGATCACGTGACTCGGTGAGGATGAAAGGTACTCAAGGATCCTGATGCTCCGCCGTCTAATCCCAGTGCGGCGCGAGACCCGAGAGGCCCGCATCGACGCCCTGGCCGCCCGTCAGCGCGCCGCAGCCACCCTCAATACCCGAGCCAGCAATGAGGCCCGCCAAGCGGCCCTCCGCCGGCGCCTCAGAGACTGACGGCAGACCACCCGACCACCCGTGGTGAAGTCGGCCCGGGGCGCGGTTTCGGTCTTTCGACCGGTCCGTTTCCCCGGAGCCGCTTCCCGAACCGGGCATGCGACTTGGCATCGCAC
>NZ_JBEXKB010000172.1:0-5079 GCF_040609455.1 Kitasatospora sp. NPDC004669
CCGATGGTACTGCAGGGGGGACCCTGTGGGAGAGTAGGACGCCGCCGAACAATTCTTCAGAAGAACCCCCATCCGGATTCCGGATGGGGGTTCTTCGCGTTTCCCGGAAACCGGACGAAACCCGGTGAAGACCTCGCCAGGGCCCGTGGACGCCTCCCAAGTGACCCCCGCCGAGTGGCTGGTACTCCGTCAATATGTCGCTAAAACCGCATGATCAGTGCACTGATTAGCGGAATATCACCTCTCACGCCGTAGTCTCGAAGGGAGGGGGAACAGGTGTCCGGGGGTGGCTCCCGGACAGAGCCGGATCAAGAATGGTGCTCATGGGACGAGGCAGGCTGCGCATCTACCTCGGGGCGGCCCCCGGGGTCGGCAAGACGTACGCCATGCTCGCCGAGGCACACCGGCGGCATGAGCGTGGCACGGACGTCGTGGTGGCGTTCGTGGAGGACCACGGCCGGCGGCGGACCGCGGACCTCGTCGCCGGGCTTGAGGTCGTGCTGCGGAAGCAGGTGGTGCATCGGGGCGCCAGGTTCTCCGAGATGGACGTGGACGCCGTGCTGGCCCGCCGCCCGCAGGTGGCACTGGTGGACGAACTGGCCCACACCAATGTCCCCGGCTGCCGCAACGAGAAGCGCTGGCAGGACGTCGAGGAGCTGCTGGCGGCCGGGATCGACGTGATCTCCACCGTCAACGTCCAGCACCTGGAGTCGCTCGGCGACGCCGTCATGGGCATCACCGGGGTGCGTCAGCGCGAGACCGTCCCGGACGCGGTGGTCCGCCGCGCGGACCAGATCGAGCTGGTGGACATGTCCCCGCAGGCGCTGCGGCGGCGGCTGGCGCACGGAAACGTGTACGCGCCGGAGAAGATAGACGCCGCGCTGGCCAACTACTTCCGCCCGGGTAACCTGACCGCGCTGCGCGAGCTGGCGCTGCTGTGGACCGCCGATCGGGTGGACGAGTACCTGCAGAAGTACCGGGCCGAACAGGGCATCGAGGGCACCTGGCAGGCCCGGGAGCGGATCGTGGTCGGCCTGACCGGCGGCCCCGAGGGGGCGACACTGATCCGCCGGGCGGCCAGGATCGCGGCCCGCGTCTCCGGCGGTGAGTTGCTGGCCGTGCACATCTCCCGCTCGGACGGGCTCGCGGGCTCAGGCTCGCCGCAGACGCTGATCGAGCAGCGCGCCCTGGTGGAGAGCCTCGGCGGCTCCTTCCACAACGTCCTGGGCGACGACCCCGCCGCCGGCCTGCTGGACTTCGCCCGCGGCGTGAACGCGACCCAGATCGTGCTGGGTACGAGCCGTCGCCCCGGCTGGCAGTATCTGTACGGGCCGGGCGTCGGCACCACGGTCACCCAGAAGGCCGGGGACATCGACGTCCACATGGTCACCCACGAGCACGCCGGGCACGGGCGGCGCAGCAAGGTACCGGTGCGCCGGATCACCGACCTGGGCCGGACCCGGACGATCGCCGGTTGGCTGGTCGGACTGGCCGGTCCGCCGGTGCTGGCGCTCGTGCTGACCGCGATCGGCGGGCTGGGCCTGTCCACCGACATGCTGCTGTTCCTGTCGCTGACGGTGTGCGCGGCGCTGGTGGGCGGGCTGCTGCCGTCGATCGGCTCGGCGCTGGTCGGCTCCTCGGTGCTGAACTACTACTTCACCCCGCCGCTGCACACCTTCACCATCAGCGAGCCGCAGAACATCATGGCGGTGGCGATATTCACCATCGTCGGCTGTTCGGTCGCCTCCGTGGTGGACCTGGCTGCCCGGCGCACCCACCAGGCGGCCCGCGCCCAAGCCGAGGCGCAGACGCTCAGTGCGTTGGCCGGCACGGTGCTGCGCGGCGCGCCGAACGGCGACGGGGTGCTGACCGCTCTGATGGAGCAGGTCCGGGAGACCTTCGGGCAGGAGAGCGCCGCGCTGCTGGAGCGCCCGGAACCGATGGGCGCCTGGCTGCCGGTGGCGACCGCCGGGCCGCGCCCGCCGGAGCGGCCCGAGGAAGCCGATGTGGACGTGCCGGTCGGGGAGAGCCTGGCGCTGGTGCTGCGCGGCCGGGTGCTGCCCGGGGCGGACCGGCGCCTGCTCGGGGCCTTCGCCGCGCAGGCCGCCGTGGTCCTGGAGCGCCGCAGGCTGGCCCGGGAGGCCGCCGCGGCCCGTCGGGAGGCCGAGGGCAACCGGATCCGGACCGCTCTCCTGGCTGCCGTCTCGCACGACCTGCGCACCCCGCTGGCCGGCATCAAGGCCTCGGTGAGCTCGCTGCGCTCGGCCGACGTGGACTGGGACCCGGAGGACGAGGCCGAGCTGCTGGCCGGGATCGAGGCCGGGGCGGACCGGCTGGACCACCTGATCAACAACCTGCTCGACATGAGCCGGCTGCAGACCGGCACCGTCACCCCGCTGATCCAGGAGACCGACCTGGACGAGGTGGTGCCGTACGCGCTGGGCGGGGTGCCGCCGGAGTCGGTCCGCCTGGACGTCCCGGAGACGCTGCCGATGATCCGGGCCGACGGCGGGCTGCTGGAGCGTTCGCTGGCCAACCTGGTCGAGAACGCCGTCAAGTACAGCCCGGACGGCGTCAAGGTGCTGGTCAAGGCCGACACCCTGGAGCAGCCGGGCGGGCCGGGCCGGGTGGAGCTGCGGATCGTGGACCGCGGCCCGGGGGTGCCCGAGGACGCCAAGGAGAGGATCTTCGCGCCGTTCCAGCGCTACGGGGACGCGCCGCGCGGTGCCGGGGTGGGCCTCGGGCTCGCGGTGGCGCGCGGTTTCGTCGAGGCGATGGACGGTTCCGTCACCGCCGAGGACACCCCCGGCGGCGGTCTCACCATGGTCGTCAGCCTGCCCGCCGCGGAACGGCCGCCCGAACCGGGGGAGCCGACCGGGGACGGCCACGATCCGCTCTCGCAGCTGATCACGTGAGGCCCGGCGGCGCACCTTCAGCTGAGTCGTATAGTCCGATAGATCCGACAGCCCTGAAAGGCGGAGCCCGTAAATGACCCGGGTCCTCGTCGTGGACGACGAACCGCAGATCGTCCGCGCGCTGGTGATCAACCTCAAGGCCCGTAAGTACGAGGTCGACGCGGCCCATGACGGGGCGAGCGCGCTGGAACTGGCCGCCGCCCGCCATCCGGACGTGGTCGTCCTCGACCTGGGCCTGCCCGACATGGACGGCGTCGAGGTGATCCGCGGCCTGCGCGGCTGGACCCGGGTGCCGATCATCGTGCTGTCGGCCCGGCACGCCTCCGACGAGAAGGTCGAGGCCCTGGACGCCGGTGCCGACGACTACGTCACCAAGCCGTTCGGGATGGACGAGCTGCTCGCCCGGATGCGCGCCGCCGTGCGCCGGGCCGAGCCGGTGGCGGGGGAGGACGACTCGCTGGTCGTCACCGAGAGCTTCACCGTCGACCTCGCCGCCAAGAAGGTCAACCGGGACGGCACCGACGTACGCCTCACGCCCACCGAATGGCACCTGCTGGAGGTGCTGGTCCGCAACGCCGGCCGACTGGTCAGCCAGACCCAGCTGCTCCAGGAGGTCTGGGGCCCGGCCTACCGCACCGAGACCAACTACCTGCGGGTCTACCTCGCCCAGCTGCGGCGCAAGCTGGAGCGCGACCCCTCGCACCCGCGCCACTTCATCACCGAGCCGGGCATGGGCTACCGCTTCGAGAGCTGATCACGCAGGCCTCGGCGGTCCAGCGGCCTGCCGCCGGGGGTCTGGAAACCGGTACCCTGCCGACATGAGTGGTGACAACAGCAGTGGCCAGCCGCCGGGGCGATTCCGCCGCATGCTCAGCCGGCTGACCTCCTCGGCCGAGGAGCTTGCTGCCGAGGACCTGCGCCAGGAGAGTGCGGCCGAGTCCGGCTGCCGGCCGATCGCAGGCTGCGGGGACCGGGAGCTGGTCACCGTCGCGGGCACGCTGCGCACGGTGACGCTCCGCCCGAGGGCCGGTGTCCCGGCCCTGGAGGCCGAACTCTTCGACGGCACCGAGGCGCTGGAGGTGGTCTGGCTCGGTCGCCGCTCGATCGCGGGCATAGAACCGGGTCGCCGACTGGTCGCCAGCGGCCGGATCAGCCACGCACACGGGCGCCGTGTGCTGTTCAACCCCCGCTATGAGCTGCGTCCGGTCGGACACGGGAGCGAAGCGTGAGCAACCACCCCGGCGGCGACGCCGCCGCCCGGATCGACCTGGACGCCGCCGACGTGGCCGCCTGGCAGGACGTCGCGGCCGAGGAGGCGGTGGACGGCCTGGCACGCTCGATCGAGCGTGCCGCACCCGCCGTCGAGCAGCCCCTCGACCCGGCGGCCGCCGAGGCCGCCCGTCAGGCCGCCTCCAAGGAGGCCGCCGACACCGTCCTGCAGGCCTTCGGCGGCGTGCGCGGCATGGTCGACATGACGCTGCCAGGCCTGGTCTTCATCGTCACGTACAACATCACCCACCAGGTCAGCGCCGCCGCCTGGGCCGCGCTCGGCCTGAGTGGCCTGTTCGTGGTGGTCCGGCTGGCGAAGCGGGAGACCATCCAGCACGCCTTCAGCGGCGTGTTCGGCGTCGCCCTCGGCGCCTGGATCGCGATGAAGAGCGGTAAGGCCGAGGACTTCTACCTGCCCGGCCTGCTCTGGAACGTCGGCTACTGCGTGGCCCTGGCAGCCTCCGCACTGGCGCGCTGGCCGATGATCGGGGTGATGCTCGGCCCGATCACCGGCGAGATGTTCACCTGGCGCAAGGAGAACCCCGGCCGCCTGGCCGCCTACACCAAGGCGACCTGGGCCTGGGTGGCGATCATGGGCCTCAAGCCGGTGATCCTCTTCCCGCTGTACTTCACCCACAACGTCAACCTGCTCGGCTGGCTGAAGGTCGCCCTCGGCATCCCGCCGCTGCTGCTGGCGATGTACGTGACCTGGCAGATCCTGCTGAAGGCGCCGCCGCCGATCAAGGCGCAGCTGGACGACGAGGAGGACGAGCCGGCGAAGTAGCCGCTCGCGCCGGAAGTACGGCGGAGGGCCCGCACCCCTGGATGGGCGGCATCCTCGGGGCGCTCAGCGCAGGCTGGTGGTCGCGCCGGTCGGACCTGTACCGGACGGCGG
>NZ_JBEXKB010000173.1:0-4989 GCF_040609455.1 Kitasatospora sp. NPDC004669
GCCCGCTCGCTGCCCGAGTACATGGTCCCGGCCGTCTTCGTCGCCCTGGACGCGATCCCGCTGACCAACAGCGGCAAGGTCGACCACAAGGCCCTGCCGGCCGTCGACCAGAGCGCGTTCGCCACCACCGAGATCGTCGCCCCCCGCACCCCACTGGAAGAGCGCCTGGCCGCCGTCTGGTCCGAGGTCCTGGGCGTCGACCGGGTCGGCGTCGAGGACAACTTCTTCGACCTGGGCGGCGACTCCATCCGGGCCGTCCGCATGGTCGGTGCCCTCCGCGCCGCCGGCTACGACGCTTCCACCCGTGCGGTCTTCACCCACACCACCATCGCCGGCCTCGCCGCCGTTCTCGCCGGGAACGGCGAAGGGTCGCTGGTCACCACGGTGGAGCCGTTCGCGCTGATCAGCGCCGAGGACCGGACCGCGCTGCCGGCGGGCGTCGTGGACGCCTACCCGCTGTCGCAGATCCAGACCGGCATGCTCGTCGAGATGCTGGCCGCCCAGGGCCGGGGCGAGTCCGCCTACCTGAACATCAACTCCTTCCGCATCCCGGACACCACGCCCTTCGACCTCGGCGCCTTCACGGAGGCCGCCGCCGTCGTGGCCGGTCGCCACGAGGCCCTGCGTACCTCGCTGGACTTCGAGACGTACAGCCAGCCCCTGCAGCTGGTGCACGGCGAGGCGACGATCCCCGTCGGCGTCGAGGACCTGCGGGGTCTGACGGCCGACGAGCAGCGCGCCGCGCTGCTGGCCTTCACCGTCCGGGAGGAGGCCGAGTCGTTCGGCCTGGACGCCGCGCCGCTGCTGCGGATCGCGATCCACCTGGAGTCGGACGAGGCCTGGCGACTCACGTTCACCTACAACCACGCCATCGCCGAGGGCTGGAGCTACCACTCGCTCCTCATGGAGCTGCTGGCGTCCTACCAGCACCTGCGCGACGGCCGTGAGCTGCCCGCCTACGAGGCGCCGACCGTCCGGTACGCGGACTTCATCGCCGCCGAGCTGGAGTCGCTGGCCTCCGAGGAGGACCGCGCCTTCTGGCGGAACGTCATCGCCGACCACGCGCCGTTCGAGCTGCCGTCGGGGTGGCGCGCTCAGGGCGGCGCGAAGGAGCCGTACCGCCTGGAGGTCGACTACCGCGACCTGGAGGACGGGCTGCGCCAGCTGGCGCGCCGCACGAGCACCTCGCTGAAGAGCGTGCTGCTGGCCGCCCACCTCAAGGTGCTGAGCATGCTCAGCCCGGAGCGGGCCTTTCACACCGGTGTCGTCTACCACGGCCGCCTGGAGGCGCCGGGCGCCGAGCGGGTGATGGGCATGCACCTGAACACGCTGCCGTTCCCCGCCACCCGCCCGTCCGGCACCTGGCGCCAGCTGGTGGAGCAGGTCTTCGCACAGGAGGCCGAGACCTGGGCCCACCGCCGCTACCCGCTGCCCGCCGTCCAGCGTGACAGCGGCACTTCCCAGCGCCTGCTCACGGTGATGTTCGACCACCAGAACTTCCACCAGGTCGACACCGACACCGTGGACGCCGGCGCGGGGCTGGGCGTCGGCGTCAACGAGTTCGCGCTCGCGGTCATCGCCACGGGCGGCGCCCTCGCGATCAAGTCCAGCACGGACGCGCTCGGCCGGGAGCGCGCCGAGCAGCTCTCCGCCATGTACCGGCTCGTGCTCGAAGCCATGGCCACAGACCCCGAAGGTGACGCCACCGCCACCTACATACCCCACTTGGAGCAGACCGCAGTGCCTCGGATGCGTACGGAAGCAGACCAGCGCGAGCTGTCCCTCGACCTCTTCCGGGCTCGTGCGGCGGCTGCGCCGGACGCGGTCGCGGTGGTGTTCGGGGAGGAGCGGGTCTCGTACGGCGAGCTGGACGCGTGGTCCTCGCGGATCGCGGGCCGACTGCGCGGGCAGGGGGTCGGGTCCGGAGCGGTGGTCGGTCTGTACCTCGACCGCGGCCCGGGCGTCCTGGCGGCGATGCTGGGCGCCTGGAAGGCGGGCGCCGCCTACCTTCCGGTCGACCCGTCGCTTCCGGCCGAGCGGGTGGGCTACATGCTCACCGACTCGGGTGCCGCGCTCGTCCTGACCGACACCGACCCGGCCGGCCGGCTCGGCGAGTACACCGGCCCCTGGCTGGCGCTGGACGGCGGTTCCGAGGAGAGCTGGGAGGGCGTCACCCCGGCCGCCGACGAACTGGCGTACGTGCTGTACACCTCGGGTTCGACCGGTCGCCCCAAGGGCGTGATGATCGGGCACGGCGCGCTGGTGAACCTGCTGGGCTCGATCCGCGACGACGTGACCCCCGGCCGCCCGGGCACGTGGCTGGCCTCCACCTCCGTCTCGTTCGACATCTCCGGCCTCGAACTGCACCTGCCGCTGATCACCGGCGGGAAGGTCGTCCTGGCCTCCGCCGAGCAGGCCAAGGACGCCGCCGCCCTGGTTGAGCTGGTGGCCCGCAACCGGGTCACCCACGTCCAGGCCACCCCCTCGGGCTGGCGCCTGCTGCTCGCGGCCGGATTCGACAACTACGCCGTCACCGCGCTCGTCGGTGGCGAGGCGCTGACCGCCGGCCTGGCGCGGGAGCTGCTGCCGCGTGTCGGCCGTCTGGTGAACGTCTACGGTCCGACCGAGACCACGATCTGGTCCGCCCAGGGCGAGGTGCCGGACGGCGTCGAGCAGGTCTCGATCGGCGGCCCGCTGGCCAACACCCAGCTCCACGTCCTGGACGCGCACCTGAACCCGGTGCCGCAGGGCGTGACCGGCGAGCTGTTCATCGGCGGTGACGGTCTGGCCCGCGGCTACCTGGGCCGCCCGGACCTGACGGCGGAGAAGTTCGTCCCCAACCCCTTCGGCCCCGCCGGCAGCCGCCTGTACGCCACCGGTGACCTCGCCCGTGAGCTGGCCGACGGCACCCTGGAGTGCCTGGGCCGCATCGACGGCCAGGTGAAGATCCGCGGCTACCGCATCGAGCTCGGAGAGATCGAGAGCGCCCTGCGCGAGCACACCTCCGTCCGCGACGCTGTGGTGTCCGCACACGAGGACGCCCAGGGCGACAAGTCCCTGGCCGCCTACGTGGTCCCGGCCGACGGTGCCGCTCTGGACTCGGCCGTGCTGCGGGAGTTCCTGGGCGCCACGCTGCCCGAGTACATGGTCCCGACGGCCCTCGTCGCCCTGGACGCGATCCCGCTGACCAACAGCGGCAAGGTCGACCACAAGGCCCTGCCCGCCCCGGACGCCGACGCGTTCGCCCAGTCCGCGTACGTGGCCCCGCGCACCCCGGTCGAGGAGCGGCTGACGGCCGTCTGGTCGGACGTGCTCGGCATCGCCCGCATCGGCGTCGAGGACAGCTTCTTCGACCTCGGCGGCGACTCGATCCGTGTCGTCCGCCTGGTCGGCGCCCTGCGCGCCACCGGCTACGACGTGACGGTGCAGGACGTCTTCGAGCTGCGGACCGTCGCGCGCCTGGCCCAGAAGCTGAGCGGCCAGGAGGCCGGCGCGTCGCTGGTCACCACGGTGGAGCCGTTCGCGTTGATCGGCGACGGGGACCGGGCCGCGCTGCCGGCGGGCGTCGTGGACGCCTACCCGCTGTCGCAGGTCCAGACCGGCATGCTCGTCGAGATGACGGCGAACCCGGGCACCGCCGTCTACCACAACCTCAACTCCTTCCTGATCCCGGACACCCGGCCCTTCGAGCCGGAGACGCTTCGCGCCGCCCTGGCGCACGTCGTGCAGCGGCACGACATCCTGCGCACCTCGGTCGAGACGACCGGTTACTCGCAGCCGCTCCAGCTCGTCCACGCCACCGCCGAGCTGCCGCTCTCGCTGCACGACCTGCGCGAGCTCGACGCGGCCGGGCTCGACGCCGCCCGTGCGGAGTTCGCCGCGCAGGACCGCGCCACCCCGTTCGACGTGACCGCCGCCCCGCTGGTCCGGCTCGCGGTGCACCTGGAGTCGGACGAGGCCTGGCGCCTGGTCCTCAGCCACTGCCACGCGGTGACCGAGGGTTGGACCGCCAACTCCCTGATGACCGAGATCGTCGCCGCCTACCAGCAGCTGCGCGACCGGGGCGAGGCCACCGACGAGGAGGCGCCGGCCGTCCGGTACGCGGACTTCATCGCGGCCGAGCTGGAGTCGCTGGCCTCCGAGGAGGACCGCGCCTTCTGGCGGGACGTCATCGGCCGGCACGCGCCCATGCTCGTGCCCGCCGGCTGGGGCGAGGGCGCCGGCACCGCCGAGCGGCACTGGGCCCACGCGCCGTTCGCGGACCTGGAGGACGACCTGCGCCGGCTCGCCGCCCGCGCGCGCACCTCGCTGAAGAGCGTGCTGCTGGCCGCGCACCTGAAGGTGCTGGGCTCGCTCGGTACGGAGGACGCCTTCCACACCGGCGTGGTCTACCACGGGCGTCTGGAGGCCCCCGGCGCCGAGCGGGTGCTCGGCATGCACCTGAACACGCTGCCGTTCCCCGCCACCCGGGCGTCCGGCACCTGGCGTGAACTGGTCGAGCGGGTCTACGCCCGCGAGGCGGAGATCTGGGCCCACCGCCGCTACCCGCTGCCCGCCATCCAGCGCGACAGCGGCACCGGCGAGCGCCTGATCACGATGCTCTTCGACCACCAGGACTTCCACCAGGTCGACACCGACACCGTCGACGTCGACGCCAACATCGGCGACGGCGTGAACGAGTTCGCCGTCAACGTCACCGCGGCCCGCGGCCGGATCTCCATCGGCAGCACCACCGAGGTGCTGAGCGGGTCGAACCTGGCGCGGCTGGCGGAGATGTACCGGCTGGTGCTGGAGGCGATGGTCGCGGACTTCGACGGGGACGCCTCGGCGGCGTGTCTGCCGGAGGCGGAGCGCGCGTCGCTGCTGGGCGAGTGGAACGCCACGGTGGAGGTGCCGGTCGACGGTTGCCTGCACGAGGTGTTCGCCGAGCAGGCGGCCCGTACCCCCGACGCGGTCGCGGTGGTCTTCGGCGCTGAGTCGCTGACGTAC
>NZ_JBEXKB010000174.1:0-4977 GCF_040609455.1 Kitasatospora sp. NPDC004669
CACCCGCCGTACCGCGAAGGAGCCCCGTGCAGGGAGCAGTCAGCGTCTCGCCCGCCCAGATCCCCGAGCTGCTGCTCGGGCTGGCGGCGGCGCAGGAACACGTCCTGGAAGGTGTTGGTGGCGCCCGGCACCAGGTTGGCGTCGTCCGCGGTGAAGACCACGGTCTCGCCGGTGGCGTCGACGTACGGGCCGGAGGAGGCGCCCGTGCTCTGCGAGCTGTCCTCGGCGACGCTCACCCGCTCGATCTGCCCGGTCCACAGGTCGGTGCGGAACACGTCGGTCTTCTTGTTGGTGTCGCCGGGGACCAGGTTGTCGGCGTCGGAGTCGAAGTAGACCCAGCGGTCGTCGGCGGTCATGACGGGGCGGAACGAGCCGCCGGTGGTCGTGGTGCCGGGCAGGAAGGTGTTGACCAGGGTGACCTCGCCGGTCTCCAGCTCGCGGGCGTAGAGGTCCATCCGGTAGCCGTGCGTGCTGGGGATGAAGACCGGCACGCCGTAGACGGCGAAGCGGCCGTCGGGGCTGATTCGGGCCCCGCCGGTGCCGGCGCTCGGGGTGCCGGAGGCGTCCGTGCTGGCGACGGTGATCTTGCCGGTGTCGGCCTTCCAGACGTAGTACGGATCGAAGCGTTGCTGGCCGCGCGGGGGCGCCGGGGGCAGGTCGGCCTTCGGGACGAGATTGCCGGCCAGGGAGCTGAACCCGACGGTGGCGCCGTCCTCGCTGATGGTCGGGGCGTCGGAGTTGGCGCCGGCGGGGCTGCCGTCGAGTCCGGCGGTGATCAGCCGGGTGGTGTGGGTCCAGCGGTCGGTGACGAAGATGTTCGCCTTGGCGTGGTGCGCGCCCGCGGGACGCCCGACCGGGGCCAGGTCGCTGCGGCTGGAGACGTAGGCGACGTAGCGGCCGTCCGCGCTCAGGGTGGGGCTCTCGGACGTGCTGTTGGTCTCGTCGACGCCGGTGGTGAGGTTGCCGGTGGTGATCAGCTCGGTGTGGCCGGTCCAGAGGTCGCGGACGAAGATGTCGCTCGGGTGCTTCCTCTGGCCGTCCGGCGTCCGGCCGGGCACCACGTTGGTGGCGGAGGTGCTGAAGGCGACGTACCGGCCGTCACCGCTGATCGAGGCGTCCGCGGTGGAGGCGTTCAGCTTGGAACCGTCGTCGGCGACGCCGGCTCGCTCGACGTGCCCGTTGCGCAGGTCCCGGACGTAGATCTCGAACCCGTTCGGAGTGCCGTCGGCGGGCAGCAGGTTTGTCGCGGCCGAGCTGAACAGCGCGAAGCGGCCGTCGGCGCTCAGCCCGCGCGCGTCCGAGCGGCCGTTGAGCTGCTCCCCCTTGGGACCCTCGCTGACCCGGGCGGTGTCGCCGTTGAGCGGGCGGGCCTCGGCGGCGGGCATCGCGGTACCGGCGATGACGGCGGCCGCGAGGACGCAGCCGGTACGGGCCGGCCAGCGGCGGGAACGTGCGGTGGTCATGGACATCCTCCCCTGATGTCGACTGCCGGGCCCTCGAATCCCCCGTGGCCCGGCTCGTCCAAGAGCCAAGCGCCGCCGAGCCCCGACGGTCAACGGGGCGCAGCGATCTCGGCCCGAAATACGCCACCCGTCGTACTGCGGCCCGAAGCCGGTCCCGGACGGACCACTGCGCCACACTGGCAGAATTGGCGTGTGATCGACGCACGACGGCTGCGGACCCTGCGGGCCGTGGCGGACCACCGCACCGTGACCGCCGCGGCGGCCGCCCTCTACCTGACCCCCTCCGCGGTCTCCCAGCAGCTGGCAGCCCTGGAGCAGGAGACCGGCCACCACCTGCTGGCCCGCGAGGGCCGGGGTGTGCGCCTGACCGCCGCCGGGGAGATCCTGCTCGGTCACGCCGACGCGGTGCTCGCCCAGCTGGAGCGCGCCGAGGCCGACCTCGCCGCGTACAGCGCGGGCGTCGCGGGCGAGGTCACCGTCGCCTCCTTCGCCACCGGCATCTCCCATGTGCTGGCCCCGGCGATCGGCCTGCTCGCCGAGCGGGCGCCGGGCGTGCGGCTCAAGGTGCTGGACGCCGAGGGCGATGCCAGCCTGCCGATGGTGCTGGACGACCGGGCCGACCTCGCGGTGGCCGTCGAGTACCGGGGCGCCCCGCGCGCCGACGACGCCCGGCTCACCCGGGTCCCGCTCTACGCCGAGCCCTTCGAGGCGGTGCTGCCGCTGGCCCACCCGCTGGCCGCCGAGGAGGGGCCGCTCGCCGTCGCCGCACTGGCCGACGAGCCCTGGATCGGCCCCTACCCGGGCAACCCCTGCCACGACGTGGTGCTGCTGGCCTGCGAGCACGCCGGGTTCCAGCCCCGGTTGCTGCACTCCTCCGACGACTTCCGCGCGGTCGTCGCGCTCGCCTCGGCGGGTTCCGGCGTCGCCCTGGTGCCGAGGTCCGCGCTGCGCGGCGTGGACCTCTCCTGGGTCGCCGTCCGCCCGGTGGACAGCGACCTGGCCACCCGGCGGGTGTTCGCCGCCGTCCGGGCCGGCGCCGACGGCCACCCGCTGATCCGCCCGGTGCTGGACAGTCTCGCGGCGGCGGCCGCCGCCGGGGCTTGACCAACTGGCCTGCGGGTGAACGCAGTTCAGGGACGTAGCGTCGCCAGCAGGCCGTCCACGATCGCGACCAGCCCCTCGTGCTGGGTGTCGGCGGCGGTCAGCTCCTCCCAGCTGCCGGCCAGCGCGGTGAGCCGGGGGAAGGCCGCCGGGTCGAGGGCGGCGAGGGCCTGGGCGCGGTACGGGCGGCCGGACGGGTCGGCGCGGCGGCGCCGGCGGCCGAGCCGGATGGTCAGTTCGCCGGCCGTGTAGTACCAGAGCACCCGGTAGACGTGGACGGCCTGTTCGGGGGTGAGCCCGTACGCGACCGCCGCGTCCAGGATGTTCTCCACGATCCACAGCGCCGAGACGGCGAGCAGGTCGTCCGAGGCCAGCACCTCCACGATCCACGGGCACTCGGCCAGGATGTCGTGCAGCACCTGGGCGGCGGCGATCAGTCGCTCGCGCGGGTCGGCGGGCAGCTCGGGCCGGGGGAAGGCCGCGGCGTGGCTCTCCAGGAGGAGGAGCAGCAGCTCGTCCTTGTCCTCGACGTGGTGGTAGAGCGCCATCGGGGTACTGGAGAGTTCCTTGGCCAGCCGCCGCATGGACAGCTGCTCCGGCCCCTCCTCGTCCAGGATCGCCCGGGCCGCGGCGAGGATCGCCTCCCGGGACAGCTTGGGCGGTCGGCCGGTGCGGCGACCGGTCGGTGTGCTCTGTTCCATCCCCACATCTTCTCCTGTCCGGGCCGCGGCGGGTGCTGACGGCCCCTTCCCCTTTCCGGCTGGCGGTTGCCCAGGCCTCCGGCTATGGTTTCCGTACGCGTTAGATATACGCGTATAAAAACTCTGGGAGGGGTCGATGGGATCGACGGGGTCGATGAATGAGGCCGGGAATCACCGGGGAGGAGCGCTCGCCGCGGTGGCGCTGGCGCAGTTCATGGTCACGCTCGACATGACGATCGTGAACGTGGCACTGCCGAGCATGGCGGCGGGGCTGCACATCGAGCGCTCACAACTCCCGTGGGTGGTCAACGTCTACGCCCTCTGCTTCGGCGGCTTCCTGCTGCTCGGTGGGCGGATGGCGGACCTCTACGGGCAGCGCCGGGTGCTGGCCTGGGGCACGGTCGCCTTCGCGCTCGCCTCACTCGGCGGCGGACTGGCGCAGAACGAGGCCCAGCTGATCCTGGCCCGCGCGGTCCAGGGCGTCGGCGCGGCCGTCCTGGCACCCGCCGCGCTCGCCGTCCTGACACTGACCCAGCGCGAGGGCCGCGAGCGCACCCGGGCGCTCGGCGTCTACGCCGCCGTCTCGGCGGTCGGCGGCGGCGCCGGGGTGCTGCTCGGCGGACTGCTCGCCGAGTACGCGGGCTGGCGCTGGGTGATGTGGGTGAACCTGCCGATGGCGGCCGGTGCGCTGGTGCTGGCCCTCGGCGGGGTGCCCGGCGGGACCTTCGGCAGCCGCCGCGGCCGGCTCGACCTGGTCGGTGCGGTGCTCGCCACCGCGGGCGTGGGCCTGCTGATCCTCGGCGTGGAGCGCACCGAGCGGGTCGGCTGGGGCTCCGCCGCCACCCTCGGGACACTGGCCGCCTCGGCCGTACTGCTGCTCGGCTTCGTCCTCTGGGAGCAGTACGGGCCGATGGCCGATCCGCTGATCCGGCTCGGCCTGCTGCGCCGGCGCAACGTCCTCGGCGCCAACCTGTTCATGGCGCTGCTGGTCGGCGGCCAGTTCGGCGCGTTCTACTTCTCCACCCTGTACCTGCAGACCGTGCTCGGGTTCAGCGCGGCCCGGGCCGGGCTGGCCTTCCTGCCGCTGACCCTGTGCGTGGTGGTCGCCATCCAGGTCTCCACCCGGCTGATGCGCCGGGGCGTACCGGTCCGCCTGCTGCTGGTCCCCGCCGGGCTGCTCGGCGCCGCGGGCTTCGCCTGGTGGGCGGCGCTGGACCCCTCCGGCGGGTACCTGGGCGACGTGCTCGCCCCCTCGATGGTCGCGGGCCTCGGGATCGGCTTCTCCTTCGTCCCGCTCACCGCGGCCGCCACCGGCGGGCTCCCGCCGCAGGAGGCCGGGACGGCCTCGGCGCTGCTCAACTCGGCCCGGCAGGTCGGCGGCGCGATCGGCCTCGCGGTACTGGTGACGGCCGCCACCGCCCGCACCGACCAGCGGCTGGCCGCCGGGGTCGAGGCCGGGGCGGCGGCGACCGACGGCTACTCGCTCGGTTACCTGCTGGCGGCCGGCTTCCTGGCGGCCGCCGCGCTGGCCGCGGCCCTGGTCCTGCCCGGGCGGCCCGAGCCGACGGTCGGCGTTCCCGCCGAACCGGCGGCCGAGCGTGAGCCGGTGGGCGACGCGGCCCGCTGAGCCCCGGCGGTCGTCCTCGGGGTACTGCTCAACGCGCGCGGACTGACCGAGCTGGTGGTGATCCAGATCGGCTACCAGGCCCACA
>NZ_JBEXKB010000175.1:0-4722 GCF_040609455.1 Kitasatospora sp. NPDC004669
ACACCACCGGCACCCCCATCACCTGGCCCGTTCCCACCCCCAGCCACCCCCTCGACCTCCCCACCTACCCCTTCCAGCACGACAGTTACTGGCTGCGCACCACCTCGGCCACGGACCTCGCCGGCACCGGCCTGCAGGCCGTGGACCACCCGGTGCTGAGCGCCGCCACCACCCTGCCGGACGACACCCACCTGTTCACCGGCACGCTCTCGCACGCCCGCCACCCCTGGCTGCCGGACCACGCCGTCCTCGACACCGTCCTCCTTCCGGGCACCGCCTTCGTCGAGCTGGCCCTGCACGCCGGCACCGCCGTCGGCGCCGGGCAGTTGGAGGACCTGACGCTGGAGGCGCCGATCACGGTGGGCGAGGAGGAGACGGCCCACCTGCTGGTCCGGGTCGAGGCCGCGGACCCGGCCGGACGGCGCGCCGTCACCGTCCACTCCCGCCCCACCGGGGCCACCACCTCGGACAGTTGGGTGCGCCACGCGCACGGCACGCTCGCCGCCGAGGCCCCGGAGACCGCAGGCACCGACACTGCCGCCTGGCCGCCGCCCGCCGCCGAGCCGGTCGACGTCGAAGGGCTGTACCAGGACCTCACCGAGGCCGGGCTCGGCTACGGGCCCGCCTTCCAGGGCCTGCGGGCCGCCTGGCGCGACGGCGACACCGTGTTCGCCGAGGTGGCACTGCCGTCGGACGCCGTTCAGGACGGCTTCGGCATCCACCCCGCCCTGCTCGACGCCGCCCTGCACGCGATCGCGTTCACCGACCGGGAGCGCACGCCGGAGGCCGGTGTGCACCTCCCCTTCAACTGGACCGGTGTGGCCCTGCACGCGCCGAACGCACGGACGGTGCGGGTGCGGATCACCCCGGCCGGCCCGGGCGAGGTGGCACTGCGACTGAGCGACGAGGACGGTCGGCCGGTCGCCGCGATCGACTCGCTGACACTGCGTCCGATCACGCCCGAGCAGCTCGCCGCGGTCCGCACCAGTCGGCGCGACCCGCTGCACCACGTCGAGTGGACCGCTGCCGCTCGGCCCACCGGCGGGCCCGCCACCGGCCCGTGGTCGGTGGTCGGCCCGGCCGAGCTGGTCACAGCGCTGCGCGAGGCCGGGGTGGACGCGCACCCGCTCGGCGAGTACGGCGAGCCGTTCGCCGCCTCGGCCGGTACCGACCTGGTCGCCCGCGCCCACGCGGCAGCGACCGAACTGCTCGGCCGGGTACAGGAGTTCCTGGCCGACGAGAAGGCAGCCGAGCACCGGTTGCTGGTCGCCACCTCGGGCGCGGTGCCCGGCGGCGGGCCCGTCGACCTCGGCACGGCCGCGCTCTGGGGCCTGATCCGCTCCGCCCAGTCGGAGAACCCGGACCGGCTGGTGCTGGCCGACCACGACGGACGCCCGGAGTCGTACCGCGCGCTGGCCTCCGCGCTGGCCGGCGAGGAACCACAACTGCTGGTCCGCGAGGGCGCCGTCACGGTACCCCGGCTCACCCGCAGTCCCGCCGCCCCGGCCGGGGACGGGCCGGCCACGGCCCCGTTCGGCCCCAACGGGACGGTCCTGATCACCGGCGGCACCGGCACCCTCGCCGCGCTGACCGCCCGCCACCTGGTCACCCGGTACGGAGTGCGCCGACTGCTGCTGCTCAGCCGACGCGGCCCGGACGCCCCCGGCGCCAGCGAACTCGCCGCCGGCCTCCAGGAGTTGGGCGCCGAGGTGACCCTCGCCGCCGGCGACGCGGCCGACCCCGTCGCGCTGGCCGCCGTCCTGGCGTCCGTCCCGCCGGACCACCCACTGTCCGCGGTGGTGCACACCGCCGGCGTGCTCGACGACGGCACCCTGCCCGGCCTCACCGGCGAGCGGCTCGCTGCCGTACTGCGGCCCAAGGTCGACGCCGCCTGGCACCTGCACCGGGCCACCGAGCACCTCGACCTGACCGCGTTCGTCCTGTTCTCCTCGCTCGCCGGCGCCCTGGGCAACCCGGGCCAGGCCGCCTACGCCGCCGCCAACGTCTTCCTGGACGCCCTGGCGGAACACCGGCGCGCCGCCGGACTGCCCGGCCTGTCGGTGGCCTGGGGCCTGTGGGAACAGACCAGCGGGCTGACCGACGGCCTGTCCCGGGCCGACCTGGCCAGGCTCGGCCGGGACGGCCTGGCCGCAATGCCCACCGAGCAGGCGCTCGACTTCCTCGACGCCGCCCTCGCCGCCGACCTGCCGACGCAGGTCGCCGCCCGGCTCAGCCCTCCGGTGCTGCGCCGACAGGCGGCGTCCGGGATGCTGCCCGCCGTGCTGCGCGGTCTCGCCCCGGCGGCGGGCCGACGGGTCGAGCAGGGCACCAGGCTGGCCGAGCGGCTGGCCGCGGCGGCGCCCGAGGAGCGCCATGGCATCGTGCTGGCCGCAGTGCGCGGCCAGATCGCCGCCGTCCTCGGCCACCGTGGCGAGGACGCGATCGACCCGTCCCGCCGGTTCCAGGACCTCGGCTTCGACTCGCTCACCGCCGTCGAGTTGCGCAACCGGCTCGCCGCCGACGCGGGGCTGAAGCTGCCCGCCACGCTGGTCTTCGACCACCCGACCGCCGCCGCGCTCGCCGACTACCTACTGGGCCGGCTCGGCAGCGGCGACCGTGAGCCGGCCGCCCTCGCCGACCTCACCCGACTGGAGACCGATCTCCTGGCCATGGCCCCGGACAGCGCCGGCCGCGCCCGGCTCACCGTCCGGCTGCGCACCCTCCTGGCCCGACTCGACGAGGCCGCGGCCCCGGCGGAGCCGGACACCGAGGACTTCGAGGAGCGACTCCGCTCGGCCACCGCCGACGAGGTCCTCGACTTCATCGACCACGAGCTCGGAAGGGCCCTGCAGTGACCTCCACCCAACCCACGGAAGGGTCCGGACCCATGACGAACGAAGAGAAACTCGTCGACTACCTCAAGTGGGTCACCGCCGACCTGAAGCAGACCCGGCTCAAGCTCCAGCAGGCCGAGGCGACGCACCGCGAACCGATCGCGATCATCGGGATGAGCTGCCGCTTCCCCGGCGGCGTCCGCTCCCCCGAGGACCTCTGGCGACTGGTCAGCGAGGGCACCGACGCGATCTCCGGCTTCCCCGGCGGCCGGGACTGGCCGCTCGCCGAGCTGTACCACCCGGACCCGGACCACTCCGGCACCTCGTACGCCCGGGAGGGCGGGTTCCTGTACGACGCCGACCAGTTCGACCCGGCGTTCTTCGGTATCAGCCCCCGCGAGGCGGCCGCGACCGACCCGCAGCAGCGACTGCTGCTGGAACTGGTCTGGGAGGCACTGGAGCGCGCGGACATCGTCCCGGCGACCCTCAGCGGCCAGCAGGTCGGTGTCTTCACCGGCGTCATGTACGACGACTACGCGGGCCGCCTGATGCACCGGATGCCGGAGGAGGCCGAGGGCCTGCTCGGCACCGGCAGCGCGGGCAGCCTGGCTTCCGGGCGCGTCGCGTACACCTTCGGTCTGGAGGGCCCGGCGGTCAGCGTCGACACCGCCTGCTCATCCTCGCTGGTCGCCATGCACCTGGCCTGCGCGTCGCTGCGACGCGGCGAGTCGACGCTGGCGCTGGCCGCCGGTGTGACCGTGATGGCCACCCCCGGCGTGTTCATCGAGTTCAGCCGCCAGCGCGGGCTGGCCGCCGACGGCCGCTGCAAGTCCTTCGCGGCGGCGGCGGACGGCACCGGCTGGGGCGAGGGCGGCGGCGTCCTGCTGCTGGAGCGGCTCTCCGACGCCGAGGCCAACGGGCACCCGGTGCTCGGCGTCATCCGCGGCTCGGCGGTCAACCAGGACGGCGCCAGCAACGGGCTGACCGCCCCCAACGGGCCGTCCCAGGAGCGCCTGATCCGCTCGGCGCTCGCGGGTGCGCTGCTCACCCCCGCCGAGGTGGACGCGGTCGAGGCCCACGGCACTGGCACCACGCTCGGCGACCCGATCGAGGCCCAGGCCCTGCTGGCCACCTACGGGCAGGAGCGCCCGGCGGGCCGGCCGCTCTGGCTCGGCTCGGTCAAGTCCAACATCGGGCACACCCAGGCGGCGGCCGGCGTCGCCGGGGTGATCAAGATGGTCGAGGCGATGCGCCACGGCGTGCTGCCCCGCACCCTCCACGTGGACGAGCCCACCCCGCACGTGGACTGGGAGGCCGGCGCGGTACGGCTGCTGACCGAGGCCAGGGACTGGCCGCAGAGCGACCACCCGCGCCGGGCAGCGGTCTCCTCCTTCGGCATCGGCGGCACCAACGCCCACGTGATCCTGGAGGCCGCGCCCGCCATCGAGCCGGTCGAGACCGGGATCGAGCCGGCCGAGGAAGCCCCGGCCGCCGTGGTGCCGTGGGTGCTCTCCGGCAAGAGCGAGGCGGCGCTGCGCGACCAGGCGATCCGGCTCCGCGGCTGGCTGGCCGAGCGGCCGACGGCCAATCCGGTGGAGGTCGCGGGCGCCCTGGCCGCCGCCCGTACGCACTTCCCGCACCGCGCCGCCGTGGTGGCCGAAGGCGCCGATGCCTTCGGGCCCGCGCTCGACGCGCTGATCCGCGGCGAGTCGGCCGCCGGGCTGGTCCAGGGCAGCGCCCGTAGCGGGAAGGTCGCCTTCCTGTTCACCGGACAGGGTGCGCAACGGCTCGGTATGGGCCGGGAGTTGTACGAAGCCCAGCCGGTGTTCGCGACGGCCTTCGACGAGGTCTGCGCGGCGCTGGACACCCACCTGGAGCGGCCACTGCG
>NZ_JBEXKB010000176.1:0-4686 GCF_040609455.1 Kitasatospora sp. NPDC004669
CCTCGACCACGTCGACCTGGGCGGGAGTCAGTCGGGCGTCGGCGAGCGCGGCCCGGATCACCCGCTGCTGCGAGGGCCCGTTGGGGGCGGTGAGCCCGTTGCTGGCGCCGTCCTGGTTGACCGCCGAGCCGCGGATCACCGCGAGCACCCGGTGCCCGTTGGCATGGGCCTCGGAGAGCCGTTCCAGCAGGATGACACCGGCTCCCTCGCCCCACGCCGTGCCGTCGGCGGCACCGGCGAACGGCTTGCACCGCCCGTCCGGCGCCAGGCCGCGCTGGCGGCTGAACTCGATGAACAGCCCGGGCGTGGCCAGCACAGCCGCGCCGCCCACCAGGGCGAGCGAGCACTCGCCGCCTCGCAGCGACTGGACGGCCAGGTGCATCGCCACCAGCGAGGAGGAGCACGCGGTGTCGACGGTGATCGCCGGACCCTCGAAGCCGAAGGTGTAGGAGATCCGGCCGGACGCGACGCTGGTGGTGGTGCCGGTCAGAAGGTAGCCCTCCATCGCCTCGGCGCTGTTGAACGCGTTCGCGCCGTACCCCACCCCGGCCACGCCGGCGAACACACCGGTACGGCTGCCGCGCAGCGACTGCGGGTCGAGGCCGGCCCGCTCCATCGCCTCCCAGGACACCTCCAGCAACAGTCGCTGCTGCGGGTCCATCGCGCTGGCCTCACGCGGGCTGATGCCGAAGAACTCGGCGTCGAACCGGTCCGCGTCGTAGACGAAGCCGCCCTGGCGGGTGTACGTCTTGCCCGCCGCGGCCGGGTCCGGGTCGTACAGCTCGTCCAGGTTCCAGCCGCGCCCGGTGGGGAACTCGCCGATGGTGTCGATGCCCTCGGACGCCACCCGCCAGAGCCCCGCCGGGGAGTTCGCGCCGCCGGGGTAGCGGCAGCCCATGCCGACGATCGCGATCGGGTCGCCCTCCATCGGCCCGGTGACGGCCCGGACTGCGACGGTCGGCGCGGCCTGGTCGACCAGCAGCTCGCGCAGGTGCCCGGCCATCGCGGCCGGCGTCGGGTAGTCGAAGACCAGTGTGGTGGGCAGCCGGGTGCCGACCGAGGCCGCCAGCCGGTTGCGGAACTCCACGGCGGTCAGCGAGTCGAAGCCGAGCTGCTGGAACGGCCGCTCCGGATCGATCGCCTCCTGCCCGGAGTGCCCCAGCACGGCCGCGATGTGGCCGCGGATCAGCTCCAGCAGCAGCCGCAGCTGCTCGGGTTCGGCCAGCCCGGCCAGCTGCCGGGCGAGCGGCGCCCCGGAGCCGCCGGCCACCCGGCGCGCGGGCGTGCCGACCAGGCCGAGCAGCAGTTCCGGCACCGCTCCGGTGGCGGCCCTGGCCCGCAGCGCCGGCAGGTACAGGGCGACCGGCACGACGCCGGCCTCCTCGCCGCTGAGCGCCCGGTCGAGCAGGCCGAGCGCCTGCTCGGTCGCGAGCGGCAGGACGCCGGAGTCCCGCATCCGGGCCCGGTCCTGGTCGGTGAGCGATCCGGTGATCGCGCTGCGCTCCTCCCACAGGCCCCAGGCGAGCGAGACCGCCGGCAGGCCCTGGGAGCGCCGGTACTGGGCGAGCGCGTCGAGATAGCTGTTGGCGGCGGCGTAGTTGCCCTGGCCGGGCGAGCCCAGGACACCGGCGGCCGAGGAGAACAGCACGAAGGCGGCCAGGTCGGTGCCGCGGGTCAGCTCGTGCAGGTTCCAGGCGCCGACGGCCTTGGGCCGCATCACGGCGTCCAGCCGCTCCGGCGTCAGGGCGGACACCATGGCGTCGTCCACCACACCGGCCGCGTGCACGACGGCGGTCAGCGGCCGGTCGGCCGGGACGGCGGCCAGCAGCTCGGCCAGGCCCCGGCGGTCGGCCGCGTCGACCGCGGCGACCTCGACCTCGGCCCCGAGCCCGGTCAGTTCGGAGAGCAGTTCCTGCGCGCCGTCGGCCCCGCGCCGGCTGGTGAGCAGCAGTCGGCGCACGCCGTGCCGGGTCACCAGGTGCCGGGCGAGCAGGCCGCCGAGCGTGCCGGTGCCGCCGGTGATCAGCACCGTGCCGTCCGGGTCCAGGTCGCGCGGCAGTCCCAGGACGACCTTGCCGACGTGCCGGGCCTGCTGGATGTGCCGGAAGGCCTGCGGGGCGTGCCGTACGTCCAGCGCGCGCAGCGGCAGGGGGTGGAGCACGCCCGCGTCGAACAGGTCGACAAGTGCGAGGAGCATCCGCTGGACGTGGTCCGGGTCGGCCTCGGTCAGGTCGAACGGGCGGTAGACGATCCCGGGGTGGGCGGCCGCGACCTCGGCGGCGTCGCGGATGTCCGCCTTGCCCATCTCCATGAAGCGTCCGTCCGGCCCGAGCAGCCGCAGTGAGGCGTCGACGAATTCGCCCGCCAGCGAGTTGAGCACGACGTCCAGTGGCGCGCCGTCGGCCCCGAAGCGCTGCTCGAAGTCCAGGTCGCGGGAGGAGGCCAGGTGCGCGTCGTCCAGCCCGAGCCCGCGCAGCACCGGCCACTTGGCCGGGTGGGCGGTGGCGAACACCTCCGCACCCCGGTGCCGGGCCAGCTGGATCGCGGCCATGCCCACACCGCCGGCGCCGGCGTGCACGAGGACCCGCTCGCCGGGCCGTACGGTGGTGAGCTCGTTGAGCGCGTAGTGGGCGGTGAGGAAGGTGATCGGCACGGTGGCGGCCTGGGCGAACGACCAGCCGGCCGGCACCCGGACCAGCCAGCGGCGGTCGGTCACCGCGACCGGGCCGATCGCGCCCGCGACCAGGCCCATCACCCGGTCACCGGGCGCCAGCCCGGTCACCTCGGGGCCGACCTCGGTCACCACGCCGGAAACCTCGCCGCCGATCGGCGCCTCGCCCGGGTAGAGGTCCAACGCGATCAGCACGTCGCGGAAGTTCACGCCGGCGGCGCGCACCGAGATCCGGACCTGGCCGGGCGTCAGCGGCACCGTCGCGTCCGGTGCAGGGACCAGCGCCAGGTGGTCGAGCGTGCCCTTCGCGGTGGCGTCCAGCCGCCAGGCGGACACCTCGGCCGGCACCGCCAGGGTGCCGGGGCGCTCCGCCGCCGTGAGCCGGGGAACGAGCAAGGTGCCGTTGCGGACAGCCAGTTCGGGCCGCCGGGCGGCGACCGCGGTGGGCAGCAATAGCCAGGACGCGCTGTGTCCGTCGAGGTCGACCAACACCAGCCGGTCCGGGTTCTCCGACTGCGCGGCCCGCAGCAGACCGCGGGCCGCGGCACCCGCGAGGTCCTCGACCGCATCCTCGACCCCAGTCGTGGCGGCACGCTCGGTCAGCACGACCAGCTGCGCGCCCGCCAGGGCGTCGTCCGCGAGGAACTCCTGGACGGCGGCGAGCAGTCGGCGGCTCCGGTCGATCGCGGCGGAGCCGCCGACCGGGTCCTCCGGGTCGTCCGAAGCGAGCGAACCGGGGGTGGCGTCGAGCAGCGCCACGGTGGGGGCGTCCGCCGACCGCCCGAGGCCGGGTAGGGTGGCGGTGAGCCGGGAGTCGGCGTCCGAGCCGAGCAGCACCCAGCCCTCGCCCGGGACGGCGGCTTCCTCAGTGGCGGCGGGCGCGGCCAGCGGGGTCCAGTCCACCCGGTGCAGCGGGGTGCGTGGGGTCGCGGCGAGCTGGTCGGCCGACACCGCGCGCATCGTGACCGACCCGACCGAGGCGACCGGGGTGCCGATCGCGTCGGCGATCGTCAGCGCGACGCTGTCCGCGTCATGGGCGCTGGGCGAGATCCGGACCCGCAGCTCCGGGCCGGCCGCCGCGTCCAGTCGGATCCGCTCCCACGCGAACGGCAGCTTGACCTGGTCGAGCGGCTGGCCGGCCTCGATCCTGGCCGCAACGAGTGCGTGCAGCGCGGCGTCCAGCAGAGCGGGGTGCAGGCCGAACTCGTCGGCGGCGGGGGCGGTTTCCGCCGGGAGCACGACCTCGGCGTACAGCTCCTCGCCGTGTCGCCAGACGGCCCGCAGACCCTGGAACGAGGGGCCGTACCCCAGCCCGAGGTCCGCCAGACCCGCGTACAGGTGCTCCGTCGCCACCGGGGTGGCACCGGTCGGCGGCCAGGCGGTCGGCAGGGCCCGGCCCGCGACCTCCTCCGCCGTCTCGGCCGGACGCAGCACGCCGGACGCGTGCCGGGTCCAGGCGATCGCCTCCTCGTCCCCAGCGGCGGGGCGGGAGTGCACCGTCAGCGAACGGCCGCCGTCCTGGTCGGGCAGGCCGATCCGGACCCGCAGCTGGACGGAGTCCTGCTCGCCCAGCACCAGCGGGCGGTGCAGCACCAGCTCGTCCACCCGGTGCTCGCCGCGGAGCTGCCCGGCGGCGTGCAGGGCCAGCTCGACGAAGGCGGTCCCCGGCAGCAGCACCGAGTCGAGAATGCGGTGGTCGGCCAGCCAGGACTGCGCCTGGAGCGCCAGCCGGCCCGTGAACACCACGCCTTCGTCGGGCAGTTCGACGATGGCTGCGAGCAGCGGGTGAGCGGCGGCGCTGAGCCCGGCCCCGGCCACGTCGCCGCGCCCGGAGCCGACCTCCAGGGCGTAGCGGCGGCGTTGGAAGGGGTAGGTGGGCAGGTCGGTGGCGTCGGTGGTGCCGGAGGGGGTGGGGATCGGCCAGGTGACGGGGTGGCCGTGGGTGTGGAGGGTGGCGAGGGCGGTGGTGGTGGTGTGGGTTTCGGGACGGCCCTTGTGCAGTGCGCTGATGGCGA
>NZ_JBEXKB010000177.1:0-4513 GCF_040609455.1 Kitasatospora sp. NPDC004669
ACCTCTACTCTTTATCGTTCTTGGGTCTCCTGTTTTGGCTTCAGCCGTCCGGCCGGGGCGCCCGGCACGCGGACGCGTGCCGGGCCCACGGGCATTGACGCCGGCATCACCTTGTACTGACGGACGTCGTCGGTCCCGTCGAACGGGGGACATCCCGATCTCGTCACCGTCCTGTCACAGCAGGCCGCGTGGGGAACCGACGCCGCAACGGCGGTGTGTACCGGGCAGGTACCGGTACTGGATCGGCACCGCTCGATCCTACGGAGGCGTCATGCACGGCAAGCAGTACGGAACGAAGGCCCGCAGAGCCGCGGTCGCCGTGGTCACGGCCGCCACAGCAGCCCTGGTGGTCACGGCGTGCGGGCCCGCGAACGACGAGCCAGCTGCCGCCGCCGGCGCCCCGTCAGTGGCGGCGACCGCCTCGACCGCGCCGAGCACCGCGCCCGCCGCTCCCGTCAAGGGCGGCACGCCGTCCGCCGGACCGGCTACTGGAACCGCCTCCGCCAGTGCAGCAGCGGCGCCCACCTGCGTGGCCGGCGACCTGAAGACCGACGCCCACCAGGCGAAGCAGCGGCCCGACGGCACGGGGATCGGGGCGGCGATCGTCGCGTTCACCAACGCCTCCGCACACCCGTGCACGCTGCAGGGCTTCCCGACGGTGGCCGGCGCGGCCAACGGCTCCCCGGAGCACAACGCCCCGCTCCAGGTGACCCACAGCGGCTCCGCCGCCCCGGTCCACCTGGCCCCGGGCGCCAAGGCCTGGGTGAAGCTCACCTTCGTCCAGGTCCAGGGCGAGGCCGACGGCTACTGCGTCTCCGGGGCCACGCCCGTCGCCTACCCCACCCTCGTGCTGGGCCTGCCGGGCGCGGGAGCACACCAAGTGGCCCTGGACGACGGCCTGTTCGCCGAATGCGACAACAAGGTGACCACCACCGCGGTGCTGGCCACCAGCCCGTCCTGACGAACCCCGCGGCTACGCGGGACCGGCGCGCAGCAGGGCGTCCGCCAGTTCCCGGGGGCGGCTGAGCGCGGTCAGGTGGCCGCCGGGGATCTCCTCGACCTCCAGGCCCAGCCGCTCACGGGCGATGCCGCGCTGGAACTCCAGGGGCAGGAAGCGGTCCTCCCGCCCCTGGAGGAACCGGGTCGGCACCTCGGGCCAGTGCGTCAGCGGCCACGGCTGCGCGAACAGCCCGGAGGGCGGCGGCGAGGCGCCCATGGCGAACGCCTCCTCGGTCACGTCGTCCGGGACGTCGTGGAAGAAGTCGGTGCGCAGGTCGAACTCGGGATCGGCGCCGCGCCCGGTGGCGGCCGCGTAGTCGGAGCGGGCCTTGGCCTGGCCGGTGTTCTCCCACCACTGCCCGGCAGTCTCCCCGGGCGCCGGGACCATGGCGTTGAGCAGCACCAGCTCGGCGACGGGCACCGGCAGCCGCCCGCACACCAGTGGCGCCGAGAAGCCCGCGAGGGACTGCGCCATCAGCACCAGCGGCTCGGTGAGCCTGGCGTGCCGCTCCACCGCCGAGACGATGGCGAGGGCGAACTCCTCCAGGCCCGCGGAATCGTCGTGCGGCAGGTCCATCGTGACCACGCCGTGCCCCCGGGCCCGCAGCTCGGGCACCAGCCGGTGCCAGAACCAGGCCCGGCCGTCGGCACCGGGAACGAGCGTGAAGGTCGCCATCGTCGTCCTCCTCCTGCACGTGTCTTCCGCGCTCTGCCCGACGCTAGCGCTCGGCACCGACACTGCGCCGCCACGAGCCAGGGCGCGCCGGAAAGAAACCGGAGGGAGAGCCGGAGGGAAGACCGGCCGTCCCCGGCGCACCCCGTCAGCCCCGGGTGAACACCCCGCCGTTGAGGTCGTAGAGCCGCTCGGCCTGCGCCGGGTCGGTGTGGTGCCAGAGGCGGTCCCAACCCGGGAACCGGTCGTCCTCGGGCGTCATCGACCAGTTGATGAAGCCGGGCGCGTCGTCGGCCTGCGCCAGCGCCGCCCACAACTCGTGGTCCCGGCAGACGAATCCGTGCTGGAGGGCCTCGCCGATCGGGTCGAGCGTCCCGGCCCGGAAGAGGACGCCGCTGTCCCCGCGGTGGAACTGCCACCACTCGGCCCGCACGTGTCCGCCCTCGTCTCCGTCCTCGTCGCACACCTCGAAGCACTCCAGGACCAGGCCCTCCTCGGCCAGGGCCTCGAACGTCGGGTACTCGTCCAGGTTGTAGGAGGCCGAATAGTAGATCGCCTGGGTGCGCCGGTGTCCCACCAGTCGGTCGACCGGCGGAAGGTCGACGGCAGCGAATCGAAGCTTCACGGTCGGTGCCCGCCCGAGGTGAGGCAGGAGCCGTTCCAGTCGTCCGCGACGCTCATGGTCTCCGTCGAGGACAGGCCCTTGGCCCGGACGGCGATCTCGACGACGCCCGGCTCGACGTGGCCGGCCCGGCCGGCCTTGGGGGTGAGCAGCCAGATGATGCCGCGCTCTCCCAGCAGGTCGAGGGCGTAGTCGAGCGTGTCGGCGAGGTCCTCGTCGTCCTCGTCGCGGAACCAGAGGAGCACGGCGTCGGCCAGGCCGTCCCAGTCCAGGTCGAGGAGGGCCTGGCCGGCGATCACGTCGACACTGTCGTGGAGGCCCTGGTCGATGCGGTCGTCGTAGCCGACCTCCCGCACGACCATGCCGTGCTCGAACCCGAGCCGCAGAGCGCGCTCGGCGAGCTCTTCCTTCGATACGGCCATCGTGTGCCGTCCCCTCCGTCCCGGGGCGCCGATCGCCCCGCACACGAGTAGCCAACCAGACACCTACGACAGCGGCCCCGTGCCCTGTCCGGGGAGTGGAATTCCGCCCGCGGCGGGCGGTGCGCGCGACACCGTGGGCACCATGATCCTGCAACCCGAGACCGACGACCTCGCCGCCTACCTCGCGGCGGACCAGGCGATCGACCACCGGCACCCCGAACTGCGGCGGCTGGCCGCCGAGTTGGCCACGCCCGAGGCGGCGTTCCACCACGTGCGCGACCAGGTGGCACACTCCGCCGACGCGGGCGCGTACAGCGGGGCGTTCCGCGCCTCCGAGGTGCTGGCCGCGCGCAACGCGATCTGCCACAGCAAGTCCCACCTGCTGGCCGCGCTGCTGCGGGCGCAGGGCGTGCCGGCCGGCCTGTGCTACCAGCGGCTGGAGGACGGCGAGGGCGGCTTCGTCCTGCACGCCCTCAACGCCGTGCACCTGGACGGCCGCTGGTCGCGCCTGGACGCCCGGGGCAACCGGGAGGGCGTGGACGCGCGGTACGACCTGCGAACGGAACGGCTGGCCTGGCCCGTCCGCCCGGAGCTCGGCGAGCGCGACTACCCCGGGATCTTCGCCACCCCGCCCGCCCCGCTGCTCCGGGCACTCGCCCAGACCGTGCCGGGCCAGGGCGGCTACGGCCACCTGCCGGGCGAGCTCCCCGGGAGCGGCGCCGACGGGTGACCCCGGGCAGGGGAGCCCGCCACCGCCCCCACCCCGGCCGCCGGCCGGGGCGGGCACCCCCGGCCCGGTCCGCCCGCTCGCCGCCGCCCGCGCAGCCGCCGGCCGGGGCGCACGGCCGACGGGTGTGCGCCCTTTTCTTCCGCGAGGACGACCCGGCCGCCACCGCCGCCCACCACCCCCGCCGCGAGCCCGGACCCGGCCCCCGGCGCCCGCTGCTCCCACCACCTCGCCGCCCAGGCCCGCAGCCACCACGAGCCCGTGGTCGCCTGCCACATCCACCCCGCCCGGTCCCGGCGGCCGTCAGGCCGCCGGGGTCATGTCCCGTGTAGTGGTGGGTACACCACTCAGCGCGATACCATCTGGTGGTTCGTAGGTCGTCCGGGCCGAGCCGCGCGTCATCAACGCACCAGCCGGAGCCATGCACGGACCACGGTCAGAGCACCCGGCGCAGCCAGGTCGGCGAGCAGCAGCTGGGGCAGCTGCGGGTGGGCAAACCGTCCGGCACCTTCGCCCGAACGGCTGCCCGGCCCCGCTCAGCTCTTCCGCTCACCCAGGACACAGAATTCGTTGCCCTCCGGGTCGAGGAGGGTCACCCAGTGCTGCTCGTCCTGCACAGTGTCGGCACGCCGGGCACCGAGGGAGAGCAGCCGGGCGACCTCGGCCTCCTGATCGTCGGGGCGGAAGTCGGGGTGGAGCCGGTTCTTCGACGTCTTGCCCTCGGGGACAGGCACGAAGAGCAGCCCCGGCATCTGGTCCGGCTCAGGCCGGATCTCGATGATCTCCTCAAATTCGTCGACCACGACCCAGCCCAGAGCCTCGGCCCACCAGCGCCCGAGGGCGATGGGGTCGGAGGAGTCGACGATGATCTGTTCCCATTCGAGTGCCATTGGTAGTTGGAGGCGCGGTGCTCTTGCGAGCCCGGTTCCTCCGTCCCCTTTCAATCCGTGCGTGCGGTTTTCCCGCACACGGCTTAGGGCGTCCGCCAGTAGGTCATCGGATGCGAGGGCTTCGGGGACGGCTGTTCCAGCGGTAGAGGGTCCAGGCGCGTCGGATCAAGCAGCGGACCG
>NZ_JBEXKB010000178.1:0-4210 GCF_040609455.1 Kitasatospora sp. NPDC004669
GATGGTACTGCAGGGGGGACCCTGTGGGAGAGTAGGACGCCGCCGAACAATTCTTCAGAAAAGGCCCACCCGGCTTACCGGGTGGGCCTTTTCGCGTTTCGGCTCAGTTGTCTTGGAGGTCGTTCTCCTCGTCCTCCGGCTGCCCTTGTGCCTGAGACGGTGTCCCTGCCTTGGACGGTGTCGCTGCCCGAGACGGTGTCCCTGCCTTAGTCGGTGTCCTTGCCTTAGTCGGCGTTGCTGCCCGAGACGGTGTCGCAGCCCGAGTCGGCGTTGCTGCCTTAGTCGGCGTCGCCTCGGCGGATGCCGTCGGAGCCTCGGGCTGGGGCGGATCGGATGCCTGGGGTGTCTGGGATGTCTGGGGCACTTGGGCTGCCTGAGACGCCTGCACCGGCACCGCCGCCGTTCCCCACGCAGGTCGGCCGAGCCACTTGTCGGCGCTGTTGGTGAGCCGGGCGATTCCCGTACCGTCCGGCCGCATGCTGTAGAGGTCGGCGCCGGCGCCCTTGGGGGCCTGGGTGAAGACGATGGACTTGCCGTCGGGCGCGTAGGCCGCGGTTCCGTAGGTGGTGTCGGAGGGCGCGGGGGTGAGGGCGCCGACGGCGCTGCCGTCGGGGTGGATGGTGTAGATGCCCCCGCCGGGGGTGTTGTCGGGGCCGGCCGGGTAGGTGGTGAAGACGATCTGGGTGCCGTCGGGTGACCAGCTCGCACGGTCGCCGGCGCGCAGTTCCCAGGGAGTGAGCTGGCGGAGTCCGGTGCCGTCGATGCTGACGACATAGATCGCACGGCTGTTGGCGGGCTGTCCGGTGGCGCTGGTGCGGTACTCGAAGGTGAGCTGCTTGCCGTCGGGGGACCAGCTGGGGTTGCTGACGGCGCCGGAGTACGGCTTGTCGTTGGTGAGGAAGGTGAGCCGCTGGACATTGGTGCCGTCGGGGCTCATCAGGTAGAGGTCCGAGTACTGGGTCTGCTTGTTGCCGGCCGTGTCGAGGGCGCCCCAGGAGCGGCTGAAGGCGAGCTGTTTGCCGTCGGGGGAGTAGGAGGGGGCGCGTTCGTCCTCGTTGGCGCAGTCAGCGCTTCCGCTGCTGGTGTCGCAGAGCTGGCTGATCTGGTGGGCGTTGTCGCCGGTGGCGGAGACCGTCCAGACGCGGGCGGCGCCGGTCTGCGGGTCGGTGCGGTCGAACGCGATACTGCTGCCGTCGGGCGACCAGTCGGGGCGGTCGTCCAGGGCGTGGTCGGACGGCTGGGTGACCTGGCGCTGGGCGGTGCCGTCGGGGGCGAGGGTGACGATGGCGCTGGTGGTGCGGGTGGCGTCGGTGTACGCCCGGCTGACGATCAGTCCGTTGTGCGCGGCGGCCGCGGGGGTGGCGGCTGCCGCGCCGACCATGCCGGCGGAGTCGGTCGGCTCGGGGGTGACGGTGGGGGATTGCGGCCGGATCTCGGACAGCGGGATCTCCCCGGGCTCGGCTCCGCAGCCGGTGAGCAGGGTGCCCAGAAAAAGCAGGCCCGCACCGGCGGTTGCGCGGGTGCGGGCCTTGTTCGTGGGGGACTTCCCTGTGCCGGTGATCCGTGCCATCTCCGTCTTCGACCCTTCCGACCGTTCCGACGTGTGCTCAGTCTCGGATCAAGGAGGAGATCCGGGACGGAGGCCCCTGAAAGGAGCTGTCACTGTGTCAGACGGGGGCGTCGACGGCCGGGCGACACGCGACGGAACGCGTCCGCTCGGTCGCATGGAGTAGAGGGCGGGGCTCAGTCAGCCCCGGGCGGCGCGGCGTTCGGCCTTGGCGAGGGCCTCCGCCTCGTCCTCGGCCTCGGCGACCTCCAGAGTGGGCGCGGTGCCGCCGAGGTGGGCGGGCAGCCACCAGGTGTCGTCCGGGCCGGAGGGCTTGCCGCGGTACTCCCGCTGGGCCTGGTCGAGCATCTCGCTCATGGCGGCGCGCAGCTTTCTGGTGACCATCACGGGCTTGTCGTTCGGGCCGAGGTGAATCGGTTCGCCGATCATGATCGTCACCGGGACGTGGCGCTTGGTGAGTGTCTTCGGGCGGCCCTTGGTCCAGAGCTGCTGGGTGCCCCAGAGGACGACGGGCAGCAGCGGGGCGCCGGAGTCGGCGGCCATCCGGGCGGCGCCGGTCTTGAACTTCTTCAGCATGAACGAGCGGCTGATGGTCGCCTCGGGGAACACCCCGACGACCTCGCCGGCCTTGAGAGCGCGCACGGCGGCCTCGTAGGCGGGCTGGCCGTCGGTGCGGTCGACCGGGATGTGCTTCATGCCGCGCATCAGCGGGCCGGAGATGCGGTGCTTGAAGACGTCGTCCTTGGCCATGAAGCGGGTCTTGCGCTTGCCGCCGCGGTAGGCGCCGAGGCCGGCGAAGAGGAAGTCGAGGTAGCTGATGTGATTGCTGACCAGCACCGCTCCGCCCTTGGCGGGAATGTGCTCGGCACCCACGATCTCGATCCGCGCGTCGAGCGCACGGAAGGCGGTGAGTGCGGCGCCGATCACCGGCGGGTAGACGAACTCTGCCACGGTCAGTCCTGACTTCCACGGGCCGGAGCCCGGTACGGCGGGTACCCGCACCGTTGTGCGGGAGCCGACCGGAGCACGGCACGCCGCGGCGGTCACGGGTGATACACGGAGATGATCCCCCGAACGAGTGCCTGCTGTCACCTGAGGCGTGTGGGCAAGCGAATATTCGCGGTGTGATCTCCGTGATGAATCCGGCTGGGAACTTTCTCCGTTCCGCGGTGCCGGTGACGTCGCGGGTGCGGCGGAGGTCGCGGCGCAGCCGGTCAGGCCCCGGCGCCGAGTCGGCCCTGGGCACGCCGGACGATCGGGTACATCTCGCAGCCCACGCAGTAGCCGAAGGCGGCGTTCAGGAAGGCCGCGGTCAGGGCGAACGCGGTGGCCAGCAGGGCGAGCCAGATGACTCCGGTGAAGTAGCCGAGGGCGCCGACGGAGGTGAAGACCAGACCGACGCCCTGGGCGAAGCGCAGCGGCCGTTCGTCCTCGGTCTCGGTGGGCGGCGCCAGCCGGGGGAGGACGAGGGCCCGGAACAGCAGGCCGTACGGGGAGAGCCGGAGCCCCCCGAAGGCGCTGAGCGCGAAGACCAGGGCCTGGGTGGCGAGCAGGAGACCGTTGCCGCTGACCAGGACGGCCACCAGGACGGCGGCGGTGAGCGCGGAGGAGAAACGGGGACCGCGGGGGTCGGTCTGCACGAGGGCTCCGGGGGGTCGCGACGGGCGGGTGCGGCGGGGCGCGTCAGCGGCAGCGGGAGGTGGTGGCCCGGCCCGGGTCGACGGCGCGACGGGAGATCGGCAACGGTGGTGCGGTGCGTTCGGAGTCCACCGGCCGATCGTACGCGGGCCCGGCGTCGGCGGTCGACCTTCCTTCCGGGCACGGAGCGCGCTGCCGCAGACTGGAGGGATGACCGGACTGGTGGTGTGCGTTGTCGCGTTGGCCGTGGCGACCACGTTCGGGCTGCTGCGGGCCAGGCGCGACGGGAGGCTGAGGGTGCTCACCGAGGACGAGGCGATACGGCTGTCGGAGGCCGATCTGGGCGGGCCGCTCGGTGAGCGGGCGACCCTGGTGCAGTTCTCCACCGCTTTCTGCCAGCCGTGCCGGGCCACCCGGCGGGTGCTCGCCGAGGTGGCGGGGATGGTCGCCGGGGTCGCGCACGTCGAGGTGGACGCCGAGGCGCGCCTGGAGCTGGTCCGCCGGTTGGCGATCCTGCGGACGCCGACCGTCCTGGTGCTGGACGCGGGCGGCCGGGTGGTGCGGCGAGCGGCGGGGACGCCGCGCAAGGCGGATGTGATCGCGGCGCTGGGACAGGCGGTCTGACGGGCGGCGGCCAGGGACTCGCACGTCGGTTTGCGGTACCCCGTGAGGTGGAGTCGACCCCCTCCTGGGGCAGGATGGGCGCAAGCGGCGGTGCAGCCGTCCCGGCGTAAGCTACTGGCGAGTAGTGACCGCTGAGCTACCGGCGAGTATGCTGCCAGGGAGTTCCGGACCGGCACGGGAAACTCGCTGCCCGGAGCGGGTGCGTGGAGTGTTCGTACCCGCTTGCACAACCGCAGCCGCCGGACGAGACCAGTACAGGAGACAGGCCGTGAGCTTGAGGATCGTTGTCTGTGTGAAGTACGTGCCGGACGCGACGGGTGACCGTCGTTTCGCGGACGACCACACCACCGACCGGGAGGGCGTGGACGGCCTCCTGTCGGA
>NZ_JBEXKB010000179.1:0-3912 GCF_040609455.1 Kitasatospora sp. NPDC004669
GGGGAAGGGCGGTCGAAGACCTCGCCGAAGTACCTGGCCTCGACGGTGGCCACGTGTTTGACCAGGCCGAGGAGGTTGGTCCCGGTCGCTGTCAAGGGTCGGCGGGCGTCGTATTCGGACAAGCCGTCGAGCTTCCACAGCAGCGCCTCGCGGTCCCGCCGCAGTCTCCCGTGCAGGTTGTCTTTCGCGAATTCATCGATCATGCGGCATGAGCCTGCCATGGGCTGCTTGTGATCTCAAGATCCCGTACGTGGTCCGCAACGACTGGCAGAGCCGAGGCCTGGCCATGGCCGTCGCCCTGACCTGCTACAAGAAGCTCGCGAAACTTGCCACGTGAGACATCCTCTAAAGCAGCGCCTGTCTGCATTTCCAATGGCAGGCGGACGCCCGGCCATTTTCCGGCGCCACTTTTTCACAGGCAGTCCCAGGCACGCTCTCGCCATGACCGGAAAGGCACCCCAACAGGCAACCTGCCCACTCCACAACAAATACACGACACGCAATCCCGGAGCCTGCCCCATCACCCAACAGAGCACAATTCAGGACCACCTGCGCGCACTACTCGACCGCGAGGCTGGCCAACCACTCGACCTCACCCGCCGCCGGCCCCACGACCGACCCACCCGCCGCGCCATCCACTTCCTCGCCCGCCGCATTGGCCTGCGCCGCCGGTACGGCCGGGGCCTCGGCTGACGGGACAAGGCGTCCAACCGAGCGGTGGCGCGCCGGTTCACTGTCTTCAGTCCGAAGGACATTGGGTGCCCGGCACGCCGCCCGGCGGGCGTAGGAAGGCCCATCTACCGTGCCACCATGACGACCCTGACCAGCCTCCTCGACTACGCCAGCCTCGTCCCCGGCCCAATCCCCTCGGTCTCCCCGCTATCGGACCAAAGCGGCAGCTCAGGCGGGCCCCTATGGGCGACCCTCCTCGTAGGCCTCCTCGGCGGCTTGCTCGGTGGCACAGGCACCTACTTCGGCGCACGGCGCTCCGCACGATCGGCCCGCCAAAGCGCCGAAAAGAGCCTGAAGCACGAGCGGACTCGCCTGCTCAACGAACGCTTCACCACCGCGGCCGAACTCCTCGGCCATGACGAAGCAGCCTGCCGCCTCGCCGGCGTCCATGCCATGGCCGGACTCGCCGACGACTGGACCAAACGCCGACAGACCTGCATCAACGTCCTCTGTGCCTACCTCCGCATGCCCTACTCACCACAACCCGACGACACCGCACCGGCCGAAGAACGCCTGAACTGGCAAGCCAACCGCGAAGTCCGCCGCACCGTCGTCCGAACCATCGGCGACCACCAGCAGGTCACACAAGCCCCGTCCACAACATCCTGGGACGGACACGACTACGACTTCACCGGCACCGTCTTCGACAGTGGAGACTTCAGCAGCGCTCGATTCACTGGCGAGGTGAGGTTCAAGGACACCAAGTTCACCGGCGGCAGGGTGAGCTTCAGAGGCGCCGAGTTCTCCGAGGGCAGCAAGGTGACCTTCTACCGTGCCGAGTTCACCAAGGGCAGCACGGTGAGCTTCAAAGGCGCCCAGTTCACAGAGGGCAGCACGGTGGGCTTCAGAGGCGCCCAGTTCACCGGCGGCACGGTGGACTTCAGGGGTGCCCAGTTCACCGGCGGCACGGTGGACTTCAGCAAGGTGGGCTCGTGGACGGTTCCGCTGGTTTTCGACAATGGGGTCCTGGCCCACCCTCCCGCGGGCCTGCTCCTACCGACGCCCGATAGCACCGGAGAGGCGGCCACCAGCTGACGACGCCCATCAGAGTTCGTCTCCGTCTCGGTCCGGCGCCATACGGGAGAACGCATGCAAGGCGGGAAGCCGTGAACGGGGCGAGCAGCCGACGGTCGATCGCCTCGGCCAGCCCCAGGGTGGCTATATCGGTGGGAGTCGAGAGCACGTGTCGCTGAGAGGTGAGAGCACCATGTGGCCCGGAGAAGCCATGTTGCCGACTTCTGGCAGCGTGTCGGTTCTTGACGTCAGACGGGCCAGGTTCCGAGCGCGAGGGCGAGCCGTTCGGTCTGCTCTGGGGTGATTCCCTGGGCAAGCCGTACGCCGGACCGCGGACTATAGGGACCGTCGCACTGGAGGATGCCGCCGTGGGGTCGCTCGCCGCCGCTGAGCGGCGACTCGCCGGGCAGCGACCAGTGAGCCGCCTCCCAAAGAGGGTGGTCTAGGAGCAGCGCCGCCACACTCGGGGCCTCGTCGGCCGGGGCGCCGATCTGGACCAGCGCCTGGGCGATCACGTCGGCCGCGTCTGCGGGGGCGTCATCGTCACCGAGCGCGGGCAGCAGGAGCAGCAGTCGGGCGTGGGGGTCGTGGATGCCCGGGGCGGTGCGGTCCGGCGTGTTGGCGATGTGGATCAGTTCCGGCCAGGAGAGGCCAGGGCCGGCCTGGTGCCCATCGACGGTGGCGAGATAGCCGTGCCGTCCAGATTGCCAGTCGGGGTGGGTGACGAAGTACTCCGTCCCGCTGTCGTCCGGGAGATTGCGGCTCATCACGACAGCGGTGTGTCCGCCGCCGAACGGGATGCGGAACACGGGCCAGTTCCCGTTGGCCGCCAGTGCCTCGTAGGCGGCGTCGGCGTCGGCCTCGTCCGCTCCGAACCACTCGGCCGCCGGTTCACCGTCCTCGGTCTCGCACATCCACATCAAGTAGGTGGCCCAGAACCCCGGGTGGGAGAGCAGTTCATCGCCCGCCACCAGCGGGTCGCCGTCATGTCCGTCGATCAGCACGGGGCAAGACTGCCAGCATCCACCAGCACACCGCAGGCGGGGGTGCCAGAGCCGACACCTCGCCGGACTGCTGTTGTTTCTCAGCGAGATTTCGCGGGCGCGAGATCACCACGCGATGCTGAAACTCAGCGACAAGCGATGCTGGCTGTAACCAACGCAGCCACCCAGGGAGACCACCTGCGGGCCGTACACCCGCTGGTCGTCCATGGAGCAGGCCAACTCCTCCAGCAGCGGCTGCATCGCCCCCTCACGCCGCCGCACCCCTGCCTTCGGCGGCGCCCAGATCCTCGGCGTCGCGGTCATGTAGAGCCGCCGCTGCGCCGGGATCCGCAGACCATCAGGGCCAGCGGCGCCAGCTTCTGGCCGGCCGCCGCCCCCACGTACGACTTGCCCGACCCCGTGGCCATCTGCGTGGTCACCCGAAGCCCCGTCGGCGCGCTCTGCCCGGGACGCAGCATCAGGCCGCGCACGATGGCCTCCAGCGCCTCCACCTGGTGCGGGCGCAGCGTGATCTCCTCGGACTCCTGAGCGGCCATCAGGCCCGGCTCCACAACGCTCACAGAAAGGTTCTCCCCTCGAATTCCCCGGACCGGACCCGGGGCTCTGACAGGAACTGCTGACGGCGCGTTTCTGATACATTCCCGGCTGGGCAGATGAGCCAGAGAGGACCGGAATTCAATCCGAGTGAGAACGGATATCCGCAGCCTATCAGTCAGTCCAAGAGAATTCCGGAGAATGCGGAAATCGCCGGGTCCACCCACCCCATCCGGCAGGGTTCCCTGACAGTCCAAGACTGATACATCGGTGCCGTGGCTCACCCTGCCAGGGAAGCGCACCCCACCCGTCGGCCGCAGTCGAAACCCGGTCTAGGCCAAGGTCTAGACCAATCTTGGAGGAGTGAAGCGGGCCCGCACGCGCCCCCCACGCCCACCCCTCCCCCTAGTCAGCCCGCAGTGAGATCAGCAAGAATTCCAGCTCAGCAATGTGACTGAGGCTCAGCCATGGCCACCATGGAGCGAAGCGGAGTGGTGGCAGCCCGCGCGCGGAGCGTCGGGCCCACCCGGGCTTCGCCCGGGTGCGGACACGCGGAGCGGGTCCGTCGCCCGGGCGAAGCCCAGGCGCGAACGGAGGGCCGAAGGCCCGTAGGGACCCGCTCCGCGGG
>NZ_JBEXKB010000180.1:0-3761 GCF_040609455.1 Kitasatospora sp. NPDC004669
ACCATCCGTAGCCTGATCCGCCGTGCCTGGACCACCCACCGCTGGGATACACGACCCCGCCGCCGACCATGACCAGCCACCTATCTGCGCAGGTTGCGGCGGCGGTCTCTGCGGGGCGCGATGGGTCATGAAAGCGCTGGTGCGTTGGGCACGGCGGGGCATAGCGTCCCGCTATGACCGCTGACCATGGGGTCGAGAGCATCCGGGTCGTCGCGCCCTGCGGATCGGGCTTCGCGCAGATCGCCCACCTGTCGTGGGCGCGGCCCACCAACCCTTAGCAGGTCGAAGGGTGTCAGTGGTGAGCTGGCACCCGAGCCGCTATCGGACGAGGTGACTCTCGATGTGGTCGATCACCACGGACACGGCCTGCCGGTAGGCGGTGCTCGACCGGCGGACCTGGGACAGCAGCATGCCGCCTTGGATGGCGGCCAACAGAGCGGTGGCGAGTGCGGCGGTATCGGCGCGCTCGCTCAGCTCGCCGCGTGCCTGCATGCGTGCGAGTCCCGACCTGATGGGGCCTTCCCACCGGTCGAAGGCAGAAACGAGGCTGGCCCGCGCCGACTGATCGCTGTCGGCCAGTTCGCTGGCAAGCGAGCCGATCTCGCAGCCGCCTTCACATCCCCTGGCGTCCTGCTGGCCCCCTGCTCTGTCGCACCATTCACGCAGGGCCTCGATGCTGTCCAAGCTGTCCAGCAGCGGACGCTGCTCGGCGAGCCGGGAGTCCGTCTGATGGTCGATGACCGCCAGGACCAGGCCCTGCTTGTCGCCGAAGTAGTGGTAAATCTGCGACGCGCTGACCCCGGCGGCCGCCTGGATGTCCGGGATGCTCGTACCTCCTGCGCCGCGGTGGAACATCAGCTCCGCAGCGGTCTCGATGATGCGTTCGCGGGTCTTGCGGCCGCCCTTGGTGAGCCGCCGCTCTGCTGGCTCTCCGGCCTTCACTGGTGTGCTCATACCCCCACGCTACCCAAGTTGGAATTGACATTCCAACAATATGCCACCGATGATCCTGGAAAGGCCATTCCAGTGGAACTGGCCGTCTCTTCAGAGAGGTGAGCGCCATGTCCCTCGACCCCCAGATCGACATCCTGCTCAAGCTGGTGGCCGCAGAAGGCGGACCGGCCCCGGAGACCCTGACGGTGGCGGAGAACCGCGCTTTCGGGCGCGCCTTCGGCGCCCTGACCGGCGCTCCCGTACCGGTCGCCGATGTCAGCGACACCACTGCCCCTGCCGCCGGCCGCGACATACCCGTCCGTATCTACCGGCCCGTCACCGAGCCGGACGCCGGGCCGCTGCCCGTAACGCTCTTCTTCCATGGCGGCGGGTGGGTCTTCGGCGACCTGGATACTCAGGACAACATCGCCCGCACCGTGGCCGGCCGCTCCGGCACGATCGTGGTCTCCGTCGACTACCGGCTGGCACCCGAACACCGCTTCCCGGCAGCGGTTGACGACGCCTACGCCGCGCTGAACTGGGTCGCGGACAACGCCCCCGGCTTCGGGGGCGACGGAGAGCGCATCGCCGTGTTCGGCGAAAGCGCCGGCGGCAACCTTGCCGCGGTTCTCGCACAGGAATCCCTGCGCCGCGGGGGACCTCGCATCACGCTTCAGGTACTCGCCTACCCGGCGGTCGATCGGTTCGATGACAGTCCCTCGATGTACGAGAACATCGCGGGACCAGTCCTCTCCCGGTCTTACCTCGAGTGGTTCTGGGGCGCCTACCTCAGCACCCCGGACCAGGGCGCCGACCCGCGGGTCTCACCGGCGCGCTCCGACACACTGGTCGGACTTGCTCCCGCAGTCATTGCTACTGCCGAGAACGACCCCCTGCGCGACCAGGGCGACCACTACGCCCGCAAGCTGGCCGGCGCGGGCGTGCCGGTCCGGCATCTCCCGGTCAAGGGAGCCGTTCACGGCTTCCTCTCGTTCACCGGCTCGGTGCAACTCTCGCGGGACATACTGGACCAGCTCTCGGACGCCGTGGCCACAGCCTTCAACTGACCCGGCCTGCACGGCATCGCCAGTCGCCCGGCGGGCCGGTGGGGCCCTTGCCCGGGCGCGAGCCCTCGCGCCAGGACACCGGCCCATCCGGCCGCGTCCCGCCTCGACGACCAGCGCCTTCACGCTACGGGCCGGGTCGGGGTACCTGGCAACGGGTCGTCGTCCGAAGCCGTTGTATGGCGGGGTGACCGGTCGGGCCGCGGCTCGGCCGCCAACTCCGCCGTCTGCTACGCCCTCGGCATCACCTCCCTCGACCCGATCCACTACGACCTGCTCTTCGAACGCTTCCTCAGCCCCGAGCGCGACGGGCCACCGGACATCGACCTCGACATCGAGCACCGCCGCCGCGAGGAGGCCATCCAGTACGTCTACGACACCTACGGCCGCGACCACGCCGCCCAGGTCGCCAACGTCATCACCTACCAACCCCGCATGGCCATCCGCGACGCCGCCCGAGCACTCGGCTACACCCCCGGTGACCTCGACCGCTTCAGCAAGGAGACCGGCTGGCGGGACATGCCGCCCCCCGACGCCCCCGTGCCCGCAGACGTGCGCGACCTCGCCGCCCAGCTACGCGGCCTCCCCCGCCACCTCGGCATCCACTCCGGCGGCATGGTCCTCACCCGCGAACCCATCAGCGAGACCTGCCCCACCGAATGGGCCACCATGCCCGGCCGCAGCGTCCTGCAGTGGGACAAGGAAGGCTGCGCCGAAGCCGGATTGGTCAAGATCGACCTGCTCGGCCTCGGCATGCTCTCCGCCCTCCACGACGCCTGCGACCTGATCGCCCAACACCACGGCCGCTGGCTCGATCTCGCCACCATCCCGCCCGACGACCCGGACGTCTACGCGATGCTCTGCCGAGCCGACAGCATCGGCCTGTTCCAGGTCGAGTCCCGCGCGCAGGCCTCAGCACTACCGAGGCTCAGACCGCGCCGCTTCTACGACCTCGTGGTCCAGGTCGCACTCATCCGCCCCGGCCCGATCCAAGGCGGATCCGTCCACCCCTACATCAACCGCCGCAACGGCCGCGACAAACCCCTCATCCCCCACCCCCTGATGGAACACGCCCTCGCCAAAACCCTCGGCGTCCCCCTCTTCCAGGAACAGATGATGCAACTGGCCATCGACTCCGCCGGATTCACCCCCACCGAAGCCGACAAGCTACGCCAGGCCATGGGCGCCAAACGCTCCCACGAACGCGTCGCCGAGCTGCGCGAGCGCCTCCTCGCCGGGATGGCCGAGCGCGGCATCCCCGAGGACATCGCCGAGGACGTCTACGCCAAAATCGACGCCTTCTCCGGATACGGCTTCCCGGAAAGCCATGCCGCCTCGTTCGCCCTGCTCGTGTACGCGAGCGCCTGGCTCAAATACCACTACCCGGCCGCCTTCACCTGCGCGCTGCTCGCCAACCAGCCGATGGGCTTCTACTCCCCGCTCACCCTCATCCAGGACGCGCGCCGCCACGGCGTCACCGTGCTGCCCGCCGACATCAACCGAAGCAAGTCACGGCCCACCCTCGAACCCGCACCGTCCGGCAGCGGGCGAGAGATCCAGCCCGCGATCCGCCTCGGGCTGGCGGCCGTCCGCGGCCTCGGCGAGGAGCGGGCCGAGGCGATCGCCGCCGGCCAGCCGTACACGGACCTGGAGGACGTCGCCCGCCGCACCGATCTGCCCGAACCCGCCCTCGAGGCGCTCGCCACCGCGGGCGCCTTCGCCGGTCTCGGCCTGACCCGCCGCCAGGCCCTGTGGTCCGCCGCG
>NZ_JBEXKB010000181.1:0-3758 GCF_040609455.1 Kitasatospora sp. NPDC004669
GCCCCCGGCGCGCGGGGGGGCCCCGGCCCCGCGCGGGGGCCCCCCCCGGGGGGGGGGGGGGGGGGGGCCGGGGGGGGGGGGCCCCCCGGGGGGGGGGGGGGCGCCCCGCCCCCCCCCGCCGCCGTCTGTTGGGTCCTCCGTCCCGCCCCGATTGGGGCCGTTGGGCCCTGGGCCCGTGCCTGCGGGCGGGGGATGATGCCCTGGGCCCCGCTGGGAGTGTGCGGGGGTTGATGAAGGTGGAGCCGCGTCATGGCGACCAAGGTGGAGGGTGTCGAGGGTTCGGCGCCGGTTCGGGTGTTCCTGCTGGACGACCACGAGGTGGTGCGCCGTGGGGTGCACGACCTGCTGGACGGTGAGCCGGACCTGGAGGTGGTCGGGGAGGCCGCGACGGCCGAACAGGCCCTGGTGCGGGTGCCGGCGCTGCGGCCCGATGTGGCGGTGCTGGACGTCCGGCTGGGCGACGGGGACGGCGTGTCGGTCTGCCGTGAGCTGCGCTCGCGGATGCCCGACCTGGCCTGTCTGATGCTGACCTCCTTCGACGACGAGGAGGCGCTGCTCGACGCCGTGATGGCGGGCGCCGCCGGCTATGTGCTGAAGCAGATCAGCGGCACCGACCTGGTCGCCGCCGTCCGTACCGTCGCCTCCGGCCGGTCGATGCTCGACCCCGGTGCGGCGACCCGGCTGCTGAACCGGCTGCGCAGTGACGCCGAGCCCGCCCAGCCGGTCACCGCCGGACCGGGGCTGACCGCGCGCGAGGAGGAGGTGCTGGCACTGATCGGCGAGGGCCTGACCAACCGGCAGATCGGCGAGCGGCTCTACCTGGCCGAGAAGACGGTGAAGAACCACGTCTCCCGGCTGCTCGCCAAGCTCGGCGTGGAGCGCCGGGTGCAGGCGGCGCTGATCGCCACCGAGCTGCGGCAGTCCTCCACCGCGCAGCCGTCCACGCCGCGGTTCGGCCGGGGCTGACGGCCCGCCCGCTCCCGGCCCTTCGGCGGGACCATCGGCCCTCGCGACCCCGCCCCGCCCGGGCGAGCACCGCGGGCATGAAGAGCGATCACGACTGCGACGCCGAGGCACGGCCCTCAGGGGCCCTCAGGGGCCCTCGGAGGAGCCGGAACGGACGAAGTGGCCGCGGTCGAGCAGCGGTCGGGCGTGGTCTTCCGCGGTCGCGCGGTGACCGTCGAGGGCGCCGGGCACGACCCCGATGCCCCGCTCGGCCGCTCAGGACCCGAGCGGCGCCTCCCACACCAGCCGGGTGCCGCCGCCCTCGCCGTCCGCCGGGCCGAGGGTGAAGGCCCCGCCGACCCGCTCGGCGCGCTCGGCGAGGTTGCGCAGCCCGCTGCGCCGGCCGCCCTCGGGCACCCCCACCCCGTCGTCGGTCACCGTGAGCACCACCTGCCCGGCCAGGGCGCGCAGGGCCACCTCGACCCGGGTGGCGCGGGCGTGCCGGGCGGCGTTGCTGAGCGCCTCGGCGAGGACGGCCACCACGTGCTCGGCCAGCTCCTGCGGCACGTCGGTGTCGAGCAGGCCCTCCATGCTCAGCCGGGGCGCGAACCCGAGCGGCCCCTGCGCGTCGGTGACCACCCGGGTGGCGCGGGCGCGCAGGCCGCGGTCGGGTTCGCTGTGGGCGCGCAGGCCGAAGATGGTCGAGCGGATGATCTTGATGGTCTCGTCCAGGTCCGCGACCGCGCGGGCCACCCGGTCGGCGGCGGCCGGGGACTCGATCAGCCGGCCCGCGCTCTGCAGGGTCATCCCGGTGGCGAACAGCCGCTGGATGGCCAGGTCGTGCAGGTCCCGGGCGATCCGGTCGCGGTCCTCCAGCAGGTTCAACTGCTCGGCGTCGCGCCTCCGTTCGGCCAGCTCAAGGGCGAGCGCCGCCTGGTCGGCGAAGCCCAGCAGCGGGCCGGTCTCCTCCGGCCCGAAGGCCGGCCGTCCCTGCGCCCGGGCGAGCAGCAGCACGCCGCGCCCGTACCCGGAGCCGGTGCCCAGCGGCACCGCGACGGCCGGGCCCAGCCCGTCGAAGCGGCCCGCCGGACCGGCCGGGAAGCGGGCGTCGCAGGCCAGTTCGTCGCTGGTCACCGGCGAACCGGAGGCGTACGCGGCGCCGGACAGGGTGCCGTCCACCGGCACCGTCACGCCCAGCCGGGCGGCGGGCGCGCCACCGAGCGCGACCTCGACCGTCAGCTCCTCGGCGCGCTCCTGCGGACCGGCCAGCGCCACCGAGACGTCCGCCAGTTCGGCGCGGGAGATCTCCCGGGCCCGGCGGGCGATCAGCTCGACCACCTCCAGCCGCGGCGCGCCCGACAGCAGGCTGCGGGTGATCTCGGTGCTGGCCCGCAGCCAGCGCTGGCGCAGCTGCGCCTCCTCGTACAGCCGGGCGTTGTCGATCGCCACCCCGGCCGCGACCGCCAGGGCGGCGATCACCGCCTCGTCGTCCTCGTCGAAGTCCAGCCCGCCGCGCTTGTCGGTCAGGTACAGGTTGCCGAACACCTCGCCGTGCACCCGCACCGGCACCCCCAGGAAGGTGTGCATCGGCGGGTGGTTCGCCGGGAAGCCGACCGAGGCCGGGTGGTCGGACAGCACCGGGCAGCGCAGCGGCTGCGGATGGCGGATCAGCTCGCCGAGGATGCCCCGGCCGGAGGGCGGCGGGCCGATCTCGGTGATCTCCTCCTCGGACAGACCCACCGTCAGGAACTGCGACAGCGAGTGCCCGTCCGGCCCGATCACCCCCAGCGCGCCGTACCGGGCGTCCACCAGGTCCGCGGCGGCCTCCACGATCCGATGCAGCGCCTGGGAGAGGTCCAGCTCACGGCCGACCGCGAGCACCGCCTCCAGCAGGCTGTGCACCCGGTTCTGCGTCCCGCGCGCCGCGTCGATGCGCCACTGGAGCTCCTCCAGCAGCTCGTCCAGGCGCAGCCGGGGCATCCGCGCGCCGCCGCCCGCCGCACTGCCGTCCGCTCCGCCCACCGCTGTCCTCCTCGTCCTCGCCCTGAGCGTCCACCGCTGCGGGTCCGGGCGGCTTCGGCGCCGTCCGACCAGCGGGAATGCCGTGTTCATACGGTAGTGCCCGGGTGTCGACGGGGTGGAGGCCGGGGCCGCCCGTAATCTTCGGCCGGCGGGTCTTTCGTCCCGTGGGCGGGGGGCTTGCGGCCTCTGGTGGGGGCCGTACCCGGACGTCAGGGTGGGAGCAGGAGCGGACGGGGCGTCAGTGCGCACCGTTCCCGGCACCGAGACATGGAGGAACTCTCATGACGTCAACCGTTGCGGCCGGGGTCGACGGCTCGGTGGTCGGCGTCGACGCGCACAGCCCCGAGGAGGAGGTGCTCGCCTTCGCCTTCCGCGAGGCCGCCCTGCAGGGCGCCCGGGTCCGGGCGGTGCACGGCTGGGACCTGCCGCCGCTGTTCGGTTACGCGGGCGGCGCCGTACCGGCGGGGGAGATCGCCCAGCTGGAGGCGCTGGAGGCCAAGCTGCTGTCGCTCGCCCTGGCCGGGCAGCGCGAGCGGCACCCCGAGGTCGAGGTGGTCGAGGACGTCCGGCTCGGTGCCGCCCGCGGCCTGGTGGAGACCTCCGCCGGGGCCGCGCTGGTCGTGGTCGGTCGGCGCCGCCGCCCGATCGAGTTCGGCCCCCGGCTCGGCCGGGTCGCCCACGCGGCACTGCACCACGCCGAGGCGCCGGTCGCGGTCGTCCCGCACGGCTGACCGACCTGCGGACCCCGGCGCGGCCACACCTCGGCGGGGGGGGGGGGGGCGGCCCGGGGG
>NZ_JBEXKB010000182.1:0-3195 GCF_040609455.1 Kitasatospora sp. NPDC004669
ATACGTCGCCCGAGAGATCCACCGTTGCCTGTCCGCCTCACCACTGCCGCTGCTTGCACCTCGAACGGCTTGACGAACCATAGGGGCATCAACGAGAGCGGCGTCGGCCAGGGGAAGCCGACCTCGGAGTTCGCGGCGTTCGCCGGCCTGCTCGCGATCAGGATCCGCCTCTGCCGGCCCCGCGACCCGGAGGCGAAAGGCCTGGTGGAGCGGGTGAACGGCTATCTGGAGACCAGCTTCCTGCCCGGCCGCACATTCGCCGGACCGGGCGACTTCAACACCCAGCTCACCGCATGGCTGCAGATCGCCAACCGCCGACACCACCGCACGATCGGCTGCCGGCCCACCGAACGCTGGGAAGCCGACCGGGGCGCGATGCTCACCCTGCCACCGGTCACCCCGCCCCACTGGTGGCCCCAGAGCACCCGCCTGGGCCGCGACCACTACATCCGCGTCGACACCTGCGACTACTCCGTCCACCCCCGCGCCATCGGCCAGCAGATCACCATCCGGGCCGACACCGAGGAGATCACCGCCACCACCCGCACCGGCGAGACCGTCGCCCGCCACGCCCGCTGCTGGGCCCGGCACCAGACCATCACCGACCCCGAGCACGCCGCTGCGGCCGAAACCCTGCGCGGCCAGGCAATCCACCAGCGTGCCTCCCGCGCCCAGGCCCGCGCCCAGGCCCGCGGCCTGGCCGCCCTCGCACTCGACGACCTGGGGATCGAGGTCGAACAACGCCAGCTCGGCTCCTACGACCGCATCTTCACCCTCATCGAGGGCGGCGCAGGCAAGGAGGACACCTGATGTCCCGCACCTCCGCTCCCAACACCCCGACCGCCACCGACACACCGGCGGCCCAAACCGGCCGACAGACCACCGCCGACCTGGCTTTCCTTTCCCGCGCGATGAAGGCGCCCGCCCTGCTGGACGCCGCCGAACGCCTGGCGGAGCGCGCCCGCACCGAGTCCTGGACCCACCTCGAATACCTCGTCGCCTGCCTGCAACGCGAGGTCTCCGCCCGCGACAGCCACGGCGGCGAGCAACGCATCCGGGCCGCCCGCTTCCCCTCGGTCAAGACCATCGAGGAGATCGACGCATCCCACCTGCGGGGCATGACGCGCCAACAACTCGCTCACCTGGGCACACTGGACTTCATAACCGCCCGCGAGAACGTCATCTTCCTCGGCCCGCCGGGCACCGGAAAGACCCATCTGGCCACCGGGCTCGCCGTCCGGGCCTGCCAGGCCGGCCATCGGGTCGCGTTCGCCACCGCCTCCCAGTGGGTCGACCGCCTGGCCGCCGCCCACCAGGCCGGCCGGCTCCAGGACGAACTCGTCAAGCTCGGCCGCTACCCGCTGATCGTGGTCGATGAAGTGGGCTACATCCCCTTCGAACCGGAGGCCGCGAACCTGTTCTTCCAGCTGATCTCGAACAGATACGAACGGGCGAGCGTGATCGTCACCTCGAACAAGCCCTTCGGGCGCTGGGGAGAGGTCTTCGGCGACGAGACCGTCGCCGCCGCCATGATCGACCGACTCGTCCACCACGCCGAGGTCCACTCCCTCAAAGGCGAGTCCTACCGCATGCGGGGACGCGAACTCGGGCACGTCCCCACGAACGACAACGACTGACACACACCATCCAGCGAGACCACGGCTGGCCCACAACTGAACCGTCGATACCGGCCCGAATTCAGCCGCCGCCGACAACCAACGGCATACCGCGCAAATGACCGTCAGTCAGCTACACAAACAGGCCAATCACCTTGAAACGCCGAGGTCAGTAAGTCGCCTCCTGTGGACGGCGTGGCGGGATTGTCGCTGGTGGAGCGGCTGCGGTTGCTGCCCGATCCGCGTCGGCGCCGAGGGGTACGTCACCCGTTCGTGGCAGTGCTTCTGATCGCCGCCTCAGCGGTGGTCGCCGGCGCGCGATCGTACGCTGCCATCGGTCAGTGGTCCGCGAACGCTCCGCAGCACACCCTGGCCCGGCTGGGCTCCAGAGTCGAAGGCGCGCCGGGCGTTCGCGTCGCACCGAGCGCCGCCACGATCCGGCGGGTCATCGGCTCGGACTCGATCGCGGTGGACGGGAAAGCCACTCGGGGCTCCCGGCACGGCACCTCGCCCGCCGCTCACCTGTTGGCCGCGATGACCGGCGACGGCCAAACCGTCACCCAGCTGCGGGTACCCGACAAGACCAACGAGATCACCTGCTTCGCCACGCTGCTGGAGCCCTACAACCTGACCGGGGTCACGGTCACGGCCGATGCCCTGCACACCCAGCGCGGCCATGTGCACTTCCTGGTGGAGGAGAAGAAGGCTTACTACCTGCTCATGGTCAAGGCCAACCAGCCCGAATTGCACCGCCAGCTCAAGTCATTGCCGTGGAAGGACGTTACCGCGCGCCGCTACGACCGCGAGATGGGACACGGCCGCCGAGAGACCCGCGTGACCAGAGCCCTCACCGTCACCGACCTTGGCCTGGACTTCCCCACGCAGTCCAGGCCGTACGCATCCTGCGCTATCGCACCGACCTCAAGACCGGTACGGTCAGCCGCCAGACCGCCTATGCGATCACCGACCTGAGCTCGCAACAGGCCTCGCCCCAGCGACTTGGCCAGCTCGCCAGGTCGCAATGGACCATCGAGAACCGGCTGCACTTCGTACGCGACACCACCTTCGCCGAAGACGCCTCGAAGATCCACACCGGTCACGGCCCAGAGAACATGGCGACCCTACGCAACCTGGCGATCAACGCCCTCCGGACTGCCGGGCACCGCAACATCGCCGCCGGCCTCCGGCACGCCTCCTACGAGCCCTTCACCCGCCCGCTCGACCTCCTCGGCATCATCTGACCAGGCACATTCACAAGATCACCGGACTTTGCGGGGACTCTGATGGCCACTCTGGCCGACCATGAATCGCCACTGCACGAAGCGGGCAGCGCAAGCCGCTTAGCGGATTAGGCGCGTTCGCCGGTCCGTCCGCCTTCGCTGAGGCGCGTCCGGCAGGACCGGCAGATCGTTGTTCCGGGGGGCTCGCGGAGCCAGAGGAATTAGACCGTATGAAGTGCGCTGCTTGTGTGGTTCGGGTCCGCTCGGGGCGGGAGGTTTCCGGCCCGGCGGGCCGGGCGTCAAGCCCGGAGCCGCTTCGCGGTCGCTGCGCGAGCCTTGACGTCGGCCAGTCGGGCCGG
>NZ_JBEXKB010000183.1:0-3097 GCF_040609455.1 Kitasatospora sp. NPDC004669
CTGCTCGTCCGATAAGTCGCTCGGATACGCCCGTCTGTCCATGCGCCGCAGAACATCACCCGAACCACGACTGGCACGCCAGTACGGCCGACGTTTACACGAACGAGCGATCACGAGCCGAGAGAAAAGGGACTTAACGTCCACTGAGGGGGCGGGGACGCAGCAATGCGTCCCCGCTATCCGACAGGTCCCACGCCTCGGTGGACGACGCACCAGCCTGTGGTGCGCGTGGCTGGCCTGGTCCCGATTCCACGTGGTCATCCCAGTGTTCGACAAGACCCTGCCGACGGTGGCGGCCCGCCTGGACGCGACGTTCCGCACGCCGGGCGGGGTTCCGACCCACTGCCTGACCGACAACGAGAAGACCGTCACTCTCCCGTTGGTTTCTGCTCTGGGGCCGCCCCGGGCATGGAGGATTGAGGTGCGCGGCGTCAGCCGCCGGCGGAACGGTATGCCTTCACGGCGGAGGCGAGGACCTTCTCCGAGCTCGGTGACGGTTTCTGATCGGAGACCTGCTGCACCATGAGGATCACATCGCCCATGCGGACGAAAGCGGTTTCGCCGACGAACGGTGCCGGGTCGCCGGGGAATGTCGACGTGGTGTGGAGCAGCAGGCTGTCGTCGGCCGACACCTCGGCCGCCGTGACGGACGCGGTCTCCTGGAGCCGCGTACCGTCCGCGAGTGTGTTGGTGTAGGAGGCGCAGCCCTGTGCGACACCGCGGATGGCGGCCATGACCGCGGCCGCCTGTCCGGGCGCGTACCGGTCGAGCGACTCCTGGCCGAACCAGTCGAGGTCGTCGTCGGCGACCGGCGTCCATTCCACCCCCACCGCCACGTCCTCCGCAGGTTGGGCGTGAGTCGTCATGAAGGACTCGACGCCGAGTTCGGAGCACGGCATCGACGCGATGGGGACTGCCGACGGGGTGTGCGGAGCACCGGTCGTCGTCGAGTTGACTTCCTCCGTGAGGAGCCGGAAACCCAGGGGAAGCTGGTCCGAAGTCAGCAAGCCGTTCCGCAGCCGCTCCAGAGGCGCCCGGCTGGAGGCCGCGGCTGCCCCCGGACGGGCCTGCGGGTCGGCCGAGCAGGCCGACACGCTGAGAACTGCCAGAACAACCCCAGCCACCGCGCAATGACGTGTGCGCACTGATCCACCCCCAGGATTCGTGATCGCGTCGTACTTTCCCACACAGGCACTTCCGGGCTCTCACCCCCTGGGGCATGCACGAGCACAAGAGCCGGCGCTGCGGGAGCCCTCCAGCCGCTGGATCTCGGCCCAGACGGCGTCGGCGTTGCCACCGGGGGCCGCAGGTGCACAGGGGAGCGGTGCTTGCACTGAAGCGGAAGTGCGCGGCAGTCGGGTGCGCTGGTCAGGCTGTCGGCGCTGCGGCCGAGGGCGTTGGCTCCGGTGGCGGCGCGGGTGTGTGGCGTCGGCCGCGATCTCCACGGCAAGCTGGTCCGGCGAAGGCGCCGGGGCGGGCACAGGGGAGTAGGGGAGTAACTGTAGGCCGGGACGCCGAGGTGGCGGCGCGGTGGCTGGCGGATGGCGCGCTGGGCGGCGGCCCGCAGCGTGGGCAGATCGGGGTGGGAGGTCATTGCGGGCGGCTCCGTGCTCTCGGTGGGCGGTGCCGGCCGGGCGACCGCGCCGCGCATCGGAGCGCCCCGCCCTCCAGCTCGTTGCCCAGGGGGCGGGGCGCGAGGCCGGTATGCGGCGTCAGCGCCCGGAGCGGCTCACCGCCGGGTAGAGGTGTACCTCGTCGAACCCCTCAGCGGCCAGGCCGGGGAGGGCTTCGACGGCGAGCCGGTGCTGTCGGCGCGGACTGCTGAAGGTGACCACGGCTTGGCGTCACTACGCTGACGACGAGCCGTCGCTGGTACACCTGTGGCTTCACCTGGAGGGGCTGGGCCCCGTCCTGTTCCATACGCCCTCGACCGGCTTGTCTCTGCGGGCCGATCAGCCGCACGGACCGTACTCGATGGCGGAGCACGGCAGCGTCTCCGTGGCCGACGATCCGCCGGAACCTCAGGCCCTCCCGTCCGAGGAAGAGATCACCGTCCCGCCGCCCCCTCACCCGAGGTCAGCGGCTCGTGTTGAGCCGGCTGATCAGGTCGAGAGCCGTGGCCCACCAGTTGCGGCGGGTCTGCGACTGCCTTCGCGCTACGGGGACCCCTTGCCTGGAGACGCTGTCCGACGCCGGCCTCGCCGAGCGGCTCGACGGGCTGAGCAAGTACGACCGCTGCGTCGGGCTCGCAGGGGCAGGCCGCCGGTCAGCGGTCGCGGAAGAGCTGGTGCAGGTGCAGGACCCCGAACTGCCCGTGCGCGCGGGTCGCACCGGCGTCGGCAGGAAGCCGTCCGGCCAAGGCGGCGGGCCAGGCTCTGGTAGAGGCCGGGAGGGCTGCTGTCGTCTGCCGCGAGCAGCGAGGACAGCAGCGGTTCATCGGCCGACGGTCCCACCTCCACCCGCGTCGGCGCCTCCAATCGGCCTTACCGGATGTCGGCGAGCACGGCGTCATGGCCGATGGCGGGTCGTCAAAGGACTTTGTACGTCAGCTCGTACAGAGACAAAGACAGGGCGCCGATGGCCTGCGTTCGTTCTCCAAGGCCTACCTCGGAGGGGATGATCTTTGCCCCCCCGATGAAGCTGACCTGACTAGTCGCCTCATGCAGTTCGTGCAGAACGATGTCAATCGGCGCCTGGTTAACGAACGGAACGAATCGCTCGTCGAACTCAAACGCGTCCCCTTCTCGCATTTTTAGCCTGTCAAAGGTGCCGCCGTCACCTCGACCGACGAGGACGTCCACGCCGTTCGGGTCTGGAATTCTTTTCGCCTCCAGAGACAAAAGCTTGGCGAAAGCTGCATCTGTCATGTCGATCCTCCCATGCCCCTGCGTCGCGCAGCGTGACTGAGTCGTAATACGCGTATCCGGGCGGCGCATTCCGTAAAGTCCCATCGCTGTGCGGGAGTGTCCGACTAGGAGCTGTCCGGCCGATCATCCATAGGGCGAGTGGGAACGGTTGCGGCCGTTCCTTCCGGTCAGCAACAGGCGTTGCGGCCGGTGGCGCGACCACCGGCAGGTGATCGACGGGATCCTGCACC
>NZ_JBEXKB010000184.1:0-3034 GCF_040609455.1 Kitasatospora sp. NPDC004669
GCCTCCCTCTGGATCAGCCGTACGGTACGACGGCGACCGGGCAGCGCACATGGTGGATCACCGCGTGTGCCACCGGACCGAGGTGATGGTGGCGCCTCCGAGACCATGATCCGGACCAGTGGCGGACCAGATCCGGTCCGCGATCAAGAGTCCGCAGGTCAGAACGCCCCTGGTCAGCGGCCTGTAAATCTGTCGCGCAAGCTACGCAGGTTCGAACCCTGCACCAGCCACAGGATAGAGAAACAGCCCCTGATCTGCGGAAACGCAGATCAGGGGCTGTTTCGTTTGCCCGGGCGCCGATGGGTGCCCGTTATTGCATATTGCTTGCAATAACGGGGTGCAGGCAGCAGAGTGGGAGGCCGGGGGTGGGAGTCCTTCGACTGAGCTGATCGTCTTCCCAACCGGCGCCCGCCGGGACAACGGCTCGCCCACCCCCGCCAACAGCCCCTCCCACCGGCCCGACGGCCGCGTCAAGGGCGCGTCAAAGGCGCTCGTGGCGGCGTCAGGAACGCGTAGGGGCCGGGGGTGGGCCGGGCGCCCGGACCGCAGGATCGGAGCAACTACCGACCGCGGAGGTCCCGTCCGATGTCCAGCGCCATCTCCACCCCGGCCGTGACGGCCGACGAACCGCCCGATACCGGGGTGGGTGACGAACGGCACCGGCTCACCGCGATGGGCGGACTGGCGGCGCTCTCGCTGGACGCCATGGCCTCGGTCGCGTACGGGCCGGAGTCGATCGTGCTGGTGCTGGCCGCCGCCGGTTCGTACGGGCTGGGTTTCACCCTGCCGGTCACGGTGGCGATCGCCGTCCTGCTCGTGGTGCTGGTCGCCTCCTACCGGCAGGTGATCGCGGCCTTCCCGGACGGCGGCGGCTCGTACGCGGTGGCCAAGGCCCACCTGGGCCGTCGGACGGCGCTGACCGCGGCCGCCTCGCTGGTGATCGACTACATCCTGAACGTCGCGGTCTCGGTGACCGCCGGCGTGGCCGCGCTCACCTCCGCCGTTCCCGGTCTCTACGGCGACCGGGTCTGGCTCTGCCTGGGCGTGCTCGCGCTGGTGACCGCGGTGAACCTGCGCGGCATCGCCGAGTCGGCCCGCTGGTTCATGGCCCCGACGGCCGTCTTCGTCCTCGCCATCCTGGCGATCATCGTGGTCGGCCTGTTCCGGGACGCCCCGGTCAGCACCGAGGCCGCCGCCGGCCACGCCTCCGTGCTCGCCGAGAACGCCACCGCCGTCGGCGCGCTGCTGCTGCTCAAGGCCTTCGCGGCCGGCTGCTCGGCACTCACCGGCGTCGAGGCGGTGGCGAACGCCGTCCCCTCCTTCCGCACCCCGCGGGTGAAGCGCGCCCAGCACACCGAGGTCGCGCTCGGCGCCCTGCTCGGCGTGATGCTGATCGGACTGGCGGTGCTGATCGACCGCTTCCACCTCCAGCCGGTGGAGGGCGTCACCGTGCTCGCCCAGCTCGCCGACGCCTCGCTCGGCCACGGCGTCGGCTTCTTCGTCGTCCAGTTCGCCACCGTGGTCCTGCTCGGCCTGGCCGCCAACACCTCCTTCGGCGGCCTGCCGGTGCTGATGGACCTGCTGGCTCGGGACAACCACCTCCCGCACGTGTTCGCGCTGCGCGCCGACCGCCAGGTGTACCGGTACGGCGTGCTGTTCCTCGCCGCGGTGTCGGCCGCGCTGCTGGTCGGCTCCGGCGGTGACGTCAACAGCCTGGTGCCGCTCTTCTCGATCGGCGTGTTCGTCGGCTTCACCATCTGCCAGGTCGGCATGGTCCGGCACTGGTTCCTGAACCGCCCGGCCGGATGGCAGCGGAAGGCCGCGCTGAACGGCTTCGGCGCCCTGCTGACCGGCGTCGCCACGCTCGTGGTGACCGGCACCAAGTTCACCGAGGGCGCCTGGGGGATCGTGGTCGCCCTGCCGCTGCTGGTGGTGCTGTTCGAGGCGATCCACCGCAGCTACGGGCGGATCGGCGAACGCCTGGAGCTCGGCCGGGTGCCGGGTGCGGTGACCCGCCAGCGCAGCCTGGTGGTGGTCCCGGTGACGGCGATCACCCGGCTCACCCGGGACGGCCTGTCGGCGGCCCTGTCGCTGGGCGACGAGGTGTTCGCGGTGACCGTGGTGCACGAGCAGGCCCAGGCGGAGGCGCTGCGCCGGGACTGGGAGCTGTGGCAGCCCGGCGTGCCCCTGCTGGAGATCCAGGACGACCACCGGCGCCTGGGGCAGCCGATCGCCGAGTTCGTCAACAGGCTCGGCGAGGAGCACGCCTACGACCGGCTCACCGTCCTGATCCCCGAGGTGGAGCCCGCCCACTGGTTCCAGCGGGCGCTGCAGAACCGGCGCGGCGCCGTGATCGACCGCGCCCTGCGCCGGCACACCGACGCGGTGGTCTGCCGGCTGCGGATGCGGATGTGACCGGATGCGGATGTGACCCGGGCCGCCCGGCCCGACGACGCACCGCGATCCGAGGCATCCTGGTGCGTTCCTGGCACCGGTGCGAAACCATCCCGTACCCGAACGAAGCCCCGGGCGGCAGTCCGCCGCCCGGGGCTTCCGTGTACCCAGGCCAGGCCCCGGATCTCGGCCCGATCACGACGGTCTCGGTCCGGTGAAGCGGGCGTCAAGGTGGCGTCAACGCCGCGCCGTCACCCGTATGGAGGGCGTCAGGGACCCCTAACGCGCCCTAGACGGCTGGTTTGCTGCATCTGCCGGCCGTCCGCCGGTGCCGCACGGAGCCCCTGGCCCGCTCGCGGCATCTCCCGAACCACGCTGGTGGAGCCCATGTCCGATCTCATCTACGTCGGTGTCACGGTCGCCGTGTTCGCCGTCATCGCCCTGATCGCGCGGGGGGTGGAGAAGCTGTGAACGAGCGCAGCGAGCGAACCATCAACAGGGGCGCGTGGCGCGAAGCGCCCGCCGAGCGCAGCGAGGTGGGCGCATGAGTGCCGAGAACATCGCTGGTCTGGTCGTGGCCGTCGCGCTCGTCGGCTACCTCGTCGTGGCGCTGATCTTCCCGGAGAAGTTCTGACATGGG
>NZ_JBEXKB010000185.1:0-2882 GCF_040609455.1 Kitasatospora sp. NPDC004669
TCGGGCACCCGCAGCTGGGTGACGGTTCGGCCGTCGCCGGTCACCGCGGCCAGCAGGTGGGCGGCGGGCGAGGTGCCGTGCCGGGAGCCCCGGGCTGCCTTGCCGTCCACGGCCACCGAGTCCGAGCCTGCGGGATCGGCGCCGGTCAGATCGGCCAGTCCACCGGGGCAGACCAGGCCGATGACCCGCCGTATCGTGGCGGCACTCGGTGCGACGCGCACACCCAGCGCGCCCACCACTCGAGCACCCAGGCGGGCGAGGGTGTGCTGCGGAGCGTTCGCGGACCACTGGCCGATGGCCGCGTAGAGCGCGCGCCGGCGACCACCGCCGAGGCGGCGACCAGCAGCACCGCCACGAACGGGTGACGCACCCCTCGGCGTCGACGCGGATCGGGCAGCAGCCGCAGCCGCTCCACCAGCGGCAATCCCGCTACACCGTCCAGAGCGGGCGACTTGATGAGGCAGACGGTGGCAGACTGGCGGCACATCTCCGGTGGTCCAGGGCGACTTGGGAAGGTCACCCCGTTCAACAGGAGCTTCGATGCCCTTCTTCTATGACTCCGGCCCTCGCCGTCTGCGAAGCAGTTGGAGCGGCGCCGAGCGACGTGAGGAGCCCGCGTCCGCTGCGTGGAGTGCGGCAGCGGGCGCGGGCACGACGGGTTTACCCGGGGGCGGGATGCCCGGCCGGGTGGGTTACAGGGTGCTGCACTGGCCGGTGCGGGCGGCGGTGACGGTGTTGGGGTGGCCGTCGTTGGTGGGGGGCGGGGTGTTGCCCGAGCAGACCAGGGAACCTCCGATGGTGTTGCCTTCGATCTCGGGGCGGTTGTCCTCGGGGAAGGGCCCGGTGCCGGTGTTGCCGGTGACCAGCAGGGTTCCGCCGATGTGGTTGCCGACGACCTCCAGACCGCCGGTGTTGTTGCTCAGCTGGACCGACGACTGGATCTGGTTGACGGCGCAGTGGTCGTCGCCGGGATCGCCGATGACGACGAACCTGCTTGCTCCACTGGCGGTGAGGGAGCCGGTGACGGTGGTGCCGCACACCCCGACCAGGGTGGAGCCGAAGGAGGTGACGCTGCCCTGGACGGTGGAGTTGCCGATGAACAGGGCGGTGCCCGCCCCGGCCGTGACGCTGCCGTGGACGGTGGCGTTGAGGACGCAGGTGCTCTCGCCGGTGGCGATGACGGTGGACACGGAGCCGGTGACGGTGCGCGCGCAGTTGACCGTCTGGGTGGCACTCTCCATGGCGGGCGCCGGGTAGGTGGCGTCGCCGCTGTACTGGGCGGTCAGGGTGTGGCTGCCGGGCAGCAGGTTCGACCAGGTCAGCTGGGCCTGGGCGCAGTGGTCGCCTCCGCCGGGGGACAGTGGGGCGATGCCCAGGGTGGCGCCGCCGTCGGTGAAGGTGACGGTGCCGGTCGGGACCGCGGTGGAGTTGGGGCAGACGGTGTCGGTGAGCGTGACCGGATGCCCGAAAAGCGACGGGGTCGGCGAGGCCGTCAACGTGGTCATCACGGCGGGCGGAGTGAGGTAGCTGATGGTGATGCCCGCGGCGGCGCTGGTCACCGTGGGGCCGGTGCCGCCGGCGGGGACCAGGGACGAGCCGCCGCCCCCGCCACCCCCGCCCCCGCTCGGACTAATAAAGGGGTTGATGTTGCCGCCGCCGCCTCCGCCGTAGTAGCCGGCGCCGCCTGCGCCACCGGTCAGGGAGGCGCCCGGGCCGCCGCCGGTGCCGCCGGCACCGAGCGTGCCGGGCCCACCGCCGAAAAACCCGCCGCCGCCGGTGCCGCCGGCCCCGCCGTGGGTGGACGTGCCCGCCCCGCCGCCGTCTCCTCCGTTGCAGGTCGCGTTCGCGCCCGGCTGGCCGGCATCTCCGCCCAGGCTTCCGGTGCACTGGCCGGCCCAGCCGGCTCCGCCGCCGCCCGCGGCCACGATGAGGCGGGAGTCGGTGGTGGTGAGGGGGGTGGTGCTGGGTTGGGTGCGGACGTCGGAGGCCCCGCCTCCGCCGCCGCCGAAGTGGGTGCTGCCGCCGCCGTTGAAGCCTCCGGTGCACTGCGCGCTACCGGGGCACGGGCTGCCGCCGGTGGCGGTGCCGCCGACTTCGACGTAGAGGGTCTGCCCGCCGGACAGCCCGGTGAGCGTGCCGGACACCTGGGCGCCCCGGCCGCCGCCGACGCCGTTGTCCTCCACGCCGCCGCCGGCGCCGGTCGCCGTGACGTCGACCTGGGTGACACCATTCGGGACGGTGAAGGTCTGCTCGGCGCCGGTGAAGGCGAACGTACAGGTGGTGGTGGGGCCGGACACCGTACAGGTGCCCTGCGCGTGGGCGGGCACGGACAGCGCCACCGGGGCGACGGCCGCGGCGCAGAACACGCCGACCGCCACGGCCAGCACCCGGCCCCGACGCCCGGCCGAACCGGCACGATGCCCGGCACCTGGACCGCGCCGACCAACGGCCCCCGGCAATGAGAACGTCACGATCAACTCCAGAAAACAGAAGAGGCCTCTCGGCGAGGGATCGCCTTCCGCCACTGTCGATCACGCAACCAGGGGCCACGGCCCCCATCGAACCGACACACCGCCAGTTCACACCAGCAGCCCCCAGGCCGGGCCTTCACCAGCACCCGAGCCCGACAGCACAATCACGGTCCCGAAGCAATCACCCGAATGCTCTCAAAACCCAGCGACATCCCTCGCTCGGAACACCGGGTGCCCTCACCGCCGAGTTGTCCACTGTCACTCAATCGAGCTCCTTGACAGCGATTCCCAGGACCTGCCCGCCTTCGCCACCCTCGCCCGGGGCTCCCGGCACGGCACCTCGCCCGCCGCCCACCTGCTGGCCGCGGTGACCGGCGACGGCCGAACCGTCACCCAGCTGCGGGTGCCCGA
>NZ_JBEXKB010000186.1:0-2832 GCF_040609455.1 Kitasatospora sp. NPDC004669
GGCTGACGGGCTCGTTCGAGGGCCGGGTCGTGGTGCTGGACGACGAGGCGGAGCAGGCGCTGATCGCCCAGCTTCCGTCCACCGCGCCGGAGACCACGGTTACCCCGGACAACCTGATCTACGTCATCTACACCTCCGGCTCCACCGGCAGGCCCAAGGGCGTCGCCCTCAGCCACGCCAACGTCCTGCGCCTGTTCGGTGCCACCCGAGAGCAGTTCGGCTTCGGCGCCGACGACGTCTTCACACACTCGCACTCCTACGCCTTCGACTTCTCGGTGTGGGAGATCTACGGTGCGCTGCTGCACGGCGGTCGCGTCGTCGTCGTCCCCTCCTCGGTGATCCGTTCGCCGGAGGAGTTCGTGGACCTGCTGGTCGGGACCGGGGCGACCATCCTGTGCCAGACCCCGACCGCGTTCCGCTCGCTGGTGGCCATGGCCGCCGACGGCGACCCGCGCATCGACCGGCTCGACCTGCGCGCCATCGTGTTCGGCGGCGAGCGGCTCGACCTCCTTGAGGTGCTGCCCTGGACGCGCCGCGTCGGGACGGACCGCCCCGCGCTGATCAACATGTACGGCATCACCGAGACCACGGTGCACTCCACCTACCACCGCGTCGGCGACGCCGACCTGACGCACCCGGCGGACAGCCCGGTCGGCACTCCGCTCGCCGACATGACCATCCACCTGCTGGACGCGGCGGGGCAGCTCGTCCCGGTCGGCGTCCCCGGTGAGATCTTCGTCGGCGGGCCCGCCGTGGCCCGTGGCTACCTCGACCGGCCCGAGCTGACCGCCGAGCGGTTCATCCCGGACCCGTTCGGCCCGGCCGGTTCGCGCCTGTACCGCAGTGGCGACCTGGCCCGCCGACTGGCCGACGGCACCCTGCAGTCGCTCGGCCGCATCGACGGCCAGGTGAAGATCCGCGGCTACCGCATCGAGCTCGGCGAGATCGAGGCCACCCTGCGCCAGCACATGCTGGTGCGGGACGCCGCGGTCACCGTCCACACCACCGCCCTCGGCGAGAAGTCCCTGGTCGCCTACCTGATCCTGACGGAGCAGGGCGCCGACCTGAGCGACCTGCGGGCCCACCTGCGCACCTCGCTGCCGGACTACATGGTCCCGGCCGCCTACGTGCCGCTGACGGAGATCCCGCTGACCCCCAACGGCAAGCTCGACCACCGCGCGCTGCCCGCGCCCGACCAGGCGTCGTTCGCCACGGTCGAGCACGTGGCGCCGCGTACCCCGGTGGAGGAGCGGCTCGCGGCGATCTGGTCGGACGTCCTGGGCGTCGCCCCGGTCGGTGTCGAGGACAGCTTCTTCGACCTCGGCGGCGACTCCATCCGTGCCGTCCGCCTGGTCGGTGCGCTGCGCACCGCCGGCTACGACGTCTCCATCCGCGACGTGTTCCAGTCACGGACGATCGCCGCGATGGCGGCGGGCCTCACCGGCCAGGGCGGCGAGTCCCTCGTCTCGGCCGTGGAACCGTTCGCGCTGATCGGCGACGGGGACCGGGCCGCGCTGCCGGCGGGCGTCGTGGACGCCTACCCGCTGTCCCATGTGCAGACCGGCATCCTCGTCGAAATGCTCCGGGCCGACGGCCTGGGCACCTACCACAACCTCACCTCCTTCCGGATTCCCGACGAGCGCCCGTTCGACGAGTCCGCGATGCGCCGGGCCGTTGAGACCGTCGTCCAGCGGCACGACATCCTGCGCACCTCGATGCACCTGAGCGGCTACTCCCAGCCGCTGCAGCTGGTGCACGCCACCGCGCAGATGCCGGTGACCGTGCACGACTGGCGCGGTCTGGGCGAGCAGCAGCGCGAGGAGCGCGGCCGCGCGTTCGCCGAGCAGGACCGGGCCGAGGGCTTCGACCTGGCCGTGGCGCCGCTGATGCGCGTCGCGATCCACCTGGAGTCCGACGAGGCCTGGCGCCTGACGCTCAGCCACAACCACGCCGTCACCGAGGGCTGGAGCTACCACTCGCTGCTGATGGAGCTGGTGGAGTGCTACCGGCACCTGCGTGACGGCCGTGAGCTGCCCGCCTTCGAGGCGCCGGCCGTCCGGTACGCGGACTTCATCGCGGCCGAGCTGGAGTCGCTGGCCTCCGAGGAGGACCGCGCCTTCTGGCGGGACGTCGTCGGCCGGCACGCCCCGGCCCGGCTCCCCGAGACCTGGGCCGACGACCACGGCAGCGCCGACGACGTCCACCGGGTGTACGTCCGCTACCAGGACCTGGAGGAGGCCCTGCGCCGGCTGGCGACCCGGGCCCGGACCTCGCTGAAGAGCGTGCTGCTGGCCGCGCACCTGAAGGTGCTGGGCTCGCTCGGTACGGAGGACGCCTTCCACACCGGCGTGGTCTACCACGGGCGTCTGGAGGCGCCGGGTGCGGAGCGGGTGCTGGGCATGCACCTGAACACGCTGCCGTTCCCCGCCACCCGGGCGTCGGGCACCTGGCGTGAGCTGGTGGAGCGGGTCTACGCCCAGGAGGCGGAGATCTGGGCCCACCGCCGCTACCCGCTGCCCGCCGTCCAGCGCGACAGCGGCACCGGCGAGCGCCTGATCACGATGCTCTTCGAGCACCAGGACTTCCACCAGGTCGACACCGACACCGTCGACGTCGACGCCAACCTGACCTCCGCGACCAACGAGTTCGCGCTCAGCGTGGTGGCCTCGGGCGGTCGCATCAACATCGGCACCTCGACCGACGTGCTGAGTCGCGTGGCCCTGGAGCGCCTCGGTGCGATGTACCGGATGGTGCTGGAGGCGATGGCGGCTGATCCGGAGGGGGACGCCTCGGTCGTTCCGCTGCCGGAGGCGGAGCGTGCGCTGTTGCTGG
>NZ_JBEXKB010000187.1:0-2812 GCF_040609455.1 Kitasatospora sp. NPDC004669
CGCGCTGATCACCGCCCTGTGGCGTTGCCCGGCCTGCCACCGAAACCCGAACGACCTCACCGGCCTTGGTCAAGGACCATGACCGAGCCCTGTCAGTTGGGATGGACATCGGGCGGTCTTCGTGTTCAGCGACCAGGAGGACCTGTCCAACACTGGCGGAATCAGCGACGGCTTCAACAAGGCCGCGGTCGAGACGGTCTCCCCGGGCTACAGCGACCCCTGCGGCCGCCCACTGCTGTCCGCGGACGGTGAGAGCCTCACCACCAGCCCTTTCACCCCCTGCCGACCGGAGCCGGGCGGCCTCTGGTCCGACGGAGCGCACCGATACGTTCTGCAGCGCGACGGCCTCACGATCACCCTGGCCGCCGCCGGCGGCGAGCTGAGCACTCTCAACGGAGGTGGCGATGTGCGCCAGGCTATCCTGGCGACCCATCCCGCCACCGAACCCGAACTGCGCTCCCTGGAGGGCTGGTTCCCCTCCAGCTGGCTGGGCTCCCTGTTGCTCTGACCACCTGGAGACGGGACAGTCCAACCGGGACGGCCCATTGCCCGAAGAGACGCGGGTGGCTGCGTAGGTGAGACCCGACAGCGGTTGTCGATCTGTTCGACGGGAAATGTTGCCGAGAAGTGGCAGCGCGTGGGTCGTGTCGCTCTGGTGGAAGTCAGTGGAACAGCGCGCCGGGCATGGACCATGATCTGTCCATGGAGCGAGTTATTGATCTCGATGAGGCGGCTGCAGAGGTAGCCGATCGGGCGCCGGGGTGGCGGGCCGGCGGTCTGACAGTGGGCCGGGCGACCTGGCGCGATCAAGCCGCTCCCTGGCCTCAGCGACTTGAGACGGACAGGTCGTTGGTGAACGATCCTGACTCCGTTGGTGTACTCATCTCGGGTCCGGCGGAGGCTGAGCTGTCGGTGGTGCTGTTCCGTGGTGGCTGGGCCGATGTCGACTTCGTCGCCGGCATGGACGACGCCGGCGCCCTTCCGGCCTCGGGTATCGCTTCGGCTCGGGCGTTCGGCGTCCAGCTCGACGGCTGGGTGGCCCGTGTGTTCGGTCAGTCCTCCTGTTCGGGCGAACCCAACCTGTGACGGGGTCTTCCTCGGCGCCTGTCGGCTGCGGCCGAGGAAGACCTTGCCGCGGTCCTCAGCGGGCAGCTGCCGCTTGCTCAGCCGGTGCGCACCGCCAGGCCCTCACTGACGCGTGGCGGCGGCGTACGGCTGACGAGGAGCCATGGCGGGGAGCGCAAAAGGTTACGTGGTCGCGCAGTCAAGGACCCGGCCGTCGGCCGTGCCGACGAGCAGGCGGCCGGGCTCGGTGACGGTGAGCGCCGTCGGGACGGCCGGGACGCCGGCGACGGTGAGCTGGTGGCGCCAGCGGAGGGCGCCGTCGCGGAGGTCCACGGCCAGGATCCCGCCGTCGCGGTACGCGACATAGGCGGTCTCCCGATCGGTGTCGAGGTCGGTGGCGACGTGGTCGGTGTGGAAGACCCAGCGCGGCGCGCCGTCGGTGGCCGCGCGGCGGACGACGAAGGAGCCGCCGGGCTGCAGCCCGTGGCCGTTGTACACGGTGCCAGCGTGCACCAGGTCGCCGTCGGCGGTCTCCGCGCCCGGGCCGGGGAAGTGCGTCTCCCCGGGCTCCCAGGAGAACGGGAACAGGGGCTGGACGCCGGGCCGCTCGGGGGAGCGCACCGAGAGCCAGTGCTGCTTGGGCTTCCGGCCTGCCCTGCGGGCCTGGTTAACGTAGTCTCGGCTGCCGTACCGGATCCGCAGGCGCTCGTGCCGGTCGACATACGCCGACGTCCGGTGCTGGATCAGCAGACCGTCGGCAGGGGCGGTGCGCACGGGCCGCTCTGGGTCGTTCTCCTCCCGGTCGAGGGTTGCCAGGACCGCACCGTCCAGCAGCAGCTCGACGGCCAGAACGTGCCGCCGGGGCTCCCAGTCCGGGCTCAGCGCGCAGAGCGCCCGGCGGGCCGCGTCCCGTCCGTCGGGGCGCGGGGCGGGCACCCGGGGGCCCGCCAGGTCGGCACTGGTGAGCGAACGGGGCGCGACGGCGCACCAGTCGGGCCGCCGCACGACAGCGACGTGACCCTCAACGTGTGCTTCCCGTTCGTTCTTCCAGTCGTCGGGCGGTGCCATCAGCACGCGCAGGGCCTGCTCATCGAACCAGTTCAGTCCGAGGACCTGGCGGCCGAAACCGTGCTCGATGAGGGAGGTAGTGGCGCCCGTTTCCCAGTTGAGCAGGAGCAGCTCGCCGTCGAAGAAGTAGCCGCCGTCATACTCCCCGGTGCCGACGGCGAGCAGCGGCGCCGTGGGGTGGAAGGCCAGCGCGTGCACCGGGAAGCGCGTGCGGAGCACGGCCCGGCAGGCGAGGTTCCCTATGCCGTACACCCCGACCGTCGACATCCCGGCGAACCCGGGTTCGCCTGCGACGGCGAGCAGGCCGCGCCCTTCGTCCGGCATAGCGAGGACGGGCTGACCGACCTCGGCGAACGGGCGGTCGCCGAGAACGCGGAGGAGGCGAAACGGGGAGGTCATGCCGGAGATCCTCCCAGCAGGCGGTGTCGCGTCCTTGCGCGGGCCTCGCCGAGGGACGGCTCAGCCCCGAACAATGACGGGCGTCTCCGAGCAATTGATTGATGGCGGCGAGGGCCTGGTGGTGCGCGCCGACTGACGGCGGAGGCCTCAAACTTCGATGAGACTGGTCAAACTTCGGTGAGACAGGTGTGCGCCACGAAGTACCACACGATCGAGTGGAGGTGAAAGACCTTCTCCGCCGGACCGTCGCAGCGGTCTGGTGAAGCTGGGGGCAGCCTGA
>NZ_JBEXKB010000188.1:0-2799 GCF_040609455.1 Kitasatospora sp. NPDC004669
CGCGTCCGGTGGGACGGCATCGACACCGCAACCGCCGACCGCCACCAGCTCTTCAGCAGCGTCGCCCTGCTCGCACAGAACTTCCAGCGCTGGTCCTTCACCCTGCGCGCCAACCTGCTCCTCGGCCGCCCCGAAGTCCCGTGCGATCAGCGGCAGCTGGAGACCGCCGCCGACTACGCCGACCTCCACCCGGTGATCGAGGAACTGCCCCACAGCTGGGACACCCTCATCGCCAAGGGCTTCGAAGGCGGCGTCGGCCTCTCAGGCGGCCAGTGGCAGAAAGTCGCCCTCGCCCGCACTCACCTGCGCCTCACCACGCCCGACGCCCACGGCCGGCTCCCCGCCCTCGTGGTGGTCGACGAACCGACCTCCGCCATGGACCCCGAAACCGAGGTCGAGACGTTCGAACAGATCCGTCAGCTCACCGGCCTCGGCGTCACCGTCATCCTCATCACCCACCGCCTCGGCGCCACCGCCAAAGCCGACCACATCGTCGTCCTCGACCACGGCCGCCTGATCGAACAGGGCTCGCACGCCGAACTGATGGCCCAGGAACCGGCCACCCGCTACCGCGAGTCCTACCTCCTCTAGGCGGCCCAGTACAGCACCACCGTCCCACGCCGGGATCGCCCGCGGACGCCCCCGTGGCGACGTCCTGAACACGTAAACCGATCGAGCAAGAGACCATGTGATCCGAATAGCGAATATCAACGCCGGGCGTCGACCGCGAACTGTCGGCTCGCCCCATCGATGGTGCGCGTGGCGATGACGAGCTCGGTTCAACCGCCGCCGACACCGACACCGGCCGAACGTGGAATGAAACGGCCGGACAGAGCCCGCCTCTTGCCGCTGGGATCCACTGCCCTCAGTTTCTTCGAATTGCCATGCCCAACGGGCAGGGGGAGGCTGAAAGAGGCGGCAGTCAGCCCTCCGAGGTGGTACAGATGGTTGGTGCATCGCGTTCGGGGCCATGGATCACGCTGCCCAGCGACGGCGGTATCCCTGCACGGTTACACCCGATTCGATTCGACAAGAGCGGCGTGTGTACCAGTCCGGATGCGGCTCGGAGCCTGGTGGAATTCGCCCGGCAGGCCACGGATGTCTTCCTGTTCTCGCACGGTTGGAACAACGACTGGGCAACCGCCAACAGGCGGTACGGCACCTTCATCACACAGTTCGTGAACTCCAGACGCCTATGGTGGACACCACCTGACCGCGACTACCGGCCGCTGCTCTCGGGGATCTTCTGGCCCAGCACCTCACTGGTCGCTCCATGGGAGCAGACACCCAATATCGCGGCTGCGGCCAGCCCGGCGGAGCCGGTCGCGGCGCGGGATGAGATCGCCGTTCTTGCCGAGCAGCTGCCGCAGAACCAGACAGAACGGCTCTACGAACTCACTCAGTGCGATGGGTTGGACGCTGCCCGGGCGATGGAGCTCGCCGGTCTCCTCGCCCCCATCCTCAGCCAGGAGAACGATGAGCTGGACTCCACGGCCAAACCCCCGTCCCCGAAGGATCTTGTGGAAGCGTGGGCCCGCACGGCTTCTGCAGGATCGTCGGCGACATCACCGGACGATGTCGGTGGCTTCATCGACGAGCAGCAGACGATCGTCTCAGCCGAGACCGCCGGTCTCGGTCATATCGACCCTCGGTGGGCCGTCCGGATCACCACCGTCCTGCTGATGAAAGACCGGGCCGGCCGGGTCGGCGGCCGCGGAGTAGCGGCGTTGCTGCGCCGCCTTGTCGACGCCTCGCCCGACTCCCGCATACATCTCATCGGGCACTCGTACGGTGGCAAGGTCGTTCTCTCCGCGCTCTGCAGCGATGGATCCCTCACCCGGCCGGTCGACTCCGTGCTGCTCCTGCAACCAGCACTCTCCTGTCTGTGCTTCGCCTCGGATGTGGACAGCCGTGGCCGACCTGGCGGATACCGCCCGGCGCTGGAACGCACCAAGCAGCCGATCATCACCACATACAGCCGTCGCGACATGCCCCTGACCTGGTTCTTCCATCTGGCCGCGCGCCGGGCGTCGGACCTCGGCGAGGCTGTCATTGCCGGTGCCCCTCCCTCTCGCTACGCGGCACTCGGCGGATACGGCCCTCACGGCATACCAGATGAGGTATCCACCGTCGACGCCAAGCATCCCCCCGACCAATACGACCTGGCTGCCGCGGGCACGCGGGTGGTGGCTGTGCAGGCGAGTAGCGCCATCGGCGGCCACGGCGACGTCACTAACCCGGTAACGGCCTGGGCGCTCTTGTGCCAGGTGATGAGGTGATCCGTTTTGCCCGAGTTGGTTCGATCAGAACATGATCTTCCGACCATCCGTATCCGGCTTGGCGGAGTCGGCCGCGGGGGCCGTAGCAAGGTCGAATTCCACGTCTTCCGGGGCCCGACCGCGCTCGGCCTGGCCGCTCACTGCGATACCTGGGAGCTGGGGCTCCCCCGTACGAGCTCCGGGTCGGAACCGCTTGACGATGATCGGTTCAGACTGCCGGACGAGGTGGCGCGGAACTTGCGGCAGGCCATTGACTCCCTCGGATACGCAACGGTTCCACCGGAAAACGCCGTGTGGCTGGAGCTGGCAAGCCCACGTGGCTACCTCTACCTCGTCCCTTGGGAGCGGTTGTTCGCCCCGTTCTTGCCATGGCCCGTCCTCCGGCTGCCCAACCACACACTGCGGCCACAAGCGCCTTCCGACACTTTGAGCTGCTCTGGCTTTCGTGGGGTCCCTGATGTCTGGGTTTGTTACGATCCAGGCGTAAGGAGAACCACGAGCAGTGCCAGCACCACGTAAG
>NZ_JBEXKB010000189.1:0-2798 GCF_040609455.1 Kitasatospora sp. NPDC004669
TGTCCACGTACTGATCTGAGCGCTCCAACAAGTACGGAGTTATGTGCACCACTCACTGCCGGGGCGATCATGTCTGGAACTGCTATAGCGTGCTCCCGTGCACGAGATCTTCAGGTCGCTCCCGTGACCGTTTGAGAACGCCGAGTTCCCTCCGAACCTCGGAGCCGTCGTTCAGTGGACAGTGGCGAACGGCGACCTTCCGGCGTTGTTCGTTGGTCACACCGAGGCGAACTCCTGGCTTGTCGGCGATGGCGTGAACGACCCGAATCTCGCTGGCGCGTGTGCGGCCATGTGCATCTGGGCAGCGATCGAGCACAACTCGAGCATGCGAGAGCTCGCGGATCTGCCAGTCGGCTGGGCTGCTGAGCGGGACGCGCCTGGCGCTCCTTGGCACCGGACTCCGTTCCAGCTCTTGGATTAGACCCTCCCGTGCCAGTCAGGTACGGAGCCAGATGGCGAGGTCCGCCGCGGTGACGGTGCTGTGTTCCTAGGCCACGTCGGTGTCCTGGTTGATGGCCTGGAGGCGGTTCTTGAGGCGGTAGCTGTTGCCGTTGATCGAGATGACATCGCAGTGGTGCAGGAGCCGGTCGAGGATGGCGGTGGCGAGGACCTCGTCGCCGAAGACCTGGCCCCATTCGCTGAAGGTCTTGTTCGAGGTCAGGATGATCGAGCCCTTCTCGTACCGCTTGGAGATCACCTGGAAGACCAGGTTCGCCTCGGCGCGTTCAAGGGGCTGGTAGCCCACTTCGTCGACCACGAGGACGCTCGGCCGCAGGTAGGTGCGGAGCTTGCTGGTCAGGCGCCCTGCGGTCTCGGCGGCCTTGAGGTGGCGGACCATGTCGTCGAGGCTGGTGAAGTAGATCGAGTAGCCGGCCCGGCAAGCGGCGACCGCGAGGGCGACGGCCAGGTGGGTCTTTCCGACCCCGGGCGGCCCCAGCAGGGCGGCGTTCGCCTTGGCTTCGACGAATGACAGCGTGGCCAGGTCCTTGACCTTGCGCGGGTCGAGCTCGGGCTGGAAGGAGAAGTCGTAGTCGTCCAGGGTCTTGTGGTGCGGCAGCTTCGACAGCCGCAGGCCCTGGCGGAAGCGGCGGTCGTCGCGGACGGCCAGTTCCTCGGCGAGGAGGAGGTCGAGGAAGTCGAGGTAGCCCATCTTCGCTTCGTCCGCCCGCTTGGCGTACTGGTTCAGGCTCTCGGCGAGGTGGGGCAGGCCCAGCTTGACGGCCATGGTGCGGATTCGGTTGCTGACCAGCTGGCTCAACGGACGTCCTTCGTTGGGGAGTTGGTGGTGAACGGGCGGGTGCCGGTCAGCTCGTCATAGACGGACAGCGGTCGGCGACTGACCTCGACGCGGGCGGCGGCGGCCCGGTTGAGCAGGGCCCGAAGTGGGCCCGCTTCGTCGGCCAGGGGCTGTTCGTGGCGGGGCCGGGGCACGACGTCGCCCGTCGTGACGCGCCTGGTGTCGCCCTTGGGCAGGCCGTCCCAGTGCCGTTCGTCGACGATGCGGGCGCCGCGGCCCACCGCCCGGGAGTGGACGGCCAGCAGGGTGCTGCCGGCCGAGTCGGGGACGGTCGAGTGCAGTACGACCTGGGACTTCGTGGCCCGGATCTCGACCAGCTGGCGCGGGCGGACCCGGCGGGCGGGCACCGAGTAGAGGTTCGCGTCAAAGGCGACCAGGCAGTCCTTGCCGACGTGCCGAAGGTGGCGCTGTGCGACCACATAGGGCGTCCTCGGCAGCGGCCGCAGGGCAACGTGGTCGCGGATCGCGCGCAGGCCGATGACCTCTCCGTGGGTGCCGTGGACTCGCGCGCGCCGCAGGGGCACCCAGGCCGTGAACGCGGCGTCGAGCTCCTCGATCGAGGAGAACGCCCTCCCGGCGAGGACGTGGTCGCGCACGATCAGCACCTGGCGCTCGACCCGGCCCTTGCCGGTGGGACGGTAGGCGGCCAGCACGTCGATGTCGAAGTCGTAGTGGCCTGCGAACGCGACCGCCTCCGGGTGGAGCGGGACCGCCTCGCCAGGGGCGACGTGCCGGCGGACCACGGTCTTGGTGCGGTCGTAGACGATGCTCATCGGCACTCCGCCGAAGTGCGCGAACGCCTGCCGGTGGCAGTCGAAGAACGTCGCGAGGTCCTGGCTGGTGGTGAAGCAGCAGAACGGGTCGCGCGAGTACGACAGCGTCATGTGGAACGAGTAGACCTTCGGGATGCCGACGTGGGCGAGGATTCTGCCCTCGTCACCCCAGTCCACCTGGGCCTGGGCGCCGGGCACGACTTCGAAGCGTCGGTGCAGGCCCGCGAGTTCGCCGGGGTTGATGCCGAGTTCCTCGGCGATCCGGGGCCTGGCCTCCTGCAAGTAGATCTTGATCCGCTGGTAGTTGATGGCGATCCCGTACTCCTGGACCAGTCGCTCGTGGATCACCGTCCCCTTGAGGAGGACCTCGGAGCGCAGCATCGCGTCGATCAGCGGGGCGACCTCGTCGACCGTCCGCGGCCGGGGCAGGGCACCCGGTGCCCGCTGTGGAGGCGCGGCCGGAACCTGACCCGACAAGTACTTCGCGACCGTGCGGCGGTTCAGCCCGGTCGCCTTCGCGATCTGCCGCTGACTCATCGCGCCGGAGTCGTACAGCGCGCGATATCGCCTCAACTCCAGCCAGCGATGCGGGTCCAAGACCACTGCCAACCGCCTCCCTGCCGCTCGAAACCGACGACAGCAGGCTCACGGACAACAGCCGGTCACCGCATCAACTCTGGTGCACAGTCACTCGTACGAGGTGGTGCATGTTGACTCGTACGCCGACA
>NZ_JBEXKB010000190.1:0-2772 GCF_040609455.1 Kitasatospora sp. NPDC004669
CCCGCCCGGCCACCGCGCCGCAGACCGCGGTCACCCCGGACAACCTGATCTACGTCATCTACACCTCCGGCTCCACCGGCAGGCCCAAGGGCGTCATGGCGAGCCACGCCAACGTCCTGCGGCTCTTCCCGGCGATCCAGGACGACTTCCGGTTCACCGGCAGCGACGTCGGCGTGCTCTCGCACTCCTACGCCTTCGACTTCTCCACCTGGGAGATGTGGGCCGTCCTGCTGAACGGCGGCCGTCTGGTGGTCGTGTCCAACGAGACCACCCGCTCGCCGGAGGACTTCGTCGACCTGCTGGTCGCCGAGCAGGTCACCTTCCTGTCCTACGTCCCCTCCGCGTTCGGCACGGTGGCCGCCATGGCGGCCACCGGAGACCCGCGGATGGACCGGCTCGCCCTGCGGCTGATCGCCGTCGGCGGCGAGCGCGTCGAGGTCCCCCAGCTCCAGCCGTGGGCGGACCGGATGGGCCTCGACCACCCGGTGCTGCTCAACATCTACGGCCCGACCGAGACCACGGTGATCTCCACCGCGCACCGGCTCGTGACGGAGGACTTCGACCACCCGTCCCGCAGCCTTCTCGGGCACAAGTTCCACGACGTCCGGATCCATCTGCTGGACGCCGACGGCCAGTTGGTGCCCGTGGGCGTGGTCGGCGAGATGTGCATCGGCGGCCCAGGTGTGGCCCGCGGCTACCTGGACCGCCCGGAGCTGACCGCCGAGCAGTTCATCCCGGACCCGTTCGGCCCGGCCGGTTCGCGCCTGTACCGCAGTGGCGACCTGGCCCGCAGACTGGCCGACGGCACCCTGGAGACGCTCGGCCGTGCCGACGGGCAGGTGAAGATCCGCGGCTACCGCATCGAGCTCGGCGAGATCGAGAGCGCGCTGCACAAGCACCCCAGCGTCAAGAGCGCTGTGGTGACCGTGCACGAGAACTCCGTGGGGGAGAAGTCCCTCGTCGCCTACGTCGTCGCCGACGGCGGCACGGCCGTCGACGCCGGCCTGCTGCGCGGGCACCTGGGCGGCATCCTGCCGGACTACATGATCCCGTCGGCCTTCGTCGCCCTCGGCTCCATCCCGGTGAACGCCAACGGGAAGGTCGACCACCGGGCGCTGCCCGCGCCGGACCGCTCGGCCTTCGCCGCCTCCCGGCACATCGCGCCGCGCACCCCGGTGGAGGGGCGCTTCGCCGAGGTCTGGGGCGAGGTGCTGGGCCTGGAGAAGGTCAGCGTCGAGGACAGCTTCTTCGACCTCGGCGGCGACTCCATCCGCGCCGTCCGCCTGGTCGGTGCGCTGCGCACCTCAGGGTTCGAGGTGTCGATCCAGGAGGTGTTCCGGGCGCGGACGATCGCCGCGCTGGCCGCCGGTCTCACCGGTGAGAGCGCCGGGTCGCCGGTCGAGTCGGTGGAGCCGTTCGCGCTGATCGGCGACGGGGACCGGGCCGCGCTGCCGGCGGGCGTCGTGGACGCCTATCCGCTGTCGCAGGTGCAGACCGGCATGCTGGTCGAGATGCTGGCCGCCCAGGAGCGGAGCGAGTCGGCCTACCACAACATCAACTCCTTCCGGATTCCGGACGAGCGGCCGTTCTCGCTGGAGGCGCTGCGCGAGGCCGTGGCCGTGGTGTCGCAGCGGCACGAGCTGCTGCGCACCGCCGTGGCGCTCAGCGGCTACTCCCAGCCGCTGCAGCTGGTGCACGCCACCGCGCAGATGCCGGTGACCGTGCACGACTGGCGGGGCCTGAGCGAGGAGGAGCGCGAGGAGCGCGCCCGCGTCTTCGCCGAGCAGGACCTGGCGTCCGGCTTCGAGCTGTCGGCTGCGCCGTTGATGCGCGTCGCGGTGCACCTGGAGTCCGACGAGGCCTGGCGGTTCACCCTCAGTCACTGCCACGCGGTGACCGAGGGCTGGAGCGTCAACAGCCTCCTCATGGAGCTGATGGAGTGCTACCGGTACCTGCGCGAGGGCCGTGAGCTGCCCGCCTTCGAGGCGCCGTCGGTCCGGTACGCGGACTTCATCGCCGCCGAGCTGGAGTCGCTGGCCTCCGAGCAGGACCGCGCCTTCTGGCGGGACGTCGTCGCCGGCCACGCCCCGGCCGAGCTGCCGGCCACCTGGGCCGACGACGCCGACCTGGCGGCCGAGAACCTCGGCGCGCGGGTGCCCTTCCACGACCTCGAGGGGAAGCTGCACCGCCTGGCGAACGACGCCAAGGCCTCGTTGAAGAGCGTGCTGCTGGCCGCGCACCTGAAGGTGCTGGGCTCGCTCGGTACGGAGGACGCCTTCCACACCGGCGTGGTCTACCACGGGCGTCTGGAGGCGCCGGGTGCGGAGCGGGTGCTGGGCATGCACCTGAACACGCTGCCGTTCCCCGCCACCCGGGCGTCGGGGACCTGGCGTGAGCTGGTCGAGCGGGTCTATGCCCGCGAGTCCGAGATCTGGGCCCACCGCCGCTACCCGCTGCCCGCCGTCCAGCGCGACAGCGGCACCGGCGAGCGCCTGATCACGATGATCTTCGACTACCAGGACTTCCACCAGGTCGACACCGGCACCGTGGACACCGCGTCCAACCTCGACGCGGGCGGCAACGAGTTCCTCCTCAGCGTGATCGCCGCCGGCGGCCACCTCAACATCGGCACCTCCACGGCAGTCGTCGGCCGCGCGGCCCTGGATGGCTTCGCGGAGATGTACCGGATGGTGCTGGAGGCGATGGCGGCTGATCCGGAGGGGGACGCCTCGGTCGTTCCGCTGCCGGAGGCGGAGCGTGCGCTGTTGCTGG
>NZ_JBEXKB010000191.1:0-2744 GCF_040609455.1 Kitasatospora sp. NPDC004669
CCCGCCCGGCCACCGCGCCGCAGACCGCGGTCACCCCGGACAACCTGATCTACGTCATCTACACCTCCGGCTCCACCGGCAGGCCCAAGGGCGTCGCCCTCAGCCACGCCAACGTCCTGCGCCTGTACAGCGCCACCCGCGAGCAGTTCGCCTTCGGTGCCGACGACGTCTTCACCCAGGCGCACTCCTACGCCTTCGACGTGTCGGTGTGGGAGATGTGGGGCGCCCTGCTGCACGGTGGCCGGGTCGTCGTCGTCCCGACCGACGTCAACCGCGCGCCCGGCGAGCTGCTCGACCTGCTGGTCGCCGAGCAGGTCACCGTGATGCTCCAGACCCCGACCGGGTTCCGGGCCCTCGCGGCCCTGGCCGGCGACGGCGACCCCCGCATCGACCGGCTCAACCTGCGGCTCGTCGGCTTCGGCGGCGAGAAGCTGGAGACCTCCGAACTCCAGCCGTGGGTGGACCGGATGGGCCTCGACCGGCCCGCCCTGGTCAACCTGTACGGGCCGACCGAGACGACCATGCACTGCGCCTACCACCGGATCGGCGCCGAGGACCTCCGGCGGCCGAGCCGCAGCAACATCGGGCGGCCGCTGCGCGACCTCTCCGTCCACCTGCTCGACGCCGATGGCCGGCTCGTCCCGGTCGGGGTGCCCGGCGAGATCCACGTCGGTGGCCCCGCGCTGGCCCTCGGCTACCTCGACCGGCCCGGGCTGACGGGGGAGAAGTTCGTCCCGAACCCCTTCGGTCCGGCCGGCTCCCGCCTCTACCGCACCGGCGACCTGGCCCGACGACTGCCGGACGGCTCGCTCGACTTCCTCGGCCGCGTCGACACCCAGGTGAAGATCCGCGGCTACCGCGTCGAGCTCGGCGAGATCGAGACCGCGCTGCGCCGGCACCCGGCCGTCCGCGCCGCGGTGGTGACCGTCATCGAGCGGGCCCAGGGCGCCAAGCAGCTCGTCGGCTACTACGTGCCGCAGCAGGGCACCGCACCGGCCGCCGCGCAGCTCCGCGAGCACCTCGCCGCCGACCTGCCCGCGTACATGGTCCCGACGGCGTTCGTCGCCATCGACGCCATCCCGCTCACCAGCAACGGCAAGCTCGACCACCGCGCGCTGCCCGCGCCCGACCAGGCGTCGTTCGCCACGGTCGAGCACGTGGCGCCGCGCACCCCGGTGGAGGAGCGGCTCGCGGCGATCTGGTCGGACGTCCTGGGCGTCGCCCCGGTCGGTGTCGAGGACAGCTTCTTCGACCTCGGCGGCGACTCCATCCGCGCCGTCCGCCTGATTGGTGCGCTGCGCACCGCCGGCTACGACGTCTCCATCCGCGACGTGTTCCAGTCACGGACGATCGCCGCGATGGCGGCGGGCCTCACCGGCCAGGGCGGCGAGTCCCTCGTCTCGGCCGTGGAACCGTTCGCGCTGATCGGCGACGGGGACCGGGCCGCGCTGCCGGCGGGCGTCGTGGACGCCTACCCGCTGTCCCAGATCCAGACCGGCATGCTCGTCGAGACGATGGCCGCCGGCCCGGCGGACCGGGCGGTCTACCACAACCTCAACTCCTTCCGGATCCGCGACGACCAGCCGTTCTCGCTGCCGGTCTTCCAGCAGGCAGTGGACGTCGTCGTCCAGCGGCACGACATCCTGCGCACCTCGATGCACCTGAGCGGCTACTCGCTGCCGCTCCAGCTGGTGCACGCCACGGCTGACTACCCGGTGACGCTGTGGGACCTGCGCGGCCTGGACACCGAGGAGCAGGAGCGCCGCAAGGCCGCCTACCTCACCCAGGAACGCGCCGTGGTCTTCGACCTGACGGCGGCGCCGCTCCTGCGGATGTCCGTCCTGGTCGAGTCGGACGGCTCGTGGCGGCTCAACTTCACCTACCACCACGCCGTCTCCGAGGGCTGGAGCTACAACGCCCTGATGATGGAGCTGGTGGAGTGCTACCAGCACCTGCGCGACGGCCGTGAGCTGCCCGCCTTCGAGGCGCCGGCCGTCCGGTTCGCCGACTTCGTCGCGGCCGAGCTGGAGTCGCTGGCCTCCGAGGAGGACCGCGCCTTCTGGCAGGACGTGGTGGCGGAGCACGCGCCGCTGCGGCTGCCGGAGTCGTGGGCCGCTGCGGAGCGCGACCCGCAGGACCGGCACGGTCTGCGCGTCCCGTTCCACGACCTGGAGGAGGGCCTGCGCACTCTCGCCGCCCGTGCGGGCACCTCGTTGAAGAGCGTGCTGCTGGCCGCGCACCTGAAGGTGCTGGGCTCGGTCACCTCGGACGAGGCCTTCCACACCGGTGTCGTCTATCACGGGCGTCTGGAGGCGCCGGGTGCGGAGCGGGTGCTGGGCATGCACCTGAACACGCTGCCGTTTCCCGCCACCCGGGCGTCCGGGACGTGGCGTGAGCTGGTGGAGCGGGTCTTCGCGCAGGAGTCCGAGATCTGGGCCCACCGCCGCTACCCGCTGCCCGCCGTCCAGCGCGACAGCGGCACCCGTGAGCGCCTGCTCACGGTGATGTTCGAGTACCTCGACTTCCACCACGTGGACGGCGAGACGGTCGACACCGACGCCGGCTTCAACGACGGCTTCAACGAGTTCGCGCTCAACGTGGTCCCCAACAACGGCCACCTCAACATGGCGACCAGCGGTGAGTTCCTGAGCCGTGAGGCGCTGGGGCGTTTCGCGGGGATGTACCGGCTGGTGCTGGAGGCGATGGCGGCGGACCCGGAGGGGGACGCGTCGGGTGTGGTGCTG
>NZ_JBEXKB010000192.1:0-2718 GCF_040609455.1 Kitasatospora sp. NPDC004669
CCCCCCCCCCCCCCGCCCCCCCCCCGCCCGCCCCCCGGCCCCCTACACCAGCCCCCGCCACCCCCCGCGGGTCGGGGTGTCCCCGGGCGCCGATACACGCCTGGGGCCTGCCTGGTGGACGAGGGTTTCGGACACGGCCCACGACCGGGCGGCGCTCATGGGCGGAAACGGGCGTGGGGCCCGGCGGGCGAGGCAGCGTTGCCCCAGGTGCCCTCGCACCGCAGGCGCCAGGCTGTTGGTGCCGAGCGGCTGGACAGCATCCCCGTGTCGGAGTGCCTGCTCGGCCTTCCGGTCGGTCTGCCCGTCCGCGGGTCTCGCTGTCGACTTCTTGGAAACCAATAGGCCTTCGCGGTGGGGTGGGACAGGATGACGGGCGTGATGTTGAGGTACCCCTGTGTGTGCTGTGGCCGTCTGACCATGGGCGAGCCGCCCGGCTCGTATGAGATCTGCCCGGTGTGTTTCTGGGAAGACGACGCCGTTCAGCTTCGCTGGCCGGACTACCCAGGCGGAGCAAACCGACCTTCGCTGATCGAGGCCCAGGAGAATTACCAGGCCTTCGGAGCTTGCGAAGAACGATCCGTGGAGCATGTCCGCACACCCCTGGACGATGAGCCGCAGGACCGGAGTTGGCGGCCCATCGACCCCGAGCGCGACCACTTCGAGCCCCAGGGCGTCCAGCTGGCCGCGTGGCCGGTCGATCGAACGGTTCTGTACTGGTGGCGCTGTCGGGACACGGGTTTCTGGCGTCCCGCCGCCGGATGACCGTCACCCGGCCTGTTCGTCGAGTCGGGCCAGGAGGCCGTCGAGGATCTGCTCGCGGGCGACCTGGCCCTTGGCCGGTGCGTCGTCTCGTTGGCGTTCGAGAGTGGGGCGGACCTCCATGGTGGTGACGAAGCACGTGCAGGCGTGGTGCCGTCGCCGCACTGCCCGTCGGACCTGACCGCCGTCCTGGCTCATTCGCCGGTCCTGCAGCACTCGCCGTGCGGCCGGGTCCGCGGGGTGTGGTGGTCAGCTCAGGGTGCGGACCGCGGCGGCGTCGTAAGGGCGCAGGTCGGTGAAGCGGCCGGAGAGGACCTTGGCGGCCCACTGCGGGTCCTGGAGGAGGGCGCGGCCGACGGCGACCAGGTCGAACTCGTCGCGTTCCAGCCGGTCGAGCAGGTTGTCGATGCCCTGGACCGGGGCGCCCTCGCCCATGAAGGCGCGGACGAAGTCGCCGTCGAGGCCGACCGAGCCGACGGTGATGGCGGGGCGGCCGGTGAGCTTCCTGGTCCAGCCGGCCAGGTTGAGGTCCGAGCCGTCGAACTCGGGGACCCAGTAGCGGCGGGTCGAGGCGTGGAAGGCATCGACGCCGGCGTCGGCGAGCGGGGCGAGGATCGCCTCCAGTTCCTGAGGGGTCTCGGCCAGGCGGGCGTCGTAGTTCTCCGACTTCCACTGCGAGTAGCGGAAGATCACCGGGAATCCCGGGGAGACGGCCTCCCGCACCGCGGCGACGAGCTCGGCCGTGAACTTCGTCCGGGCGACCGGGTCGCCGCCGTAGGCGTCGGTGCGACGGTTGGTGCCCGCCCACAGGAACTGGTCGAGCAGGTAGCCGTGGGCGCCGTGCAGCTCGACGCCGTCGAAGCCGATCCGCTCGGCGGCCGTGGCGGCCTCGGCGAACGCGCCGATGACGGCGTCCAGGTCGGTCCGGGTCATCGCTCGCCCGGTTCCCTCGGTGCCGTCCAGCCGGATGCCGGACGGGCCGACGGCGGGGGCGTCGGCGAACGGCGGGTCGCCCTGCTTGCGCACCATGCCGATGTGCCAGAGCTGCGGCACGATGGTGCCGCCCGCCGCGTGGACGTCTTCGGCGACGCGGGCCCACCCGGCCAGCTGTTCTTCGCCGTGGAAGCGCGGGATGTCGTCGCTCTGGCCGGCGGACTCGTGGCCGACGTACGTTCCCTCGGTGACGATCAGGCCGACCCCTGCGGCGGCGCGGCGGGCGTAGTACGAGCGCACGTCCTCGCCGGGCACGCCACCCGGGGAGAACCTGCGCGTCATCGGGGCCATCACGATGCGGTTGGGCACGGTCAGCCCGTTGATCGTGACGGGCCGGGACAGGATCTCGGCCGCGCGGGAGGTGGAGGGCTCGGTGACGGTCATGGGGATTCCTCGCGGATAGCGGTGGACAGTGGTGGTGGCGCCAGGCGGAAACGGTTGCCCGTGCCAACCACCTCGGCAGCCGCCGCATTTCGTCGGCCGCGCGAAACCCGCTGTGATCTGCGCCACTGCGTGCCGGCGGGGACGGTCGTCTCTTCACGACGTGGATGCTCCTGCAATTTGTCTCGGGCGCTCGGTAGGGGTACTGTCTCCCAGTCGCTCGGCAGGGAGCACCGGACACGCATCGGCGCGGACGGTCCCGGAGCGGCCAATCCCCTGAAACATCACCTCCCGGCTCGGGCCGGGTCGCGTCTGCGTTTTTCGTGTCGCGGCTCGGGGCGAATTCGGCGTGTGTGTTTTATCGGATTGCGGCTGGATTCGCTTTTCGGAGCGGGGATCGGCTAGAGTTTGAAACGTCGGACGGGGCGTCAAGCCCTAGAGGACGCCAGGGAGTTGGATGAACGAAGCCCCGGAAGCGGAGCGGAAAACATCTGATAAGCTGGAAACGCGAAAGAACGAAGCGCCCGGAGGGCCCGCTGGAAGGCGGTCCGAAGGAAGTGTCCGTTCCTTGAGAACTCAACAGCG
>NZ_JBEXKB010000193.1:0-2710 GCF_040609455.1 Kitasatospora sp. NPDC004669
CCCCAACCACCCCACCCCCCCAACCCTCTTCCCCCCCCCCCCCCCCACCTAAACCCGCTTTTTTTGGTTCTCCCCCACCCCCTCTACCCCACTCCTCTGCCGTGTCCGTTACAGGACTCCTGGCGAAGCGTCAGCGATCCTCCCCTTGTGGCTCCTCTCGACCGTTGACGCGCGGAATGAGAGCGTCCGATCTCCGGTTTCCGTGATCACGCACTTCACCCTTCACGATGGCACCCGGATCGACTACGACGACCGAGGCGAAGGCCCCCTGGCCGTCTACACCCACGGCGCCCTCCTCGGTCGAAAGGCCGAGGACGAGCTGGGCATGCTCGGCTGGGAGGCCGTCAAGAGCCTTCCCGACCGGCGGTTCGTCCGCTACGACGCCCGGGCGCACGGCGCTTCCACCGGCCGCCCGGATCCCGAGGACTACCGCTTCGAACGCTTCGCCGCCGACCTCGTCGAACTCCTCGGCCACCGGGGCGGGACGCGACCGGTGACCGGGATGGGGGCCTCGCTGGGCTGTGCCACGGTGCTGCACGCAGCGGTCAACGACCCGGCGCTGTTCGACCGGTTCGTGCTGGTCATCCCACCCACCGCGTGGGAGACTCGGGCCGCGCAGGCTGCCAACTACCGCATGGCCGCGGAACTGGTGGCCGAGAACGGCGTCGACGCGTTCACCGCGGCGGCTGCCGCCGCTCCGATTCCGCCGTCGCTGTCCGGCCTTGCTTACCCGCCACGGGAGCTTGGTGTACGCCCCGAGCTGCTGCCCGCGCTCTTCCAGGGGCTGGCCGCCTCGGACCTGCCGCCCCGCGAGAAGCTCGGCGAACTCACCCAGCCCGCCCTGATCCTGGCCCTCGCGGACGACCCCGGCCACCCGAGGTCCACCGCCGACCAGCTCGCCGACCTCCTCCCCGGCGCTGAGCTGCACGTGTCGAGCGACTCGGCGGACGTGCGCGGTTGGGGCGACCGGGTGGCCAGGTTCCTGCCCCGGTGAGTCGCCCGGTGTACGGGAACTCGCCGCGCGCACAGGTGTCTCGTGAGGGCGCTCCGATCAGGGCGCGGGCGCGATGAAACGACAGGAGTGGGAAATCGGACGGGCCGACTTCCCACTCCTCCTGCACTCCCGGGTGAGCGGCTCCCGGACGCGCGGCGGGCCCTGTTGCCCGGTGTCGCCGTTCGGGCTCAGCCTCGGCCGGTGAGGGCCAGGGGCTGGTAGTCCTGGGACTTGGGCGTGTTGCCGGCGCCCAGGGCGGTGAGGCGGTCGCCCGGGGCGACGACGACGGCCAGGTAGGAGACGTTCTCGTAGCCGGTCACCGAGAGGTCCAGGGTCTGCCAGCGGCCGTGGGTGTAGCGGAAGCCGATCGGGCGGTCCTGAGGGCCGCTCGGGTCCCAGCCGACGGTGGCCATGCCGCCGGGGACGGCGGTGACCGACCACAGCTTGCCCGCGACGCCTTCGGGGGCCGGGACGGTCGTCCAGGTGCGGCCGTCGAAGTGGGCGACCAGCGGGTGGCCGCGGTCCTTGTCGGCGAGGATGGTACGACCGACGACCCAGACGTCCTTCGGCCCGTGCGCGGCGACGCTCTGGTACTCGCCGGCCAGGCCGGTGAACGCGGGGGCGGCGACGCGGCTCCAGGCCCGGCCGTCGTAGTGCAGGAGCACCGGCTTGTCGTCGGGGGCGGCGGTGTTGCCCACCGCCCAGACGTCGTCGCGGGCGATCTCGGTGACGGAGTTGAGCCACCAGTCGCCGTCGATCCCGTCGGCGCTCATGCGGTGCCAGGCGGTGCCGTCCCAGTGCTCGATCAGCCCGGTGGTGCGGGTGTTGACGATCGTGCCGCCGTGGGGGCCGGGGGTGCGGCCGGTGACGATGCTCGCGGTGCCGACGGTCCATGCGCTGTCGGGGCGCGGCGCCGAGGACCCCAAAAGGTTGAGGTCGTAGAGCTCGCCGGGCGGCGGTTCGATCGGGGTGGATGCCCAGGCGGCACCGTCCCAGTGCTCGGCGAGGATCCGACCGGTGGTGGGCTCGCGGTCGCCGAACACCCAGGCGTCGTGCGTCGAGCTGCCGGCGATCGTGTTGGCCCGCATTGTGAAGTCCGGTACGGGGGAAGGAAGTTCGGTCCACTGCTTACCCCGGCGGTCGTCGTGACTCACGACCACGGGCGTGAAGCGCACGTGCGGCCCGGTTACGGCGACCTGGTAACCCGTGGCCCACGTGGTGTGGTTGTCCAGCTGCACTCCGGAACTCAACACCGCCCCCGACACGGGAAGTTTGCCTGGAGTGAATCCGCCGGCGACGACCGCCTCGGGCGCGTTCGGCGCGTCCGGGCCGTCCGCGGCCAGGGCGGGCGGGGCCGCCAGCGCCGTCACTGCGGCAACCGCCAGTCCCACTGCCGCCCGGCGCAGTATTCGCTTCATCGTTCGGTCCCCCTCGTATCACTTCGGAGCCGGCAGACCGTCGATCGGCCCGCCACAGAGGGAGATGAGGCGAACCGGGCGTTGTGTTACGCGAGGTACTCCGGCCCGGCCGGTTGAGGACCCTGGCCGCCATCCTGGGCAGCCCTGTTGTTCGAGCAGGAGCGTGAAAAACGAGAGGAGTGGGAAGTCGGACCCGCCGACTTCCCACTCCAAGAAGATGGGGTTTATTATGTGTGATGGGGTTTTAGGGGGTTTGTGGTTGTTGGTTGTTTTGAATGTGTTTTTTAGGGTTGTGGGG
>NZ_JBEXKB010000194.1:0-2643 GCF_040609455.1 Kitasatospora sp. NPDC004669
GACGGGGCCGGTTCGGTGGTCAGGGCTCCATCCGGCAGGCGTACACACCCTCGGCGAGCAGGGAGAAACCGTGCCGTTCCCAGGCCCGGCGAAGCCGTCCGTGCACTCGCTCGCGCACTCGACCGCGCGGCGGACAGCGGGCGCACCCTCGCGGCGGCGAGTGATGTTCAGCACCTCCATGCCACATGAGCGGCGACGGCGTCAGGGTCTTGCCTGGGCACCGTGCGCAGTCCACCCAGGCTGCGATTGCCGCGACTGGCGCAGGGACAGGGCCCTGCTTCCCACCGAAGCGGCTGCCCCGGCCGCTGGTGTCCTTACCGGTGTTCGGGGTTCTCGTAGTCGCGGCGGCAGCCTGCATCCCAGGCTGTGCGCTGGTTGCCGTAGGCGCGGATACCGCCGAGGTCCTTCAGCGCCCGGGCCAGATGCAGCAGGTTCCAGGTCATGAAGGTGGTGTTGCGGTTGGTGAAGTCGTTCTCCGGGCCGCCCGAGCCGGGATCGAGGTACGAGGGGCCGGGGCCCGCCTCGCCGATCCATCCGGCGTCGGCCTGGGGCGGGATGGTGTAGCCCAGGTGCTGGAGGCTGTAGAGGACGTTCATGGCGCAGTGCTTGACGCCGTCCTCGTTGCCGGTGATCAGGCAGCCGCCTACGCGGCCGTAATAGGCGTACTGCCCCTGGTCGTTGAGCAGGCTGGAGCACGCGTAGAGGCGTTCGATCACCTGCTTCATCACAGAGCTGTTGTCACCGAGCCAGATCGGCGGAACACTCTGGCACCCTAGCTGACCTACCACCACGGCCAAGGAGGGAAACCAGAATCCCCGCGTGGGCGGGGAGCAGTGCTGCGGCCTGGCTATTCACTCTGATGCAAAAGTCACCATCTTGTGCGTTTTCCAGCGCCGTACGACACCCGGCCGTATGCGCACCCGAGTCCGTAGCCGCCATTCCCTGGTGGTGGACCACCGAGTCCAGTATGTCGACGCCGAGTCGGCGGAGCGCCTGACGCCCGAGATCACCATGCACACATCTACCCTTGATCCCGCCCTGCCGTGCTGCGCCGGCACAGGAGATCGACTACTTGAGGGAGACCGTGACGGTGCCGGTGGACAGTAACGGTCTGCACCGCCTATCACCGGCCAATGACACATCCTCTGAGCAGCAAGCTGATTTCGGCCTACGGCCGAGGCGCCTCCTCCGGCGCAAACAGCGACCGCAACATCCTTGGACCTGCACGGATCTGCGGTTCTCCCCCATCGAACGGATGGCCGGAAACCATGCCTGCCGACGAGACGCGGTCCGGTGAGAGTGAAGGCTGCTCCGACAGAAAGCTGAAATCCTTTCAGTCACACCGGGAGCGATGAGTACGTGAACCACCCCGATGACACCGACAGCACGGCGGGTCACATCCTGGCCCGCACTCTGCGGCGGGTCGAACTGTTCCAACAGGCTGGCGACGACTGGCGGTTCGCCGAGAGCCTCAAGTCGATCAGTGAGGACACGGCCCAGGAGTACGAAGGTCGCGCGCTGCTGGAGCTCATCCAGAATGGGCACGATGCCCTTCGGTCGGATGAGCCAGGACGCGTCCTCGTCCAGCTCGATCTACGAGAGACGCCGGGGATCGTGTACGTCGCCAACGAGGGCCACGGCTTCTCTGCGGGCAACTTCCGTTCCATCACGGGATGGCGTCCCGTGGAGTGGTGTAGCAGGGATCTTGGAGTAACCCCTGGTCATGGGGCAGCCATCGAGCAACTCTCTTAGTAGAACGGCGAGTTCACCAGGGAGGTACGCGATGGCCTTATCCCAGTCTGACCTACTCCGCCTGACGGAGTCACTCCGTACGGCAGACGGAATCGAGTTGATCAGGGTCCTGGCCCAGCGGATCCTGCAAGAGCTGATCGAAGCCGAGGCCACCGCCCGGATTGGTGCCGAACCGGGCGAGCGCACCGAGGCCCGCACCACCTGGCGCAACGGCCACCGCGACAAGACGCTCACCACGCAGGCCGGCGACCTGGAGCTGGCCATCCCCAAGGTCCGCACCGGCAGCTTCTTTCCCAGCCTGCTGGAGCGCCGACGCCGGATCGACCAGGCCCTCTACGCGGTCATCATGGAGGCGTACGTGCTGGGCGTGTCCACCCGCTCGGTCGACGACCTGGTCAAGGCCCTGGGTGCGGACACCGGCGTCTCCAAGAGTGAGGTCTCCCGGATCTGCGCAGACCTGGACGAGCAGCTCACCGCGTTCCGGGACCGGCCGCTCGACCACACCCGCTTCCCCTACGTCTACCTCGATGCCACCTACTGCAAGGCGCGGGTGAACCACCAGATCGTCTCCCGGGCCGTGGTCGTCGCCACCGGGATCACCGAGGACGGCGGCCGCGAGGTGCTGGGGCTGATGGTCGGTGACAGCGAGACCGAGGTGTTCTGGGCCGAGTTCCTGCGCTCCCTGCGGGAACGCGGACTGGCCGGGGTCCGGCTGGTCATCGGCGACCACCACAGCGGCCTGGTCAAGGCGATCCGCAAGGTCATGCTCGGTGCCGCCTACCAGCGCTGCCGCGTTCACTGAAGCCGTAAGGAATCAACTTGTCGGTGTGTCGTCTTCGCTTCGTGCGGCGGCGAGGAGATCTGCGGCGGATCGGTAACGGGTGGCCGCCG
>NZ_JBEXKB010000195.1:0-2621 GCF_040609455.1 Kitasatospora sp. NPDC004669
CCCAGGCCGCCGGCGTCTCGGTGCGCACCGCGCAGCGCTGGGCCCGCGCCCTGACGGCCCTGGCCGAGGGCCGGATGACCGGCGACATCCCCATGACGAAGGCCAACGCGGCGAAGGTCGAGCGGGCGGTCCGTTCGGCCTGGCAGCCGCGGGTGAAGCAGCGGGTGCGTCGCCAGGCCGAGCAGCGCGGCTTCATGCTCCACATCCAGGCGACCTTCGGCTACAGCGCGGCCGGTGGCTCCACCGACGACCCCCGCCCCCGGATGATCACCCAGAAGATGCCCGGCGACGTGGCGCGGCGGCTGTACGAGGCCCGTGACGCCGGGGCCACCCAGGCCCGGCAGGAAGCGATCCTCGCCGAGGCCCTGCGGGACGAGTACTTCAAGGACGGCGGACGCCGCGCCCGCGGCCTCGACGTCGAGCTGAACGACGTCGCCTGGATGGACGTCGAGCTGTAGCACCACCGCCGGGCGGCCCCGTGTCGCCGGATTTGCGACTGAGCGGCCGAGTCGGCCTGTGAGCACGTGGGCCGGCCCACCCGAGGGCTGCAGTTGGCTTGTACCTACCGTGCTGGGCCACGCCGTCGTCGGCTTCGGCGCGAACCCGGTCGGCCGCTCCGGCGCCCGCACGCCCATCGCCGGCGGGGCCGGCCGCGGTGTCAGTCCTGCTCTGGTGCGAGCACCAGTTGACTCGATGCGCGGGCCAGCAGGTCGATCAGCAGGGTGCGTTCCTCGGGGCTGAAGCCGTCGGCGATCCGTCGTTCGATGGCGACGGCCTTGGCGTCGGCCTGCGCGAGCAGTCGGCGTCCGTCGTCGGTGAGGCGCACCTCGGCCACCTTGCGGTGCCAGGGATGCGGCTGGCGGGTGATCAGGCCCTTCGCCTCCAGGTTGGCGAGCACGGTGGCGATGGTCTGCGGGGTGACCAGGCAGGCGCGGGCGAGCGCGGCGGCGGATAGCCCCGGCTGGTCGTCGAGCGTGTACAGCGCGACGTACTGCGGAACCGTGAGCCCGAGCGGCCGGAGCGCCGCGTGCTTGGCCGCCATCAGCTCCTGCTCCACCCGCTTGATGTGCAGCCCGAGGCGTTCCGTGACCGGCATCTCCATGAAGGTGATCGTACGCCACCAGCTCGAACTCTGGCTTATGCCAGAACTCTGCTACATGACAGAACTCTGCTATCTTGGGGTGCGCCACTCAGCCACTCACTCATGGAGGCACCCCTTGGCCGGCCGCGAACCGCTTGATCACGTCATCGCCGGGTCCGGCCCGGGCCTGGTCCTGATCCACGGCACCGGCGCGGACGCGACCTCGAACTGGGGAGCCCTCATCGACGTGATGCGCGACCGGTACACCGTCGTCGCCCCCAACCTGCCCGGCGCCGGCACCACCCCCGTCGACCCCGCGCCGATCCACCTGGACTCACTCGCCGACCGGGTCGTCGCCACTGCCCGGGCCGCCGGACTGGAACGGTTCCACCTGGTCGGTCACTCGGTGGGTTCCGTCGTCGCCACGGCCGTGGCCGCCCGCCACCCTGCTGCCGTGACCTCGCTCGTCCTGCACGCCGGATGGGTCAGGACGAGCCCGCGCGAGGTGTTCATGTTCGACCTGTGGGCGCGCCTGCTGCGTACCGATCCGGCCCTACTGGCCCGCCAGTTGATCCTCACCGCGATGGGGCCCGGTCTCCTCGGCGCCCTCGACGACGCGCAGTTCGCCGAAATGGCCGCGGGTTTCACGGCCATGCTCGATGAGCGCATCCTCGGGCAGATAGAACTCGATACCCGGATCGACCTGCGTGACGCGGTGGGCCGGGTCACCGCGCCGACACTCGTGCTGGCGAGCGCCGACGATCGGATCATCCCGCCCCACCACCAACGCGAACTGGCCGCCGCCATCCACCGGGCCGACTACCTCCAGGTCCCCGGCGGCCACGGCCTGCCGTTCGAGGACCCGGCGCGGTTCTTCTCGATCATCACCGAGTACGTGGACAAGCGCCAGGCGCAGGGCCAGGCCTGAGGCAACGCGTCGAGGTGTTCCGCCGGTCTCACCGGAACGGCCGATGAGTCCTGCCCACGGGCGGGCGGCGCACTCGGGGAAGGGGGCCGAAGGGGCGTCGCCGATGCTGTCGGCGGGTCATGCTGTCCAGGGCCGGTTCACCGGCGGCGCTCCAGTGCTTGCTCGTCATCTCCCGGCCGGGAGGACCGGCGGCCGGGGGGGCGTCCTTCGGTGCCGTTCCCGCGTCGGCCGGGTGTGGTGGCGGTCTCCATGGCGGCCGTCCGGTGTTGACTCGGCGTGGTGGCGGCGGGCCGGTCGGTGATGTCGTCGGGGCCTGCATGGTGAGTGCGCTCACACGCGAATGCGGTGCACGACGACGGATAGCGGTGTCCGTTTTGTGCCACTTTGAGACTGTTTGGTGGGTGGTTGGAGGGTGTTTGCGCAGGCCAGGAGGGGTCGGCGGGGATCGGCGCGCTCCGGGTGGCCCGCTTCTCGCATCGGTGCCGGTCTCCTCGGCTACGACGGTGGATCGTGGTGAGGGGGTCTTGGCGGGGGTCGATCCGGTCTGGCACCTTGGCATTCGTCGTCAGTCACGCCGGCTTCTGTCCCGCCGGATGCGGCTAACCGCCGAGT
>NZ_JBEXKB010000196.1:0-2490 GCF_040609455.1 Kitasatospora sp. NPDC004669
ACTCGCGGGTGGCCGGGTCGCCGCGGAACACCACCCGGTCGTAGCCGCCCGGCTCGACGTAGCCGACGTACTCCATCCCGAGGTCGTACTGGTCGATCGAGTGGACACCTAAGCATGCCCCTTGACCTGCCGGTTTGTTCGATATGGGCGACTCGACCAATGCGCCACATAGACCCGATGCCCGACATGGAAGAGGTTGACCTCTTACCTGCGCAAGTCCAAGAAGATCCGCACGGAGGACCCGCGCGATCTTCTCTCTGTGCAGACCCAAGAGGAACTAGGTCGGGCATGGGCGGCCAAGGACGGAAAGCGGGTCCGGGAAGTCTGGGTGGACAACCTGTCGGCATGGTCGGACGTGAAGCGGCCCGAGTTCGACAAGGCTGTGTCCTCCGTGCTGGCCGGAGATGTGCCGATCCTGTGGTGCGCGTTCCTGGACCGCTTTACCCGCAAGGGGGCGGACGAGATCGTGCCTATCCTCGGCAAGGCCAGGGTCATCTTCGACTACGAGGGCCTGGACAGCTCGATTGAGCGCGACCGGCGGTGGATCATCGATCGGGCCGAGCAGGCGCGCGAGTTCTCGCAGCGTCTGAGCTTCAACCTGACCGCCACCAAGGCCACGCAACGAAATGCCGGGAAGTGGCTCGGCAGACTGCCCTACGGCTTTGAGCTCGACGGACTGGACACGCGGAAGCTCAAGAACAGCGCGGACACGTGGCGCTACGTGGAGCACATCTTTGAGTCCGTCGCCCTGGGCGTGCCCGCCCGCATGCTGGGGCGCGCACTCAACTCCGGGCGGTCTCCAATCCCGTCGCCTGGCGGCGGGGAGTGGCAGGCGTCCACCATCTCGAAAATGATCCGGCGCCCGGTATACGAGGGGTGGCAAGTAAGCGTGGCGCAGGGGGCCGTCACGGGCGAGGACGCGGTCTACCGGCACCCTGTCACCGGCGAACGCATCAGCGTGCTTGCTGAGGGTGCCAAGCCGATACCACCGGAGATCGTCCGGAAGGCCCGTGCCGCACTGCGAGGGCACCTGAGGTACGAGGAGCAGCCGAGCAGCAACAAGTACCACCTTCTGACCGACATCACCCGGTGCCGGGGCTGTAAGGGTGCTGCAAGCGGTGGGCGGAGTCACGTGTGCGCGAAGCACGGGGCGGGGAAATCCTGCCCGGACCCGGTGAGCGTCACGCGGACGACGCTGGAGAAACACGTCACGTCGGCGTGGTTCGACCGCATGAACGCCGGAGACGTGACCGACCCTCTTCTATGGATCGCCGCGGAGCGTTACGCGGGCCTACAAGACCCGGAGACGGCTGAGGAGCTGTCCGACGCCCTGGCTGCTCAGAAGGCTGCCGAGCAGCGTGTACAGCGCATCGCAGAGCAGCAGGCGGCGGGGATGTACGACCCGCCGTTCGATGTCCACTTGCCCCGTATTCAAGCCGAGGCGCGCGTAGCCCTCCAGACGGCCCTGGATCGCGTGGCGGAGTTGGCCCCGAAGAAGCTCGACATCGAGTGGCTACTGGAACACGAACAGATCAGCGAGGCGTGGGAGAACGCGGACCACGCACTACGGCGGGATCTGCTCCGATTGGTCATACGGCGCCTGGTCGTTGCCAGGGGCACCCGGGGAGACAACCGGTTCGACCCGGCCCGCGTGGAAATCCACTGGCTTGATCAGCCGGACCCGTGGGCGCCCCAGGATCCTACGTCGACCACTGCCTGATAGCGCATCACATAGCGGGACCAGGGCGCACGTTCAACGGATCAAGGTCCGCCGGGCGTGCGCCCTTCGCGGCACTATGGTTTTGCATGCGAATACTGAGCGTGGCTAGTGGATCACGCTCGGGTGGCGCGGGGCGCAGCCCTGCAAGAACCCTAGGTTAGAGCGGGCCAAAGATGTCCCTTTGCTAAACCCTATGCGCTTGTAGGGAGTTAGGGGAGGGGCGACTTTTCTGCCCCTCACTCGGCGTGGCCAACTCGCCGGCGGCGCTGGTCCCCTGAGGTGGGAGGCTGACGCGGTGTTACCCGTCGCAGTTGTACACATCAGGAGACGCGCCGAGGCACCGGCGCCCGCGCAATCTGACGGCCCTATCGGTCGAGTCTTACCCGGTGCCTTGGGTTGCTCCCGATGGGGCCGTCTTCACGTTTCCCGGCTGAATCGCTCCACTGCGAAGCAGCGGGTGGCCGGCGCGACGCCGAGGCGCCTCGATATCAGCTGGCTCCTGGAGGACGAGAGCATTCGGAAAGCGTGCGTAAAGGCCGGCCACGAGTTCCGGCGGGAGCTCATTCGTCTCCTGGTGCGGCGAGTGGTTGTCTCGAAGGGCCACCGAGGGGGTCCCGTTCGACGGGGACTCCAAGGCCGAGATCCACTGGCTGGACGAGCCAGACCCCTGTGCATAGGGCTGTTGCAAAGTCCGGTGATCTTGTGAGTGTGCTGGTCAGGCGATGCCGAGGAGGTCGAGCGGGCGGGTGAAGGGCTCGTAGGAGGCCTGC
>NZ_JBEXKB010000197.1:0-2395 GCF_040609455.1 Kitasatospora sp. NPDC004669
CTCCGGCGGCCACCCGTTACCGATCCGCCGCAGATCTCCTCGCCGCCGCACGAAGCGAAGACGACACACCGACAAGTTGATTCCTTACGGCTTCACAAAACGGCCAACGCCCTCGACGTCCTGCCAAAGTCGGCCCAGCCCTCGGCGAAGAAGGCGATCCAGGACATCTACAACGCCGAGGACCGCGACCACGCCGAGCAGGCGATCAAGACCTTCGCCAAGCTCTACGGCGCGAAGTTCCCCAAGGCCGTCAAGAAGATCGTCGATGACGAGGACGAACTGCTGGCGTTCTACGACTTCCCCGCCGAGCACTGGATCCACCTACGCACCACCAACCCCATCGAGTCGACCTTCGCCACCGTCCGCCTGCGGACGAAGGTCACCAAGGGTGCCGGCTCCCGGGCCGCCGCCCTGACGCCGGATCCATCAGCCACTCCTCCACCGATCTGGTTGACGGCTCAGACATCGGCTCACGCGTCGACTCAGACACCGGCCCGGACCCCTCCCCGACGCGACTGCACCTGGCGCTCGCTGTCCTCCAACCAATCCAGGTACCACCGGGCGAAGGTCACCGGCTCGCCCTGGTCGTCCAGCAGTGGGACGAGATCCACTCCGTCCGCCCGGTCGTCGCGCCAGATCCGTCCCCGCTCCGGACCGCTGACGACGAGCCACTGGCGAGCCGCACAGCCGAGGTGACAGACGAGGACGGCGCCAACGGTACGGTCCGAGGAGAACATCAGCGGCTCCCACCGCTGCTCCCAGGCCTCCATGACCTCGGCGTAGTCCTCGTCCGCCGCCGCGCAGTCGTCCTCGTCCGGGTACTCCGCCCACAGTTCCCGCAACCGGTCGTGATGCGGGCCCTGCCGGGGGAACGGCTCGGCCAGCCTGGTCAGGTCCGCGAGGTCGGCGCCGTCCCCCTCCCACCACCAACGGCCCTCGACCCGGCGCGCTGGGAAAACGCCGTACGCCAGCCCCGCACCGCCGGCACCCACCGTGAGCAGGAATTCCCGGTACTCCGTGGGCAGGACGACGCCGACCTGGGATTCGAGCTCGGCGAGGTCCGCCGCGGTCAGCGGCTCTTCCAATAGGAAGCGGTGCCCCGGCGCACCGAACACACTCGCGCTCCGCGGAGCGGCCGCGACCGCCCGCACCCGCTCGCGGACGCCGACCCACGTTGAATTCTCCATGGCCGGAGCGTACGAGGCGCTCCTGACAGCACCCCTGGCGCCCCTGGAAACCCTGAGAGCCTGTGTCTGATTAACACATGACAGGACGGACGGCCGAGACGCCCCTTGAACTTGCTCGTCGGATGAGGTGTCTGTCGAGCTCTGGCGGATCGTTGCCCTGATCGTGTCTCAAGGCACGATGACAAAGAGCGCTCGCCTTCACCGGAAGGACCGGCAGAAACGGGTGGCCCTCCCATTCATCCGCCGGGATGCTGTCGAACATGGTGTTGGCCGGGGCGTTCGGCCTGCCGAACACCACGCGCGTCAGCAGCACGTCACCTGCTCGCTGCGCCCGCGCCGGCGAGGCCCGGCTGAGCGGCCGCGGCGAGTTGGGTCGGGCCTTCCCCGGCTGGTTCCGCGGCTACGTCCTCGCCCGCCCGGCCGCGGATTGGGTGCTGCCTGGGAACGCTTCCGCCTCGTGATCGGCTTCACGATCCGCGCCTGAACCGTTGGTGGTTCTTGCAAGATTTTCGGATGCGGTGACGGAGTGGTGGCGGCTCAGGCGAGCAAGATGCGGTGGCGGAGGAGGCGGCGGCCGGCTCGGCCGAACATCTGGCGTTTCAGCTCCCGTTGGCCTGAAGACGTGCCTGTCACCAGCCAGGGCTATCGTCAGCGGCGCATCAGCATCACATCACTGGAGGCCTCATGAGCTGGGACCTGCTTCTTCTGCCCATCCCCGCCGGATTCACCTCGGACGACGGGGGCGGCGAACATCTCGACGTCATCCTGGGTCGCCGACCCATCCCGAACGACCTCGCCACCCCGCCACTCGGATCCCACGAGCAGGTCAAGGCCGCTCTCCTCAGCCAGCTGCCCAGCATCGACTTCTGGGACACCCGCCCCTGGGGGAGCCTCGGCGGCCCAACCTGGAGCATCGAACTGGACCTTGGGGCAGCGAACCCGATCGAGTCGATCACGCTTTCCGTCCGCGGCAAAGTCGACGACGCCCTCCAGGCCGTGTTCGCAATCGCCAGAGCAGTCGGATGCTGTGTCATCAACCTGTGACTTCCTCGCCCCGGAAGACCCAAGCAACTCGCATTCCTTCCACGACTGCCACGGCCCCGTCATACACGACAACTGACAGTGATGATGTTCGTGGTGACGCCGCTGGCGGGTCTGACCCTCCAACTGACTGACGTCTCGACTGTCCTGTTTGGGATTTGTCGGCC
>NZ_JBEXKB010000198.1:0-2385 GCF_040609455.1 Kitasatospora sp. NPDC004669
TGGGTGCGGAAGGCCGGGGACTCGGCCAGCAGGTCGCGGGCCATGCCGTCCCACTGGGAGCCCTGGCCGGGGAAGACGAACACGGTGCGGCCGGGCTGCTCGGCACGGTCGGTCACGACGACCGGTGAGGTCTGGTCCGCGGCGAGCGCGGCGAGACCGCTCAGCAGCTCCTCGCGGTCCCGGCCGATGACGACCCCGCGGTGCTCGTACCGGCCCCGGGAGGTGGCCAGGGCGCCGGCGACGGCGACCGGGTCGACGTCCGGACGGTCCATCAGGTGCGCGCGCAGCCGGTCCGCCTGCTCGCGCAGGGCGGGTTCGGTCCGGGCGGAGAGCACGAACGGGACGGCTGCCGGGACGTCCCCGATCGGCTCGGTCCCGGTCCCGACGGGCCCGGTGCTCTCCGGTGCGGCCTCCAGGATGATGTGGGCGTTGGTGCCGCTGATGCCGAAGGAGGAGACGGCGGAGCGGCGCGGGTGGTCGGTCTCGGGCCAGTCCCGGGTTTCGGTGAGCAGGGAGACCGCACCCTCGGCCCAGTCCACGTGCGGGGTGGGCTCGTCCACGTGCAGGGTCTTGGGCAGCACGCCGTGGCGCATCGCCTCGACCATCTTGATCACACCGGCGACGCCGGCCGCGGCCTGGGTGTGCCCGATGTTGGACTTGAACGAGCCGAGCCAGAGCGGCTGTTCGGGTTCGTGCGCCTGTCCGTAGGTGGCCAGCAGGGCCTGGGCCTCGATCGGGTCGCCGAGGGTGGTGCCGGTGCCGTGCGCCTCGACCGCGTCCACCTGGTCGGGAGCCAGCCCGGCGTCGGCCAGCGCGGCCCGGATCACCCGCTGCTGCGACGGCCCGTTGGGGGCGGTGAGCCCGTTGCTGGCGCCGTCCTGGTTGACCGCCGAGCCGCGGACCACCGCGAGCACCCGGTGCCCGTTGGCCTGGGCGTCGGAGAGCCGTTCCAGCAGCAGCATGCCCGCGCCCTCGCCCCAGGCGACACCGTCGGCGGAGCCCGCGAAGGACCGGCAGCGGCTGGCGGGCGACAACCCGCGCTGACGGCTGAACTCCTGGTACATCCCCGGCGTGGCCATCACGGTGACGCCGCCGGCCAGGGCCATGGTGCACTCGCCCTGGCGCAGTGCCTGGACGGCCAGGTGCAGGGCGACCAGCGAGGAGGAGCACGCGGTGTCGACGGTGAGCGCCGGGCCCTCCAGCCCGAGCACGTAGGACACCCGGCCGGACGCCACGCTGGCGGCGAGACCGGTGACCAGATAGCCCTCGGCGCCCTCGTCGCCGAGGTAGGTCAGCGAGGCGTACTCCTGGGCGATCACGCCGGTGAACACGCCGGTACGGCTGCCGTGCAGGGACTTCGGGTCGATGCCGGCCCGCTCGACCGCCTCCCAGCTGGTCTCCAGCAGCAGGCGCTGCTGGGGGTCGAGGGCGAGCGCCTCGCGGGGGCTGATGCCGAAGAAGTCGGCGTCGAACTCGTCGGCGTCGTAGAGGAATCCGCCTTGGCGGGCGTAGGTCTTGCCGATCGCCTCCGGGTCGGCGTCGAAGAGGTTCTCGACGTCCCAGCCGCGGTTGTCCGGGAAGTCGCCGATCGCGTCGACGCCGTCGGCGACCAGCCGCCACAGCGCCTCGGGGGTGTCGGCGCCGCCGGGGAACCGGCAGCCCATGCCGACGATCACGATCGGGTCGTCGTCCGCGCGGGCCGTCACGGCGGTCGGTACGGCGGCGCCGGCGACCGCGCCGCCGTCGCCGAGCAGCCCGGCGAGCAGGAAGCGGGCGACGGCGGTGGGGGTCGGGTGGTCGAAGGTCAGGGTGGCGGGCAGCCGCAGGCCGGTCCCGGCGGCCAGCGCGTTGCGCAGCTCGACGGCGGTCAGCGAGTCGAAGCCGAGCTCCTTGAACTGGCCGGCCGGGTCGACGGACGAGACCGCGCTGTGGCCGAGCGCGGCCGCGACGGCGCCGCGGACGAGGTCGAGCAGGATCTGCTCCTGCTCGGCCGGGCTCCGCCCGTGCAGCTGCTCCAGTACGGGCGAAGCGCCGGCCGCGGCGCCTGACGCCGCCCGCCGTGCGACCCCGCGCACCAGACCGCGGTACAGCGCGGGCACCTCGCCGGAGGCGCGCAGCCGGCCGGTGTCGAAGAGGGCGGCGACGGAGGTCGCGCTCCCGGCGGCCAGCGCGGCGTCGAACATCGCCAGGGCGCGCTCCGCCGGGATCGGCAGCAGGCCGGTCCGGCGCATGCGGGCGTGGTCCTGCTCGGTCAGCGTCGCGGTCATGCCGCCCGCCTCCTGCTGCCACGGGCCCCAGGCGAGGGAGTGGGCGGGGAGGCCGTGGGTGTGGCGGTGGGTGGCGAGGGCGTCGAGGTAGGCGTTGGCGGCGGCGTAGTTGGCCTGT
>NZ_JBEXKB010000199.1:0-2377 GCF_040609455.1 Kitasatospora sp. NPDC004669
GCCCTCCGTTCGCGTCCGGCCTTCGGCCGGTCGACGGACCCGCTCCGCGTGTCCGTGGCCTGACCTTCGGTCAGGCCGGCCTCGCTGCGCGAGGCCTGGGGCACTCCGCTCCGCTCCATGCCCCACCCGGGCTTCCGCTGCGCTACAGCCCAGGTGAAAGCCCCTCCGCTATGCTCCGGGGCAGGCTGGCCGGGAGGAGGGTGCGGGGTGGTGGGACGGTCCCGGCGGCCGGGGTGACTGACCGTAACGAGGATAGGAGGGGTCCGGGTGGGGGCACATCAGCTGATGCACCGTGTAGGGACAGGAGTCCCACCCCATCCCCTGTATCAGTCTTCGACCGTCAGGCGATCCCGCCGGAACGGCAGTCCCAATCCCGGCCAAACCCCCGAATCGCGGCCTGGCGGAGCGAGGCCGAAAATCCCCGGCGGGCGCGTATCAGAGACCGCCATTCAGAGAATCCCGTTCGACCCGAATACGTATCAGAAAACGCCTGCCAGGAAATCCCGCCGCAACACTGGTGTACATCCCCTGGGGGGCGTAGCGGAATCCGCCGGGTGGGTTTGGCGTGCGGGCGGGGCGTGGCGGTCTGAGCCGAACGGCGGGCGGGGCGTTGGGCCGAGTGCCCGCCTGGGCGCGCCGCGCGCGAGCGCCTCGGGTGAGGTGGGCGGTGGGCGGCCGTCGCGGTCCTCGGTCGCGCGGGCACGCCCGCTCGCCTACCTGATGAGGAGTGATCCATGCGCCGCGTCCTCCAGCGCGCCGCCGCCACGGCCGGCCTGCTGCCGGTCGTGCTCGGCCTGGCTGCCGTCCCCGCGACCGCCGCCCCCGCCGCCGTCCCGAGCGCCGTCCGCGCGGTCCTTCCCCTGGTGCACTTCAAGCACGTCCGGCTCCCGCTGTCCGGCACGATCGCCGGCACCACCGAGAACATCGCCGTGACCGGCACCCTCGACGTGCGGGTGCGCACGCTGGCCGGCGGCAACGACATCGACGTCCAGGTCGTCAGCCGCCTGATCAACACCACCGGCCGCGGCCTCACCAGCGGCCGCACCTACCGCTTCGTCGGCACCGACACGGAACGCACCGAGGTCCCGCCGACCCCGATCCGGCTGACCTTCAACCCCACCTTCCTCGAATTCCCGCCGAACCCGATCATTCCGCCGGTCCCGATCGTCCCGCCGCAGCCGATCAAGTTCCTGACCCTGAGCGTCTCCCTCGCCGGCGACGGCAGCATCGGCGCCGTCGCGGCCACCGTCAACGGCGGGGGCGGAGGCGGCGGCACCTGACCCCTCCCCCGGCCCGAGCGCCGCCGGTCCCGCGGCCCGGGGCCCGGGGCACGGGCCCCAGGCCGCCGCCCCCGCTCCCGCGCCGGGCGGACGCGCCCGCACCGCCCGGCCCGCCACCCTTGGGGGCAAAACCCGCCGCCACCTCAGTGGCTTCGTTCATGAGAATGGACAGCACTTCAACACCGATTCGGGAGGCAACACCCTCCTGAGACCGGGCGGGAATGTTCACGAGTTTCGACAGCACCGTGGCTCCCGAACGACGGACCGCCGGAGTCGCCCGCACCGTACTGACGTACGTTCGGCTCATGACTTACGTCATGGAACCCAGTTCGGAGGCCCTGTGAGCGGTTGGTGGACCTACTTGGAGGAGCAGACCCGCCAGGAGGTCGACGCGAATGTGCTGCGCGACCGCCGGATGATGGCAGTCAGGGCCGTGTGGGAGGCCCTGCGCCCGCTGGAGTTGGGTCTGCGCGAGGCGGAACAGGTGGTCCACGCGCGCTATGAGGCCCTTGGCGATCGCGTGCAACACAGCCCGCCTGATTCGCTCGATGTCCCCTCACTTGCTGCCCGCGCTGCGGCCCTCTCGGGCCAGGTGGCCGCCATTGAGGCTCTCTGGGACGGCGACACCGTCCACGACTGGTTCGTGCTGCTGGTTGCGGTCCTGGATGATCCGGCCGGAGACGGTCATTTGGCGACCATCCATCACGGCTGCGGCGGCCCCCAGCCGGGTACCGCCGCAGCCGAGGCAGGACGGGCCCTGGCCGACTACCTCGGAGTACCGTTCTACTTCGCCTCGCCGGAAGTCCCCGACGACAATGCCCCGCGCTGGCGGGCGGTCCAGGGGCTGTCCGAACGTCGTGATCAGAACAGTGGGGGGACCGCCGGTGACGCCCGGGAGTAGGCCGGCCGCAGGGTGCCTCCCGTTCTCGTGAACATCGGCCGACCGCGGATTCGCGTGCCTTCCAAATCCGTGAACAAGAGACTTCATAACTCGTGAGCAAAGCCACCTCAGCCGCCGCCACGCCCCCACCACGCCCTCGGTACCAGTTCAAGCCCAGCGCAGCTGGTCGGCGGCCCGGACGGCAGCGAGCAGGCCC
>NZ_JBEXKB010000200.1:0-2362 GCF_040609455.1 Kitasatospora sp. NPDC004669
CGCGATCGCGATGATCACCGACCTGTTCGACGGTGAACTCGCCCGCCGCAAGGGCCTGGTCACCGACTTCGGGAAGATCGCCGGGTTTCCTTGATGGCCCATCAAGGAAACTCACCAACACCTTGATGACCTCGGTGAGTTTGGTCGGAGTGCTTCTGTTCCCCCTGCCGTCTCCCCCTCCGTACCCCCTACCGGCCCTCTCGCGTCGGATGCGGGAAAACGGGCAGGTCAGTGCCCGAATCCGGGCCGCCACCGCATTCTGACAACCCTCTTCTCCCGTCTTTCTGCTTTTGGTTTGGTTTGTGGTTGTGGCGTTGTCGGTTGGTCGGTTCGGGTTGTTGCACCTGCGGTGGGCTTCTCCTTTTCTCGCGTCCGGCTGGTGCCGGCCGCTCGCTGCTGGGGGGTGGCGGCGGGGGCCGGATCGAGGTGGTGGGAGAGGGCGCGGCGCGCGGGCCCGGAACGGGCTTGGCCGCTGTCAGGAGCGCCGGATATCCCTCAGAGGCAGCAGCGACCACGACCACCGGGAGACGCCCGTGAGCACCCGTCAGAGCCCCGCCCTGCCCGACGACAACGACGACCAGGCCGACGCCGTCGAACCACCGCAGCCGTCCCGGCCGGGACGGACCGCGTTCCGGCGCGGCGCCGCCAACCCGAACGGCTCGACCAACGCCCTGCGCTCCGACGTCCTCGGCGCGCTCGGCGTGCTCAAGGTCGCCACCGCCGATCAGCTCCAGCGACTGCTGCGCCCGGGGGCGGCGTCGAACACCGTGATCCGGCAGGCGTTGCGCGATCTCGCCCTGCACGGCCTGGTCGCCTCCGACGGCAACACGAAGGACCGGCACAAGACCTGGCGGCTGGAGGGCACGGCCGGGCTGGAGGCGGCCGGGCAGGTGCTCGGCCTGCCTCGCTCCGACATGGGCGGAACGGCGCGGGGTGCCGGGCGCTCCGGTGCCCAGCATGCGATGGCGGTCAACGAGACGATCGCCGCGTTCGTCCTGGGCGGCACCGCGCCGGACGCCCCGGGCGGGGTGGGCGCCGTGACCGACTGGGCGACCGAGGTGGAATTCACGCTGCCGGGCGGGAAGCGCAAGGTGCGCCCGGACGGCGTGTGGCAGGCGGCGGAGATCGGGGTGCCGGTCCTCATGGTCGAGGTCGACCGCTCCACCATGGCCCCGGCCGACGTCGCCGCGAAGTTCCCCCGCTACCGCGAGCTGTTCCGCACCAAGGTCCGCGATAACGACCCCGCCCTCGCCGACCGGGAGCCGGCCGACCGGACGGTGCACTGGTGGCGCCGTACCTGGCCCGGCCACACCCGCGCCGGGTACCCGCCGGTCGCCCTGGTCGTCACCGACGCCGGACCGGTCGCGCTGGCCAACCGGCAGCAGGCCGTCGCGGACCTGTCCGCCGACTGCTGGCGCGGCCGGTGGCGCAGGGAGGTCCGCGACTACAACGACGATGGGTGGCGCGAGTACGACGACGCCGTGCCCATCGTCGCGACCACCCTGGAGCTGCTGGCCGAGCACGGGCCGCTCGGCCCGGTGTGGTGGCGCTTCGGCCGCCCCGGCCGGCACTCCCTCATCGAGGCGCTGGAGAACCCGAACAACCGGGCCGCCTACGACCTGCGCCAGGCCGCCCGCGAGGACGAGGAGCACAAGGCCCACCAGGAGCTGATGGACTCCCTGGTCTGCATCGACTGTGGCGACGTTCCCGAGGAGGAGAGCACCTGGGAGTACGGCCCCGAAGGACGGGTCGAGTGGACCCGCCGCCCCGGCGGCCGCTGCTGGACCTGCCACCAGGAACACACCCAGCGCCTGGAACGGGAGGCCGAAGAACAGCTGGAAGCCGCCCGGGAGGCGAATGCCGCGCTGCGCCCGTGCTGGACGTGCCGGGGCTCGATCGGCGGGAAGGCCGGCTCGAAGCTGGAGCTGCGCCAGGAGGCCGGCTCCGATCGGCTGGAGTGCCCGGGGTGCGTGCAGGCCCGCGCCGCAAAGGGCTTGGGCCCGCTGGTGCTGCCCGCCCCGACGAAGCGGGAGCTGGTGGCCGCGCTGGTAGCGACGCCGAGCGACCCGTGGTGGGAGATCCGGCAGCAGCATGCTCGTGACTACCCGCACCGCAAGGCGTAGGACTGGCGGTGGGCTGGGCCGGTGCCGGGTCGTGAGTGGCACCGATTGGTGCTGAACCGAACTACGAGATCCTGGCGGTTGGCGCCGTCCAGGCGGGAGCCAGTAACCCGCGGTGACGCGGCCCTGGATGGCAAGGACGAGGATGGGTGCAGATCTTGTGAGGGTGCCTCGTTGGGGTGATTTCCGGGGACTTGCCAGTGTGGCGGACCTGGCGGACTTCTAGCGTCGTCGGCGTCGAG
>NZ_JBEXKB010000201.1:0-2315 GCF_040609455.1 Kitasatospora sp. NPDC004669
CGGTCGGTGGTGTCGCAGGCCGCGATGGTGACGGTGGCGCCCAATTCCTGGAGTTCGGTGGTGAGTTCGGTGGAGCCGGGGGTGTTCGGGCCGCGGCGGCCGGCGAGTAGGAGGTGGCGGACGCCGTGGGTGGTGACGAGGTGGTGGGCGAGGAGGGTGCCGAGGGTGCCGGTGCCGCCGGTGATCAGGACGGTGCCGTCCGGGTCGAGCGGGGTGCTCTCCGTCGTGTCCGGGGTGGCGGCCCTGGCCAGCCGGGGCACGGTCAACCGGCCGTCCACCAAGGCGAGTTCCGGTTCGTCGTCGGCGAGGGCGACGGGCAGGAGGTGGTGGCCGGTGTCGTCGAGGTGGGCGAGGACGATGCGGTCGGGGTGCTCGGCCTGGGCGGACCGGGTGAGTCCCTGGACGGTGGAGGCGGCCAGGCCGTCGGCGTGCCGGATGGCGACCAGAACGGGGCTGTCGGTGAGGGCCTCGTCGGTGAGGGCTTCCCGGAGGGCGGCGAGGGCCTGCCCGGCGAGGTCGTGGGCGCGGGCGGGTTCGTCGTCGTCGGCGGAAGCGGTGAGCGGAAGGTGGCGGAGGACGCCGACGCCCGCGGTGCGCAGCGCTTCGGCGGACGCCTCGTCGCCGATGACCACCCAGGGCCCGGTGACGGGGGTACGGCCGGTGAGGTCCCGTGCCGCCTGCTCCACCCGGTACAGCGGGGGACGGGCGACCGTGCGGACCGCGGCGAGCTGCTCGGGCGTGATCGGGCGGCCGGCCAGCGAGTCCACCGTCAGGACCGGAAGCCCGTCGAAGTCGGAGAGGGTCAGCCGGGCGCTCTCCGGGCCGGTCGGCGACAGTCGTACCCGGAGCGCGCGGGCCCCGACGGCGTGCAGGTCGACGTCGGTCCACGAGAACGGCAGCCGGATGCCCTCGGGTCCGAGGTCGAGCAGTGAGGCGTGCAGGGACGCGTCCAGCAGGGCGGGGTGGATGCCGAAGTCGTCGGTGCCGCCGTCACCGGGCAGCACGACCTCCGCGTACAGCTCCGTCCCGCGCCGCCAGGCGGCCCGCAGGCCCTGGAAGAGCGGGCCGTAGTGGTAGCCGCGCGCGGCGAGCCGGGGGTAGAACCCGTCGACCGGGACCGGGGTCGCTCCGGCCGGAGGCCAGGCCTCCTCGACCGGGGGGCGGTCGGGCGCCTCGGCGGTGAGGGTGCCGACCGCGTGCGCCGTCCACGGCTGGTCGTCGCCGGTCGGGTCGGTCGGGCGGGAGTGGACGGTCACCGTACGGCCGGCCCCGTCCTCCGCCGGGCCCACCGCGACCTGGACCTCGACGGCGGCGTCCTCGGGGACCACCAGCGGGTGCTGGAGCGTGAGTTCGGCCAGGTGCGGGTGGCCGGTCCGCTGGGCGGCGTGCAGGGCGAGCTCGACGAAGGCGGCGCCGGGCAGCAGCACGGTGTCCAGCACGGCGTGGTCGACGAGCCAGGGCTGCTGGTGCCGCGAGACCCGGCCGGTGAACAGGTGGGTGCCGTCGGGCAGTGTGGTGGCGGCGGCCAGCACCGGGTGGTGCAGCGGACGCAGCCCTGTGCTGCCGAGGTCGGTGGTGGTGACCGGCTTCAGCCAGTACGACCGGCGCTGGAAGGGGTAGGTGGGCAGCTCCACCGGGACCGCCGGGGCGCTCGGCAGGGAGGGCCAGGTGACGGAGGTGCCGGTGGTGTGGGCCTGCGCCGCGGAGGTGAGGAAGCGGGCCAGGTCGCCGTGGTCGCGGCGCAGGGTGCCGATCGCCTGGCCGGTGCCGTCGAGGATCTCTTCGACGGGGTTGGTGAGCACGGGGTGGGGGCTGGTCTCGATGAAGGTGGTGTGGCCGGTTTCGACGAGGGCGCGGACGGACTGTTCGAAGAGGACGGGGTTGCGGAGGTTGGTGTACCAGTAGTCGGCGTCCATGACGGTGGTGTCGATGAACGCGGCGGTGAGGGTGGAGTAGAGCGGGATGGCGGAGGGTTGGGGGGTGAGGTCGGCGAGGTCGGTGAGGACCCGGTCGCGGATGGCTTCGACCTGGGGGCTGTGGGAGGCGTAGTCGACGGGGATGGTGCGGGCGCGGATGCCGTCGGTCTGGGCTTGGTCGACGATGGCGGTCAGGGCTTCGACGGTGCCGGCGATGACGGTGTGGTTGGGGCCGTTGACGGCGGCGATGTGGGCGTTGCCGTTGTGGTGGGTGAGCAGGGGTTGGACTTGGTCGGCGGGCAGGGGGATGCTGGCCATGGTGCCGGTGCCGGCGAGTGCGGTGATGGCTTGGCTGCGGCGGACGACGATGCGGGCGGCGTCGTCGAGGGTGAGGGCGCC
>NZ_JBEXKB010000202.1:0-2214 GCF_040609455.1 Kitasatospora sp. NPDC004669
GAATACGAGCAGGATTACTGGGCGCAACTGGAGCGAGCCCCGCAAGCCGCTTGATCACACGATCGCGGACTCCACCAAAGTCGGGGCAGCTCAGTCCGGCGGCCCAACGGTTCTCAGTCGATCGACCTGGCGGCTGCCGACTCTCGGAAGTCGACGACAGCTTCGCCGTTGGTTCGCGCCCACTCGGTCAGCATCACGATCGGCTCCTGGAGTGTCTGGCCGAGCGTGGTCAGGCTGTACTCGACTCGCGGCGGCGCTTCGGCGTACACCTGACGGTCGACCAGGCCGTTGCTTTGCAGGCGGCGAAGGGTCTGCGTCAGTACCTTGCGCGAGATCCCGCCGGACAGCGCGACGAGTTCGCTGTGTCTCTTGGGTCCGCCGGTGAGAGCGAACAGGACAACGACGGACCACTTGTTGGCGATGATCTCGATCGCCAGCCGTGCGGGGCAGTCGGCGAGGAACACCGTGCCCGCTTCCAGGTCCTTTGCCGCGCTCGCCAGGTCGGCTGCGGTCATGTTCACGAGCTGAAGGTTACCATTTGGTACCTATCGGCTTCCTAACGTCGACGCCATGGAACTTCACTCCGGCCAGAGCCGCCCCACGGCCACGCTCAACCGTCAGGTCATCGCCGTCAAGCCCATCACCGTTCCCACCACCGACCGCGGCATCGACCTACAGGTCAAGGTCACCGCACCGGTCGACGGGAGAGACCTGCCCGTCATCGTCTTCTCCCACGGCAACGCCTGGTCGATGGACGGCTACGAGCCCCTCGTAGACCGCTGGGCTGCTGCCGGGTTCGTCGTGGTGCAGCCCACCCATCTGGACTCCCGCCGCCACGGCATCGGCTTCGACGATCCCCGTTTCGCCACCATCTGGCGCGTGCGCATAGCCGATCTGCATAGTGTCCTGGACGGCCTCGGTGACATTCTCAACCAGGTCAGCGGTCTGGCCGCGCGCGTCGACCGCGATCGCGTCGCTGTCGTCGGGCACTCCTGGGGAGCACAGACCGCCGGTGCCCTCCTGGGCGCCCGCGTCCTCGACACCGAGGGCAACCCGGGCGAGGACTTCTCCCACCCCGCCGTCAAGGCGGGCGCGCTCATCGCGGCGGCCGGTGCCGGGGACGCTCTGACGCCCTTCGCGCTCACTTACCTCCCGTTCGCGCGCCCGGACTTCTCCGGCATGACCGCCCCCGCCCTGGTCATCGCCGGCGGAAAGGACCAGTCGGTGATGACTACCCGCGGACCGGAATGGTTCACCGATGCCTACCACCTCAGCCCGGGCCCGAAGCGACTGCTCACCATCGCCGAGGGCGAGCACCTCTTCGGCGGAATATCCGGCGAGGCCGCCAAGGACACCACCGACGAGGACCCCGCCCGCGTCGTCCTCGTCGCCGACGCCGTCTCCGCCTACCTGCACGACGTCCTCAGCGCCGACGCACGAAGCTGGCAGGCCCTGCAGGACCAGATCAGCCACAGCACCGGCGCCTTCAGTACCGAGAGCAAGTAGGTGCTTCGCGGCCTGGCCCGCGAGCTGACAGGTCGTTCTGGAGTTTCAGGCCAGGAGACGGCGAGACCGGGAGTGTCATGAATCAGGTGGCGCCAGCGACGCCGACGACGACGCCGACCAGCTCGCGCTGCTGCGCCGGGCCGAGAAGCACCTGCGCTACAGCTACGACATCGCCAGCGAGCTGGCCGACTCCCTCGGCGACGCGCACGACTTCTGACCGGTTCGGTCGCTCCGGTCGCTGACGCTGCCCACCACCGCCCCGCGCCACAGCACAAGGCGCGGGGCGGTGGCGCGCGGCCGTCCGGCCGACACCACCTTTGTGATTGGAGAACCGTGACACCCGAAACCCCCGCCACCGCCGAGTCCTGCGACCACCGTATGCGGCGGCTGGTGCGGATTGAGTCCCCGTTGATCGCCCCGCACACGCGGGTGGAGATCACCAGCTACGGCGTCCTGCACCAGGACCCGCCGCTCGGCGACGCCCTGACGCTCGACCTGACCATCGCCCTGTTCTCCCTACGGTTTGAGACTGTCTCAGCGAACGGGTGACCGCGTCATCGACCACGCCTTACGCGTTCGGGTCCCAGGCGAAGAGCCGCTCGAAGATGACCCGGTGTCCACGTACTGATCTGAGCGCTCCAACAAGTACGGAGTTATGTGCACCACTCACTGCCGGGGCGATCATGTCTGGAACTGCTATAGCGTGCT
>NZ_JBEXKB010000203.1:0-2151 GCF_040609455.1 Kitasatospora sp. NPDC004669
TTGGGTGCAGATCCAATCGGGGTGTTGTTGATCAAGCCGCGAGGTTGAGCCCATCGCGGTAGCGGGCTTGGTGGTTGCGGGTGAACTCCTGCTGTTCGTGCCAGGCCCAGTAGGCGTCGAAGTCGCCGTTGCTGCGCAGGGCACGGAGCTTGAGGACGGCCTCGGCGCCGGACAGGCCCCAGCGGGCTCCGGTGATGTCCAGGCGGTCCTTGACCAGGTGGCGGCAGGCGCCCTCGATGATGCCGGTGGCGATGGGCCAGCCGCGGTCCAGGGCGAGGTCGTAGCGCAGGTGCTCGGCCTTGTTGCACAGGTAGGCAACGGCGTCGTCGATGCCCTTGCGGCGGTTCTTGGTCAACCGGGCGGCGCGGGCGGCGGCTTTGAGGGCGTCGGCGACCTGGTCGGCGCCGCCGGCGAGGAGGGCGCGGGCGTGACGGGCGACCCATGCCTCGGCGGCCGGGTCGCCGGGGGTGTGCAGGCACCAGGCCGCGCCCCACAGGTATTCGAGGACGTGGATCAGGTCGACGACGATGTGCACCGTCACGCCGCGGCGGGTGGCTTCGGCGGCGATCAGGTCGAGTTGGTGGCGGGCGCCGTCCACGAGCACTACCCAGGGTCGGCGGTGCCCGGGGTCGCGGTGTTCGGCCTGGTCGAAGGCGGCGGCCACCACCTGCGCGGCGCTGTGGTGGAGCGAGCCGGTCAGCCACTTCGACCGGGCCTTCGGCCCGGGGCGGCGCTCCGTCGTTGGGGTGTCGTCGCCGGTGTCGGGGCCGGTGATGATGTCGTCGACGCCGCGGACGGCGGGCTCGGCGTCGTAGACCGCCGCGAGGGTGGCCATGCGCTTGCGGCCCAGCTTCTCCCCGGCGGCCAGGCGGGTGCGCATCGCGTTGCAGCCCTTCGCGGCGGCGGCCTTCGCGGTCGCGTCCCGCAGCGCTTCCGGCCTTATCACCACGCCCTTGCCGTCGACCGTGAGCACCAGCGTGGTGGCGTCGGTGCACGGCGCGGGCACCAGCGCGTCGTAGAAGGAGTCGATGTCCGCGGCAGCGCCGATGGTCAGCTCCTGGACCTGCCGGTGCCCGATCCCTGCGCCGGTGACGGCGTTGATCCGCTCGCGGGCCTCAGCGAACGAGCCGCGTGACGCCTCGATGGCGGCGAGCTTGACCAGCCCATGGCTGTGCATCCCGGCGGGCAGGTTCAGCACCGCGTCGGCCGGGTGCAGATCGGCCACCTGGGTGCCACGGTAGGCGATCCGGGTCACCGTCACCTTCCCGAACACCGTGGATAAGCTCCGCGACCGGCCCCGCTCGATCCTCGACCGCTCGACCCCCTCGGCATCCACCACCTGTGGCAGCCGCTGCTCGGTCAGCGCCCGCAGCCGCAGATGGTCGTCGAACAGCTGCCGGGTCACCTCCCGCATCCGCGACCCCAGCAGCTCCTCCAGCTGCGAGTGCGTCAACGCGGCCGCGTCCGACCCCTGCAACTCCTCGGCCACCCCATCGAACAGCCGCCGCGAGGCGGCGAACGCGGCCTCGGCCGTCTCCAACGCGCTCACCAGCCCAGCTCCCGCCCGTCGACCTTGAACAACCCCGGCGACGTCTCGGCCAGAATCCCGCGCTCGACCAGACGCTTCAGCTTCGACCGCATGCCCTCGACATGACGTGCCTCGGATCCGAGCCCCAGCGCCGCGCACACCTCCTTGCAACGCATCGCGGCCCCGGACGTCGCGAACAGGCCGATGATCGCCTGGTACTCCGGCGACATCACCGTCACGTCCAGCTCCGCCTCGGCCGCCAGCAGCGCTTCAGCCGCACTCTTCGAGGCGCCCTTGCCATTGACGGCCGTTGACGGCCCGTCGGCCAGAACCTCGTCCACCGTCTCCCGCGTGATCCGCAGCCGGGACAGCAACCCCTCCAACCGGGACAACTCCTCGGAGAGCCCGGCGATCTGCTCACGGAGTCGATCGGCCTAGCCTCGCGCCGCGGCCTCCCTGGCCTCGAGTGCCTCGATCAACGACGGCACCACACCACCCACCTCGCCCAACGTCCGCCCCCACGGCGAACTCGACGCCGACGACGCTAGAAGTCCGCCAGGTCCGCCACACTGGCAAGTCCCCGGAAATCACCCCAACGAGGCACCCTCACAAGATCTGCACCC
>NZ_JBEXKB010000204.1:0-2015 GCF_040609455.1 Kitasatospora sp. NPDC004669
AGCGCGTGGTGCCTACCGAGATCGGGTTGAACAGTTCCCTGTTCTCGCTGGCCCACCAAGATCCGCGGCCGCCGTAGTGGCGACGGATCTGTTTCCAGGCTGTCTTGGGGTGTTTCCGCTGAACCCATCGCCAGACCGTGTGCCACATGTAGTGGCGCAGGTAGGAGAAGGTCGCGAAGGAGACCCCGGGCCGGAAATAGGCGCACCAGCCCCGCACCGCCGGATTGATCCGGAGGAGCAGGGCGTCGAGCGGCTGGTTCGTGCCGACCTCGCGGCATAGCGTCTTGACCTTGGCCATGATGGCCCGCAGGGCCTTCTTGGCCGGGTAGGTGTAGACGTAGTACCGGTTGGTGCCTGGCTTTCGGTGGCGCTGGATGCGCCAGCCGAGGAAGTCCAGGCCCTGCTCGATGTGGGTGATCAGGGTCTTCTCCTGCGACAGGCGAAGGCCCATCGTGGAGAGGACCACCGCGATCTGCTCGCGTAGCGCCTCGGCGTCTGCCTGGGTGCCGTGCACCATCAGGCACCAGTCGTCCGCGTACCGGACCAGCCGGAAGTTGGGCAGACTACGGCGTCGACGCCTCCGGCGCTCGTAGACATCAGATGCGGGCCCCCCGGGAGCCTGGGCGATGAACTCGTCCAGGACCGAGAGAGCCACGTTGCTGAGCAACGGCGAGAGGATCGAACCCTGCGGAGTGCCGGTGTCGTTGTCCCGCAGCAGGCCGTCCTCACCGAGGATGCCCGCCTTGAGGAACGCCTTCACCAGAGCCAGGACGCGCTTGTCCCCGACTCGTGCCCGCACCCGGTCCATCAGGGCCGTGTGCGAGATTTCGTCGAAGCAGGCTTTGATGTCGCCTTCCACGATCCACTCGTACTTCTTGGACGTGAGATGACGCACCTCGGCCACCGCGTCATGGGTCCGGCGGTTCGGGCGGAACCCGTAGGAGCACGGGAGGAAGTCCGCCTCGAAGATCGGCTCCAGCACCAGCTTCAGGGATGCCTGCACGACCCGGTCCGTGATCGTTGCGATCCCCAGGCGACGCAGCTTGCCGCCCGCCTTGGGAATCATCCGTTCCCGCACCGGCAGGGGACGAAAGCTACGGTCCTTGATCTGCGACCGCAGCGAGCCGAGGAACTCCTCGACTCCGACCCCCAGCGCGATGGACGACGCCGTGCGTCCGTCCACTCCGGCCGTGCGTGCACCCCTGTTGCCCCGCACCCGGTCCCAGGCCACCAGAAGGAAGCCGGGATCGGCAACGAGATTGAACAGGTCGTCGAACCTGCGATGAGGATCATCACGAGCCCAACGGTGCAGCTTGGTCTGGATATTCAGTACCCGCAGCTCCGACCCGAAGAGGGCGGACTCCAGTTCGTCGGTGTTCACCGGCGATGACCTCCTGACCTTCCAGTACTTCAGCCACTGACTTGCTGGCCCCCTTGGCCCTGCGACCGGCTTTCCCGGCCTCCATGACGGGTCGTTACTCCCGCGACTACTACGGGGCCTCCGCCCCACCCACGGCCATCAGTCGGCAACGGACCTGCCCACCACCGCACTGGCTGCCCAGCGGCTCGGGCGACCGCGGATGGTTCCCACGTTCACCACACAATCGATCGGTCAGGGAGGTGCCCAGCTCTACTCCGGCAGCATCGCCACGCCTACGCCGCAGGCCTTCAACGTGGCCTCCCCACCGGAACAGGAAATCCGGCTTCGGAGTTGACCCGCCCGTCCGAAGACGGTCGAGTCACGCGCTGCACACCGGCCCGTATCCACCAGGTTTGAGCCGGCTCACTGCTTACGGAGCTTCAACCACTGGTTCGCTCTCGCTACACCTTCTGACCTCGCTAGACGGACCCGCACCGTCCGGTAGTCCCGGCACGTCCCGCCGTTGTCGGGGCTGCTTGCCGCCCTCCCCGGCGTTCCCCGGATCAGGCTGCCCCCAGCTTCACCAGACCGCTGCGACGGTCCGGCGGAGAAGGTCTTTCACCTCCACTCGATCGTGTGGTACTTCGTGGCGCAC
>NZ_JBEXKB010000205.1:0-1975 GCF_040609455.1 Kitasatospora sp. NPDC004669
ATGAGGAGTGCGCGTTGAGGAACGAGAGCCTGGCCAACCTGCTCAAGGAGGAGCGGCGTTTCGCCCCGCCGACAGAGCTCGCCACAGCCGCCAACGTGACCGCGGCCGCGTACACACAGGCCTCCGAGGACCGTCTGGGCTTCTGGGCCGAGCAGGCCCGCCGTCTGAGCTGGGCGGTCGAGCCCACCGAGACGCTCGACTGGTCCAACCCGCCCTTCGCCAAGTGGTTCGCCGACGGCAAGCTCAACGTGGCCTACAACTGCGTCGACCGCCACGTCGAGAACGGCCTGGGCGACCGGGTCGCGATCCACTTCGAGGGCGAGCCCGGCGACAGCCGCTCGATCACCTACGCCCAGCTCAAGGACGAGGTCTCGCAGGCCGCCAACGCGCTGCTGGAGCTCGGCGTGCGCAAGGGCGACCGGGTGGCGGTCTACCTGCCGATGATCGCCGAGGCGGTCGTCGCGATGCTGGCCTGCGCCCGGATCGGCGCCACCCACTCGGTGGTCTTCGGCGGCTTCTCCGCCGACGCCGTGGCCTCCCGCATCCAGGACGCGCAGGCCAAACTGGTCATCACCGCCGACGGCGGCTACCGCCGCGGCAAGCCCTCCGCCCTCAAGCCGGCCATCGACGAGGCCCTCACCAAGGTCGACGGCGTCGAGCACGTCCTGGTGGTCCGCCGCACCGGGCAGGAGATCGCCTGGACCCAGGGCCGTGACGTGTGGTGGCACGAGATCACCGCGCGCCAGTGCGTCGAGCACGCCCCCGAGGCGCACGACGCCGAGCACCCGCTGTTCATCCTGTACACCTCGGGCACCACCGGGAAGCCCAAGGGCATCCTCCACACCTCCGGCGGGTACCTCACCCAGGCCAGCTACACCCACCACGCGGTCTTCGACCTCAAGCCGGAGACCGACGTCTACTGGTGCACCGCCGACATCGGCTGGGTCACCGGCCACTCGTACATCGTCTACGGCCCGCTCTCCAACGGCGCCACCCAGGTGATCTACGAGGGCACCCCGGACACCCCGCACCAGGGCCGCTTCTGGGAGGTCGTCCAGAAGTACGGCGTGACGATCCTCTACACCGCGCCGACCGCGATCCGCACCTTCATGAAGTGGGGCGACGACATCCCCGCGAAGTTCGACCTGTCCTCGCTGCGGGTGCTGGGCAGCGTCGGCGAGCCGATCAACCCCGAGGCGTGGATCTGGTACCGGGAGCACATCGGCGGCGGCACCTGCCCGATCGTGGACACCTGGTGGCAGACCGAGACCGGCGCGATCATGATCAGCCCCCTGCCCGGCGTCACCGAGACCAAGCCGGGCTCGGCCCAGCGCGCCCTGCCGGGCATCGCGGCCACCGTCGTCGACGACGAGGCCAACGAGGTCCCCAACGGCTCCGGCGGCTACCTCGTCCTCACCGAGCCCTGGCCGTCCATGCTGCGCACCATCTGGGGCGACGACCAGCGCTACATCGACACCTACTGGTCGCGCTTCGGCCCCAGCCAATCTGCGCCCGGCGGCGGGTGGCGCTACTTCGCCGGTGACGGCGCCAAGAGGGACGAGGACGGCGACATCTGGCTGCTCGGCCGGGTCGACGACGTCATGCTCGTCTCGGGCCACAACATCTCCACCACCGAGGTCGAGTCGGCCCTGGTCGGACACTCCTCGGTGGCCGAGTCCGCCGTGGTCGGCGCCACCGACGCCACCACCGGCCAGGCCATCGTCGCCTTCGTGATCCTGCGCGGCGGCGTCACCGAGACCCCGGAACTGGTCGAGGAGCTGCGCGCACACGTCGGCCGCACGCTCGGCCCGATCGCCAAGCCGAAGCAGATCAAGGTCGTCGGCGAGCTGCCGAAGACCCGCTCCGGCAAGATCATGCGCCGTCTGCTGCGCGACATCGCCGAGGGCCGCGAGGTCGGTGACACCACCACCCTCGCCGACAGCACCGTGATGAGCCAGATCCAGGCCCAGCTCCC
>NZ_JBEXKB010000206.1:0-1948 GCF_040609455.1 Kitasatospora sp. NPDC004669
CCCGAGTTCGACAGTCGGCGGGCACACGATCATGACGGATTGTGGTTGTGACCTGCGGGAACGGGCGTGAGGTGCCGGCGGGGGCGTGTGTCCACGCCTCCGCCGGGTCTTTGTCCTGGTCAGGGCCTATTCGGTGGTGGTGAGGCCGCTCAACTTTGCCGGCATTGGGATGCCGCAGGTCTTGAAGATCTGCTCGTGGGTGTCGGTGGTCTGGGTGGTCTGTTCGAGCCGTCCGCCGGGCCCGGCGAGGGTGACCTGGTGAATGCGCTGCAGTTCGGTCCTGATGGTCCGCCAGGTGAGGTTGGTGCGGCGTTCGGCGACGCGGATCAGTAGCAGGGCGAGCCAGCAGAGCAGGACGTGGGCTCGGATGCGGTCGTCGAGGCGGTGGTAGACCGGCCGCAGATACAAGGTCGACTTCATGGTGCGGAAAGCCCGTTCGGCTTCCAGGAGGTTCTTGTAGCCGAGTGCGACGTCCTCGGCGGTCATATCCGGGTCGGAGGTGGCCAGCAGGTACTTCCCGTCGAGGTTGGCCTCGGTCTTGACCTTGGCGCGGTCGATGGACAGCCGGCCGGTCGTGGACTGCTTGAGCCAGCGGCCGAGCGAGGGGTGGTCCCGCAGGGCGCACTCGGCCTTGCGGTGAGGCGCGTCCGACGGCATGACGGCTCGCTTGAGGCCGGCCTTGGCGGCGCGTTCCCTGGCCTTCTTGGCATCTGCCGCGCGGGCAGTGGAGATCCGGCTGAGTTCCTCGGCGATCGCTTCGAGTTGCTGTTCGCGTCGGAGCCTGTCCCGCTCGGCCTCGGCGGGGTTGTGGCAGATGATCCAGCGTCTGCCCGGGTCGGAGTCCAGGCGGACCTCCTTGACCCGCAGGTTGTCCCGAACATGCTGGTAGCGGCCTTGTCGGGCAAGGGCCTCGGCGGCTTTCGCGGAGCCTTCGCGCATCTTGACGCCGGTGATGTAGTGCCCGCCGGCGCGGGCGAGGCAGGCGAGGTTGACCTCGCCGGAGAAGCCGGAGTCGGTGACGGTGACCACCCGGCCCAGGCGCCAGGCCCGCAGATCGGCTTTGACCTGCTCGATCACACTCTGGTCACTCGTGTTCCCGGCCCAGGTCCAGCAGCGGACCGGGATGCCCTCGCGGGTGACGGCCAGGCCGATCACGACCTGCGGGAGGTCCTTCCGGTGGTCCTTGGAGTGCCCGTAGCGGCGAAGGGCCCCGTCCGCGATGTCGGCGTCGTCTCGTTCGAAGTAGGTGCTGGTGGTGTCGAAGAAGATCAGGTCGACCTCGAGGTCGAGGAGGTTCGCCGCGGCGAAGAACACCGCTTCCTGGATGGCGGATTGGGTCTCTTTGCCGACGAGCAGGTCCATGGCCCGGTAGGCGTGCTGTTCGGCGATCTCACCGGCGCCGGGGATCACCACGTCCCGACTGGCCCACTCGGTCGCTGCCCGCTTGGAGTCCGGTGCCACCGCCCGGTTGGCGACCAGCGCGAACAGCGCCCGCTCCACGTCGGTGCGAAACCGGCGCGTGTCCAGCACCTTGGCCAGGGCCTGGTCGATGCCCAGCAGCTTCCACAGACCGTCGAGCAGCCACACCGCACCGATCGGACGGGAGGCCACCACCTCCAGCGGGCCGCCCTCGACGCCCAGCGGCTCGGCGACGTCCACGTCCGTGTCGCCGAGATAGCGGTTCAGGGATGCGACCAGACGGCGCAGGGAGTCCAGGTCGAGCTTGTCCTCCCGTCCGAGGTTGAGCAGAACATCAGCCTGCGTCGTGCCACCCACCCGCCGGTTCGTGGCCAGCTGCACGTACCGCACGACGCTGCCGTCCCTGTTCCGCCGCTGGGTCTTCCGCACGTACATGCCCGCATGATGCCCAGTCAGTCCAGGCCACAGCAGCAGAACACCTGAACTCGCGTGTCCGCAGACCGATACCGCTCCAGACCACTCAAATCAC
>NZ_JBEXKB010000207.1:0-1820 GCF_040609455.1 Kitasatospora sp. NPDC004669
GCAGTACCAGCCCGACACCCTCGACGGCTTCATAGCCGGCACCGGCCTGACCCCCGACACCCCAACGTCACCCTGACGAGCCGAAGTCAGTAACGAATCACCGAGTGGCCGTCGATACACCACTCCAGTGGACGTGACCCACGGCCTGGCACGCCCAGACAACCTGCACAGCCATCCGCCTGCACCTGACGGCCGGCATGCGGGAGTTCATTGCCGCGAACGCCGAGTGGCTCACCGTGTTCCAGTTGCCCACCTACGCTCCGGACCTCAACCCGCAGGAAGGTGTGTGGTCGCTGGTCAAGCGCGACATCGGCAACCTCGCCGCCGCCGACCTCGGCCAGATCACTCGGGCCGTGAAGCGCAAGCTCAAGATGCTGCAGTACCGCCCCGGGGTGATCGACGGTTGCCACGTAGGCACCGGTCTGGCCCTTTGATCGAAGCAGCGCGCGGTCAAGAACAGTCTGAGCGGTACGCGAAAGGCCTGTCGGGGCAGCTGGTGCATTCGAACAGGTAGATGCCGCCCATGTCGCCGAGCGTGAGCCCAGGGGGGCACTGGATCTCGGTGCGTTGTTCGTATGGAAGGTCCCAGATGGTTCCCGTGGCCGGGGTGTCCTCGATGGGCAGCCACGTGCGCCAGCTCTCTCCATCGAACTCTGAGCTGCCGATCGTCAGGAGATGCTCCATCTGCACACTGCATGTCGGGCACGTCGGCCAGTTGGGCTCCTGCGTCCACGTCGGGTAACCGCCGACCTTGACGCCGTCCGACACGGAGAGGTGGGACCAGTAAGACCAGCCAGTTTTCTCCTCCAGCTCTTCGAACCTGACTTCGAGCGCGTCGGCGACCTCGTCCGGGAGGTCCCAGTTCGGGTAGTCGGTGACGGGCTCGGGATGCAGGACGCACGGGTGCGGAAGGTAGTCGTTGTCAGCGCCGGTCGGGCGGGGTTGGTTGGCCGGCCGCAGGTCGCTCAGGGAGCTTTCCCGCCAATAGATCTCGGGGCGGGGAACATAGCCCTCCTCGTGATCGAAGGGGCACCACAGCACCTGCAGCAGATCAGTGACACCGGGGAAGGCCAGGTCAGGCACGTCGGCCGCGAAGAGCTGAAGGACCGGAATGAGCGGAATCGGTCCCTGGCCGGGAGGGGAGAACGCCGTGCGCGGGTGGTCGTCCTCGCAGTGAGGCCAGGGCTCCGAGAGCGGCCAGAGCACGGGTCCGCCGAGCGAGCTTTCCCGCGCGCTCGGATTGCCGAGGCGCGGATGCAGGCGAACAGCCGTCTTCCGATAGCTGGCCACCTCAGGGAACAGTGCCTCGACATCGAGCGGACGTGGCGGGGTGGTGCGAGCCATCGGACGTGCTCCTCACAGACCAAAGCGGCGGCTTGGCCACGACCGGGGTCGCGGTGCGCCGAGAGTAGCCGCATGGTCCGTCGGATTCACCAGCAGGCCCCGATCTCGGTCGGAAGGCACTACGCGGTCGGCCCTGCCAACACCCGACATCACGAGTTCAAGTTCAGTAGCAGGTCAGGGCGGCGGCCATGGCCAGGCCTCGGCTCTGCCAGTCGTTGCGGACCACGTACGGGATCTTGAGACCACGAGCAGCCCATGGCAGGCTCATGCCGCATGATCGATGAATTCGCGAAAGACAACCTGCACGGGAGACTGCGGCGGGACCGCGAGGCGCTGCTCTGGAAACTCGACGGCTTGTCCGAATACGACGCCCGCCGACCTTTGACAGCGACCGGGACCAACCTCCTCGGCCTGGTCAAACACGTGGCCACCGTCGAGGCCAGGTACTTCGGCGAGGTCTTCGACCGCCCTTCCCC
>NZ_JBEXKB010000208.1:0-1788 GCF_040609455.1 Kitasatospora sp. NPDC004669
GTGCCGCCGGCGATGTAGGCGGTCAGGGCGCCGAGGGCGAACATGTCGGTGGCGGGCGTGGCGGGCAGGCCCCGGGCCTGTTCCGGGGCCATGAAGCCGGGGGAGCCGATGCGCAGTCCGGTACTGGTGAGGGCGAGGGCGTCGGCGGCGCGGGCGATGCCGAAGTCGATCACGCGCGGGCCGTCGGCGGCGAGGAGGACGTTGGCGGGCTTGAGGTCGCGGTGGACGACGCCGGCGGCGTGGATCACCTGGAGCGCTTCGGCGATGCCGGCCACGAGGAGCAGGACGGTCTGCTCGGCGAGTGGCCCGTTGTGCTTGACCACCTGGTGGAGCGAGGGACCGGGAACATAGGCGGTGGCGAGCCAGGGCATGGCGGCGTCCACGCCGGCGTCGACGACCTGGGCGGTGTAGAGCCCGTGGATCAGGCGCGCGCTGGCGACCTCCTGGGCGAACCGCTGGCGGAACTCGGGGTCCTCCGCGAGTTCGGGCCGCACTACCTTGAGGGCCACCGGCCGGCCGCCGCGGGTGTACGAGAGGTAGACCCGCCCCATCCCGCCGGCCCCCAGCCGCGCGAACAGCCGGTAGCCGCCCACCTCGGAGGGGTCGCCGGCGGTCAGCGGCTGGAAGGCGGTGGACACGATGGTGTCGGCTTGGTGTACGGACATCGGAGGCTCTCTCGGAGGGACGGGGCAAGCCGGGGACGGTCACCGAGCGTTGAGAAGTATCCCGCCGGACGCTCCTCAACGTTCGGTGGCACGGGCGGCAATGACGCGCGACCCCCGGGGGGACGGGGTCGCGCGCCACGGAAGGACAGTCTTCCGCGTCGATCATGAGGTTTTGATGAGGACGGCCCGGGCCCGGCCCGGTGCGTCCCGGGCGCGGGTCGTGCTGCGCGGATCGTGTAGCCCCACACCCTGTGTGGTGGCCGGGTGGAACCGGTACGAGCCTCCGAGGGATTCCGGGGTTCCTGCCGGTGGGCCGGCGAGGATTTCGCCTCCGCCGGCCCGGAGGTGTTCACCCGTGCGCCGCCAACGGAAGCCGGAGCACGAGCACGAGGCCGCCCGCGGGGTTGTCCTCAACGGTGAGTCGGCCACCCCCACTTGCGGCGAGCTGACGGCAGGCCGCCGGCAGGTCGCCGGCTGAACCGTCCAGTCCGGCGAGCATCCAGGACTTCGCCTCGCCTGCCAGGTCCGGCCCCCGGTCCGCCACCCGGACCTCCACCACGCCCGGGATCCCGGGCTCGTCGGCGACCACGTCCGCCCGAACCAGCACCCGCGCTCCCGGCGGGGTGCGCCGCGCCGCGGTCGCCACCATCGCGGCCAGCACTCGCTCCAACGGCCCCCGGCCGACCGCGACCGCCGGCAGCCGGTCCGGTACCCGGACGGTCACCGACCCCTGTGGCACTCCGGCCACGGCCGACAACAGAGCGGAAAGGACGACCGTGCCCTCGTGCTCGGTCGGCTGAACGGTTTCGGTCCGATCGGTCCGGCGTAGCCTCCGGGTGTGCCGACCGCGCACGAGGGCCGTCAGACCGGCGATCCGGTCGGTTGCCACGGGCGGTACCCGAGGGCTGTGATCGGTCACGAGGGTCCTTCCAGTACGAGCGGGCCGGTCACGTCCAGGAGCCGGCGACGCATGCGGACAATCGCCTGCCGGCGATCGCGCCGCGGCGGGCACGAGCACCTCACCCGAACCTCATGCCGGACCCACGGACTGCAACCTTCGGTTGCAACGCTCGCCGTGCCAGCTGCCGGCCCTGCTCGGCAGATGGGGTCCGGTGATTCGGGC
>NZ_JBEXKB010000209.1:0-1779 GCF_040609455.1 Kitasatospora sp. NPDC004669
AGGACTCCGTTGGGAAAATCGCAAAGCGACACCCGAGTGGCCGGCAGGCTGACATGATCGCCTTGTCTGTCAGTGGAAGGGGGCTGGGTGTCGCTGGAGTCGCGGGATGACCGTGGGGTGCCGGAGCTGACCGCGCGGGTGGTGCGGGCTTCGTTCCCCAAGGGCACGTTGGCGGTGCGGATCCGGGAGGCGCTGGGCCCGCTGTTCGAGGATGGGTCCTTCGCGGCGGCATTTCCCAAGCGGGGTCGCCCGGCGATCTCGCCGGGTGCGCTGGCGCTGGTCTCTGTGCTGCAGTACGCCGAAGGGCTCACCGACCGGCAGGCCGCCGACCAGGTCCGCGCCAGAATGGACTGGAAGTTCCTCCTCGGGCTCGAGCTGGACGACCCGGGGTTCGACTTCTCGGTGCTCGGCGATTTCCGCTCCCGGCTGATCGAACACGGCATGGAGGAGAGGGTCCTGGACCTTGTCCTGGCTCGATGCTCCGAACGCGGGCTGCTGCGCTCGGGCGGTCGACAGCGCACCGACTCCACCCATGTCCTGGCTGCCGTACGGACGTTGAACCGGATGGAGTTCGTCGGCGAGAGTCTGCGGGCGGCGCTGGAGGTGCTGGCGGCAGCGGCACCGCAGTGGCTGACACCCCTGGTGACCACCGAGTGGGTCAAGCGCTACGGCGCGAGGATCGACTCCTACCGCTTCCCCAAGGGCGACAACGTTCGCACCGAGTGGGCCGAGCAGGTCGGCCGGGATGGCTTCACCCTGCTGGACGCCGTTGAGATGCCAAACGCGCCGGTCTGGCTGCGGGAGATCCCCGCGGTCCAGGTCCTTGGCCGGGCGTGGAGCGAGCAGTACCACCGCGACGGCGAGGGGGTGCGCTGGCGGGAGGGCAAGGACCTCCCGCCGGGCAGAGATCGCCTGTCCTCGCCCTACGACACGGACGCCCGCTACAGCACCAAGCGCGGGATGGGCTGGTGCGGCTACAAGACTCATCTGAGCGAGACCTGCGAGCCGACCATGCCGCACCTGATCACCCACGTCGCCACCACCGACGCCACGGTCACCGACACCGAGATGACCGAGAACATCCACCAGGGCCTGGCCGCACGCGAGTTACTGCCGGACGAACACGACGTGGACGCCGGCTACGTCACCGCCGCCCACATCGTCACCGCCCGCGACGAGCACCACATCGAACTGCTGGGCCCGGTCGGGCTCGACACCTGCCACGAGAACCACCAGGGCGAGCACTTCGCCCAGAGCGCGTTCACGATCGACTGGCAGGCCAGGAAGGTCACCTGTCCTTGGGGCAGGACCAGTGCCAGCTGGTCCGAGCAGCGCAAGAGCAGCGGCACCCCGATCGTGCGGGTGCACTTCACCGCCCGTGACTGCGCGAGCTGCCCGATGCGCGAGAAGTGCACCAAGGCGTCGAACGGCACGTGGGGCCGAAGTCTGACCCTGCTGCCCCGGGACCAGCAGGAGGTCCTTGAAGCCCGGCGCCGTGAGCAGCTGACCGACGAGTGGCAGCGGCGCTACAACACCCGGGCCGGAGTGGAAGGCACAATCTCCCAGGCGGTCCGCCGCACCGGTATCCGCCGCACCCGCTACACCGGGCTACCCAAGACCCACCTCGGCAACGTGCTCGCCGCCACCGCGATCAACCTCATCCGCATCAACGCCTGGCTCAACGACACACCCCTCGGCAAGACCCGCACCTCACACCTCGCCGCACTCGACCTGGCAGCCTGATCACCCAGCCCGGTTTACGAATTTCCCAACGGAGTC
>NZ_JBEXKB010000210.1:0-1658 GCF_040609455.1 Kitasatospora sp. NPDC004669
CCGACGCCTGACCGAAGGTCAGGCGCGAACGGAGGGCCGAAGGCCCGTAGGGACCCGCTCCGCGTGTCCGCACCCGGGCTTCGCCCGGGTGGGCCCGGCGCTCCGCGCTCGGGTCGGCATCACTCCGCTTCGCTCCATGACGCCGGTGGGCTGAGTCAGGATCGCATCACTGAGCAAGGAAATCGGCTGATGAGGCATGGGCTGACTGGGAGGATGGAGTGGCGCTGCGGGGGCGCGTGCGGGTCGGCTTCACTCCTCCGGATTGGCCTGGACCAGACTGCTGGAGCGAGGGCACCTACCCGGGTACGCCATCCTCGAAGGATGGGCAACGACGACAGTGTATCAGTCTTGCCCTGTCAGAGAACCCTGCCAAAATGCCCCTGTGCCTCTGGGGGTTCTAGGCTCCATGATCCGGGCCAGCCAATTATTTCTCGGTGACTCTTATTACTCGTCCTCGACTTCCCCTGAGTTCACCCGATTAAGGCCCCTCCTGACGTCTTTCTTTGTCGGCCGAGATGCCTCCTTACTGTCAAACTGGCGGCGCACTGGTGAGCAACATGCATGGCCCGATGTAACTAGTTCCAGGTCGCGCCTATCTAGCTTCGGCATAGCCTTATCCGACTAGACCTAAATGGCCATAGTTGACTAAATGTTCCGACTGTTAGAGATGGTGCGGCTTTTATGTCGATTCGTCCCAGGCGCATTGTGCCTAGCGCGGCGATAGTCAGCGCGATCTCGGTCTAGCGTTGTGGGCACTGCTCCGCAGTCGACACCTCACCTCACCGTCTGGCCGGCATCCGTTCCGGCCGTTGAGTGAGAGGTCAGCTATGGGGCGCGTGAATCACTTCCTGGCCATGCTCGGCAGGTGGCTCCGGCGCAACGCTGGAGCTGTCACGGCTGCCAGCACAGTCGCGGGGGTGATCATTGAGCTGCTCCGTCTCTGACGGTCAGCTCGGCTGACGGCAGCCAGCCGCCAGCCAGATGGTGTGAAGCCATCCGGCGGACTCTGCTTCGCCTGCACCGTGAAGCCCCCGGCCAGAATCAGTGGCCGGGGGCTTCGTCGGAGTTTGCCCGGCACGGCCAGCTTCTGCGGGGACGTCAGGATGAAGCCCTCGGACAACAGCCGACTGCTGGGGCGTCTCGCTCCGGTCCCCACGGTACCGCCGCTTGCACGGCAGCTGGTTCCCGGCTGTGGTTTGCCTGACGCCCGACGCCCCGGCCACGGGCCGGTACCAATAGACATGGCGAACCTTAGTTCGATTCCCGTTGGTCTGATTGTATTATCAATCGAATCATCGATCGAATCATTTCCAGGGGTGCCCTCAGATCTGTTCTCGTCTCACGCCAGATCGGCATCCAGTTTTGCCGATGCCAACGCCGATGGAACCTCATCGAATAGACAAGGCGGAGCTCCGCGAGAAAGCCTTTCCGCCTCGATCGATGAAATTGATTTCAACTTCATCAGAATATGGATAGTTAGAGAGGCTTAAGCACGGGCGTTGGGCCAGAGCTCGGGGACGTCTCCGGCGTCCCGCTTCGCTTTGGGCCAGCGCTTGGCGTGGATAAGAGCCTGCGCAGATAGACGGCGGTTCGGGCACAGTTGGCAGACGGGACAGGCACAGGTCCCGTGATCATGGAGTTGCGACGCTCTGTGATCA
>NZ_JBEXKB010000211.1:0-1636 GCF_040609455.1 Kitasatospora sp. NPDC004669
GGGGCCTGGGTGCCGGGTGCGGGCAGTGTGCCGCCGATCTGGACCGGGTTTCCCTTCAGCGTGACCTGGGTCATGAAAAGCCTCCTACCGGCGGTGTACGGGTGACGACGTGGCCGATCCTACTGCCCGTCCCGGCCCTTGGATGCGGGGTGATCGAAGGCCCGGCAGACAAGGGGGCAGGGCACCCGCTGCCGCCGCGGCGCCGGGCCGCTTCCTGTGCCCGCCTCACGGGCCGTTCCCGGCGGCGTGGCGGGTGCGGGAGGTGGCGCGGGCGGTGCTGTCGGCTCTTCAGGCCGCCCATCGCGCCGGCCTGGTCCATGGCCGTCTCACGTTCTCGTCGGTCGTGGGTCGGTGTTGCGGGCGGGCCAGTTCGGCTGTTCGGTTCTCGCTGGTGTTGCGTCAGCGGCGAGGACCGCGAGGAAGGCCAGGGCGAGCATGGCCAGGGTGATGTGCCGGTGCCAGGCGGTCCAGTGGCGGACCTGGTAGTGGTCCAGTCCCACCTGGCCTTTCGCCGCCTGGAAACACTCCTCGACGCACCATCTGGTCCCGGCCACCCGGACCAGCTCGGATAGCGGTACTCGCCGCGGGGACCAGCACAGGTAGAAGGCGAGTTCGCCGGTGGTCGAGTTGCGGCGGATCAGCAGGTGCCGGTGGCCGTCGGTGCCGATCTCGATCCAGGCCCAGTCGTAGTAGCGCGGCCCCTTGGCACCGGGCCCGGCGCTCTGCCGGTGCCAGGCCGAGGCGGGCAGGCGGTTGGCGACGGCATCCGCGCGAGCAGTGGTTCGCCCCTGATTGATCCGCACCCGGGTGCTGCAAGCGACGGCCAGAACGTAGCCGATCCGTCGAGACTCCAACAGGGCACGCAAGCCCGGGTCTTGACCGTATGCCTCGTCGCCGGTTGCCCGGGAGGCGCTGATCCCGGCATCCAGTGGCTGCGCGATCATCTGCCCGGCCAGCGTGGGCTTGGTCGCGAACTCCACGTGGTCGGGCACCCCGGCCCGGGTTCGGCGCTCGGTATCCTGGCACCACGAGGCGTCGGGCAGGTAGAGCCGACGGTCGATCAATGCTCGCCCTTTGCGGGATGCGTAGGCAAGGAAGCGCCGACCTGGCTTTCTCGATCCGGCCTGGGGTGCCGGTGTACTACCGCTGTACACCTGCCGAGGCAGCACCCTTCTTCAGGAAGCCTGTCCCGTCGGCGACCAGGACGCCGTCGTCGGTGCCGAGGTGCTCGGACACGTAGGCGCGCACGTCGTCGCGGACCGCCTCCGCGTCCCAGCGGGCGCTTCGCAGCAGTGGCTGCATCGGCCCGGGGCGGGCGTGACCGGCTTGCTCGGCGAGCCGCCAGCAGTTCTTACGCTCGACGCCGGACAACAGCCCGAACGCGAAGGCATGGGCCGTGGAACGCGGCTCCACCCGCTTGAACCGGCCCGCGATCCGGGCCATGACCTGGTCGAACACTGCCCGTCAGCGAACGATGTCTATGTTGTGACCTGCGGCTACCGCGTGATCTTCGGGAGTCCACATAGCCCTTGATGATCACGCTGAGCTGCTCCGGCTTTCATGGAGTCCCTGATGTCTGGGTTTGTTACGATCCCAGGCGTAAGGAGAACCACGAGCAGTGCCAGCACCACGCAAG
>NZ_JBEXKB010000212.1:0-1624 GCF_040609455.1 Kitasatospora sp. NPDC004669
GGCCACCCGCTCCGCCTCCGCCAGCACCACACCCGACGCGTCCCCCTCCGGGTCCGCCGCCATCGCCTCCAGCACCAGCCGGTACATCCCCGCGAGACGCCCCAGCGCCTCACGGCCGACGACGTCCGAGGTCGTGTTGAGCATGATCCGCCGGCCGACCGCCGCGACGTTGAGCGCGAACTCGTTGCCGCCGACGTTCAGGTTGCCGGCCATGTCGACCGTCTCGGTGTCGACCTGGTGGAAGTCGAGGTACTCGAAGAGCACCGCGATGAGGCGGCCGCTCTGCCCCGAGTCCCGCTGGACGGCGGGCAGCGGGTAGCGGCGGTGGGCCCAGGTCTCCGCCTCCTGCGCGAAGACCTGCTCCACCAGCTGGCGCCAGGTGCCGGACGCCCGGGTGGCGGGGAACGGCAGCGTGTTCAGGTGCATGCCCAGCACCCGCTCCGCACCCGGCGCCTCCAGACGCCCGTGGTAGACCACGCCCGTGTGGAAGGCCCGCTCCGTGCTGAGCATGCCCAGCACCTTCACGTGCGCGGCCAGCAGCACGCTCTTCAGCGAGGTCCTGGCACGGGCGGCGAGCGTACGGAGGCCGTCCTCGAGGTCGCCGAAGGCGACGTCCGTCCCCAGCGGCTCGCGGGCCCCGGCCGTCTCCGAGTCGGCCCAGGAGTCGGGCAGCTGCGCGGGAACGTGGTTGTCCACGATCCCCCGCCAGAAGGCGCGGTCCTCCTCGGAGGCCAGCGACTCCAGCTCGGCGGCGATGAAGTCCGCGTACCGGACGGTCGGCGCCTCGTAGGCGGGCAGCTCACGGCCGTCGCGCAGGTGCTGGTAGGACGCCAGCAGCTCCATGAGGAGCGAGTGGTAGCTCCAGCCCTCGGCGATGGCGTGGTTGTAGGTGAACGTGAGTCGCCAGGCCTCGTCCGACTCCAGGTGGATCGCGATCCGCAGCAGCGGCGCGGTCCCGAGGTCGAAGGCGGCGGCGTGTTCCTTCACCGAGAAGGCCCGCAGCGCCTTGATCTGCTGGGTGGAGTCGAGACCCCTCAGATCGTGCAGCGCCACCGGCATCCGGGTGTCCGCGTGCACCAGCTGCATCGGCCGCGAGTAGCCGCTCAGGTGCATCGAGGTGCGCAGGGCCTCGTGGCGGCCGGCCACGACGGCGGCGGCCTCCGTGAAGGCGGCGGCGTCGAAGGGCTCGGCATCCGGGATGCGGAAGGAGCTGATGTTCAGGTAGGCGGACTCGCCGCGCTCCTGGGCGGCCAGCATCTCGACGAGCATGCCGGTCTGGATCTGCGACAGCGGGTAGGCGTCCACGACGCCCGCCGGCAGCGCGGCGCGGTCCTCGTCGCCGATCAGCGCGAACGGCTCCACGGCGGTGACCAGGGACTCGCCCGTCTCCTTGCCGGAGATGTACGTGCCCAGGTCCGCGATCGTCGCGTGCTGGTAGACCGACCGGACATCGACGTCGTAGCCGGCGGCGCGCAGGGCACCGACCAGGCGCACGACGCGGATCGAGTCGCCGCCGAGCTCGAAGAAGCTGTCCTCGACGCCGACCCGGTCGACGCCCAGGACCTCGGACCAGACGGCGGCCAGGCGCTCTTCCAGTGGGGTGCGGGGGGCGACGATCTCGGTG
>NZ_JBEXKB010000213.1:0-1602 GCF_040609455.1 Kitasatospora sp. NPDC004669
GCAACCCCTTCGCAATCTCCCGCCAGAACTGGCGCTGCACCTCCCGCCGTAGCGCCGGCGCACCAGGAGACTTCATCGACGACCGCCCGGTCAACCCCTGCATCCATCCCGCTGGCCTGCCCATCAACACCTCCGAGGACGAGGTGTTGCAACGACCGATTGAATCCGCCCTGCGACCCGTGATCCGCATGATGTATCAGCTGCCCCGGCTGAACCCTGCGGCCGGCCAGCGCGTACTCCAGCGACGCCAGGACCAGGTCCGCGTCCGCGTGGGCCGAGGTCTCCCAGGCCACGACGCGGCGGGAGAAGGCATCCCGGATCGCCGAGAGCCACAGCGGCCCCTCCACCGTGTCGATCACCGTGAGGTCGGTGACCCACAGCCGGTCCGGAGCTTTCGCGGTGAAGTCGCGCTGGACCAGGTCCAGGGCGAACGTGGCCGCGGCATCGGCCACGGTGGTCTTCCACCGCCGCGTGCGGGGGCTGATCCCGGTCAGGCCGGCCTGGCGCATCATTCTGCGGGCGGTCCACAAATGCGAGCAGTTGCTCGCATTAGGCTCACGGCCTCGGGAGAGACATGAAGTTCCACGGTCAGACGGCCCTCGTCACGGGCGCCTCGTCGGGGATCGGGGCGGTCTTCGCCCGCGAGTTCGCGGCGCGGGGAGCCGATCTCGTGCTCGTCGCCCGCACGAAAGCGGCCCTTCAGGCGCTCGCGGCCGAGTTGCGCGCGGCGCACCGCGTCCAGGTACGGGTGCTCCCCGCGGACCTGTCCGTGCCCGGCGCGGCAGCCGGGCTCGCCACCCAGGTCGCCGAACACGGCCTGAGCATCGACGTGCTCGTCAACAACGCCGGCTTCGCGACGTACGGGGCACTGACGGACACGGACCTGGAGCGCCTGCTCGGCCAGGTGCAGCTCAACTGCGCCACCCTGCTCGAACTCACGGGCCGGTTCCTTCCGGCGATGGTCGCGCGTGGCGCGGGCACCGTCGTCAACGTGGCCTCCACCGCCGCCTTCCAACCGCTGCCCCGGATGGCGGTGTACGGCGCGACCAAGGCGTTCGTGCTCTCCTTCACCGAGGCGCTGTGGGCGGAGAACAGAGCTACGGGTGTCCGCGTGCTCGCGCTGTGCCCTGGCGCGACCGAGACACCGTTCTTCGACGCGGTGGGCGCGGATGAGGCGTCGGTCGGCCCCCGCCAGAGCCCCGAGCAGGTCGTCGCGGCGGCCTTCGGAGCCCTGCGCCGTGGCCGTCACACGGTCGTTTGCGGACGCCGCAACGCGCTGAGCACCCGCCTGCCAGGGCTGCTGCCCCGCCGGACCGTCGTCACCATGACGGAACGGGTACTGCGGCCCCGTTCCGTTCCACGGGTCACCACCCAGGCCCAGTGACCGCGCTCCACAAGCAGGACTGCAGGCCCGGGCCTGCACAGACCACCGCCCCGACCAGCGTTCTCCCAGCACGGCCCGTCCCTCCAGAAGGGCTACACCCATCGCCTTTAGTGACAGTGCACAGCCCCGAGTTCGACAGTCGGCGGGCACACGATCATGACGGATTGTGGTTGTGACCTGCGGGAACGGGCGTGAGGTGCCGGCGGGGGCGTGTGTCC
>NZ_JBEXKB010000214.1:0-1591 GCF_040609455.1 Kitasatospora sp. NPDC004669
ACGGCAGCCCGAACGCCGCCTGGGCGTTCTGGCAGACCCACCACTGGTACTAAACCGGCCCCTCGGTTCCCCCTCGCCCCGGGGATCGGACAGGGTCCACCGGGGTGACCCACGAGGGCCTGTGCCCGCGCATCCGCGCGGACACAGGCCCTCGTGCCATTCCCCGGCCGTCCGGACGACCCGGTACGGGCCCGCGTGCACGACCCGGGGCCGACCAGGACCACCCGCACCACGACGGCCCCGCCGGCGACGTGGTGGCGGTGGTCACCGACCGCGCCGCCCAGCGGGCCGAGGAGCTCGGCGCCGACGGCTGGAGGCGCTGCGCGCCGAGCTGGAGCACCGGCCGCGGCTCGGCCGCCGCGCAGGGGTCTCCCGCGCTAGTCTCCGGCAATGCCAAGCACTGATCGATCTTCCGTTCGACGCTGACGGGGCACGACGGTTGCGGGCATTGTCCTCAGCGTCGTCGCACTGGCCGGCTGCAGTCCAAGTGGTGCCTCTGCGAGTCCTGCCGCAGCCGCATCCCCACCCGCCAATGCCACGAGCAGTGCGGCGCCGTCGGCTTCCGCACCAGTCGCAACAAGCCCCGCAGCGAGCCCAGCGGTCACACCGCTGTCCTTCAGCTACCACGCGCTCGGCAAGCAGGAGTACATCGACCTGCCCAGGGTCATGAGGTACGGCCCCGCCTTCGTGATGGTCACTCGAGGGCGGCGGTGGTATCGGTGCCCTCGTGCGGTCTCTCGCGGCACATGGGTGAGGCGGCGGCCCGACGATGGACCCCGCAGATGAGGATGGCGACCAGGGCGGCCAGGTCTGCGGCGCCGACCGGGTCGTCCGCGTAGCGCGCGATCGGCAAGGGGGAGACCTGGTCCAGCCGTACCCCGTTGAGGTCCAGGACGTAGGCGAGCGTCAGCAGGGCGGAGCGTGCGTTGCCGTCCGGGAAAGGATGGAAGAACGCCACGTCGAGATACGCCCTGGCCGCACGGGAGGCCGGGGGAAGCGCCGGATCGGCGCTCTGACGCAGTGAAGTTCCCCCTCGGCTCGGACACCTGGAGACTGGGACATGTGAGCCCGGAGGAAGCAGTTTCAGGTGGGAACCAAGAGCAACATGAGTAAGCGGTATACGGCGGAGTTCAAGCGGGATGCGGTCGCGCTGGTGCGCTCGTCTCCGTACCGGAACGTCACCGAGATCGCCCGGGAGCTGGGGGTCAGTCCGGAGGGGCTGCGGGGTTGGGTCAAGCAGGACCGCACCGACCGTGGTGAGGGTCGGCCGGGCGAGCTGACCAGTGCGGAGCGCGAGGAGCTCACCCGGCTGCGGCGGCAGACGGTCGAGCAGCAGAAGACGATCGAGATCCTGCGCAAGGCGGCCGCCTGTTTCGCGGCCGAGACGACTCGGTGATCCGCTTCCGTTTCGTTGAGGATCACCATGGCGCCTGGGGCGTCAAGCGGATCTGCCGTGTTCTGGGCATCGCCTGGTCCTCCTTCTATGCCTGGCGGGCTGAGGTTCCCCCGAGGTGCGGAAGGTTGCCGGAGATGGCCTGATGGGCCATGAGAAGGGAGCCTCTGCCATGGCTGCACCGATGAAGTACCCGCC
>NZ_JBEXKB010000215.1:0-1569 GCF_040609455.1 Kitasatospora sp. NPDC004669
ACTGACACGAAGAAAAGGCAGAACCTGCAGCTCACGGCTTGATCGAGGTCGGGGGTCAGATGGGGTCGAAGCGGACAGTCAGTCCGAGGGCGTTGGCTTGGCGGATGATCCGTTTGATGGCTCGTTCGGGGTTGGCGCGGGTGACGTGGTCGGCGCCGAGGTCGCGGTAGGGGACCTTGTCGTGGAGTATGTGCCAGACCGCGATCACGATCTTGTGCATGACGGCGACCAGGGCGCGCTGGTTACCGCGCCGGGCGGCGATGCGCCGGTAGTAGGCGGCGAGGTACGTGTCCTTCTGCTTGATCGCGGCCATAGCGGCGGTTCCCAGGATCCGCTTGAGATTGGCGTTGCCGTGGCGGACGTGCGCTGACTTGTTCACCCCGGCGGACTCGTTCATACCCGGGCACACCCCGATCCAGGAGGCGAGGTGTCCGGGGGTGGCGAAGTGCGTCATGTCGCCGCCGGTCTCCGCCAGGATGATCTGTGCGGCCCGCGTGGCGATCCCGGGGATGGAGTCCAGGTTCTCCAGGTCCCGGTCCTTGTCGGCGGCGCGCAGTAGTTCGGCGATCCACCCGTCCAGTTCGGCGATCAGAGTGGCGAGGTGGTCGATCTGTGCCAGGAAGTGCCGGCACATGCGGGCGTGGTGCTCGGTGAAGGTCCCGTCCAGGGCCTGGACCAGGGCGGGGATCTTGTTGCGGGCTGTGTGCACCGCCAGTTCGGCCAACTGTGCCGGGTCACGCTCGCCCTCGATGAGCGCGGCCAGGATCCGCCGCGAGCTGACCCCGGTCACATCGGTGAGCACCGAGGTCAGCTTCAGGCCGCTGTCCTCCAGCTCCTTCTCCAGTCGTTGGACTTCCCGCACCCGCTCGACGCTCAGTTCGGTGCGCCGCCGGGTGAGCTCACGCAGTTCGCGCACCGCGCGGTCGGGCACGAAGGAGGCCATCACCATGCCCGAGGCCGCCGCGCGCGCAAGGAACGCCGCGTCCGACGGGTCGCTCTTGCGCCCACGGATCCCGCGTAGGTGCGCGGGGTTGACCAGCATCAGGTTCAGCCCGGCGTCCTGCAGCGGGTAGAACACGCAGCGCCAGTAGTCCGACGTCGCCTCGAGCGCCACCACCTCCACCGCGCGATCGGCCAGCCATCCAGCAAGCCGGCGCATCTCGCTCGGGGTCGAGTCGAAGCGCTCCGTCTCCAGCGCCCAGGTCCCCGACCGCTTCGGGTTGGGGGTGCGCACGCATACCACGACGAACCGCTTTCCGACGTCCACGCCCGCCGCGCGCAGGAAGAGCACCTCGTCGGGCGCTACCGCTTTCGCCACTGCCTACCCCCACTCAGCCGATGAACCGTCAGGAGCGGGCCGCCCGAGGGGTCAAGGGAAGTGAAGAAACTGACACACGTGCTCCCGCACGGCCACCGGCCGGCATGGCACAAACCGTAGTTCCCGTGCAGACCCCCGCGCCATTCTGGTTTCCGAGCTCGCAGACACCACAGTCACACCGGCGTACCGGACGGCCCGCGCCCATTCTTCCCTGCCCCGTGGAGGGCGCGCAGCGCCCTGGGAGTTCTGGT
>NZ_JBEXKB010000216.1:0-1541 GCF_040609455.1 Kitasatospora sp. NPDC004669
GTGCCGCCGGTGATCAGGACGGTGCCGTCCGGGTCGAGCGGGGTGCTCTCCGTCGTGTCCGGGGTGGCGGCCCTGGCCAGCCGGGGCACGGTCAAGACGCCCTCGGTGAGCGCGAGTTCGGGCTCGCCGGTGCCGAGCGCGAGCGGAAGTGCGGCGGCGGACGCCTCGGTGCCGTCCTGGTGGGCGAGGACGATGCGGTCGGGGTGCTCGGCCTGGGCGGAGCGGACGAGTCCGACCAGGGCGCCGACCGCCGCGCTGCCGGTCTCATGGGGGAGGACGACCAGGACACGGGCGTCGGCGAGGGACTCGTCGGCGAGGACGTCCTGCAGCGCGGCGAGGGCGCCGGTGGCGAGCGCGTGGGTGCGCTCGATCTCCTCGCTCTCCGGAACGGCCAGGTCGAGGTGCCGGACGAGGTCGAGACCGGTGGCCCGGAGCGCGGCGGCGGACGCGGCATCGCTGAGGAGGACCCAGGAGCCGGTGGCGGAGCCCCGGCCGCTGAGGTCCTGCTCCTGCCAGTCCACCCGGTACAGCGCAGCGGCCCCGGAGAGGGCGGTTCGGGCCTCGGTGAGGCGGCTCGGGTCGACCTCGCGCATCGTCAGCGCGCCGATGGTCATCACCGGGGCGCCGGTCGCGTCGGCCACGGCCATGCTCACCGTGCCCGGCGTGGGCTCGCTCACCCGGATCCGCAGCCGGGTCGCACCGGTCGCGTGCAGGGCGACCCCGCTCCAGGAGAACGGCAGCCGGACGTGCCCGGTGGCCTCCACGACCCGCTCGCCGTCCGGACCGGTCCGGGGGACGAGGGCGCCGGGGTGCAGGGCGGCGTCCAGCAGGGCGGGGTGGATGCCGTACTCGCCCGGCTCGAAGCCGTCGGGCAGCGCGATCTCGGCGTAGACGGCGTCGGAGCTCCGCCAGGCGGTGCGCAGCCCCTGGAACAACGGACCGTAGTGGTAGCCGCGCTCGATGAAGTGCGCGTAGAAGTCGGAGAGTTCGACGGCGGTGGCGTCCGCGGGCGGCCAGGCGGTCAGGCTCTCCCCGTCGGCCTCGGGTGCCGTGACGAGGGAGCCGGAGGCGTGGCAGGTCCAGGTGGGGGCGGTGGTCGTGTCATCGGGGCGGGTGTAGACGGCGAAGGCCGCCCGCCCGGTGCCGTCCGCGGGCTCGATCACCACCCGCAGCTGCAGCGCGCCCTGCTCCGGGATGGCCAGGAAGGCGTGGTGGGTGAGCTCGTCGATCCGGTTGCAGCCGACATACGCGGCGGCGTGCAGCAGCAGGTCGATGAAGGCGGTGCCGGGCAGCACGGGCGCGCCGTAGATCTCGTGCTCGGCGGTCCAGGCCGGGTTGTCGGCGGAGAGCCGACCGGTGAACAGGTGCCCCTTGCCGTCGGGGAGTTCGGCGACGGCGGCCAGGAGGGGGTGGTCGGCCGTGGCGAGTCCGGCCGAGGCGAGACCGGCGCCGGCGGTGTCGGTGGCGGGCTTGAGCCAGTAGCGCTCGCGTTGGAAGGGGTAGGTGGGCAGGTCGGTGGGGTTGGTGGCGGTGCCGTGGAG
>NZ_JBEXKB010000218.1:0-1513 GCF_040609455.1 Kitasatospora sp. NPDC004669
TGGTAGACCACGCCGGTGTGGAAGGCGTCCTCCGTACCGAGCGAGCCCAGCACCTTCAGGTGCGCGGCCAGCAGCACGCTCTTCAGCGAGGTCCGCGTCCGGGCGGCCAGCTCCCGCAGCTCCTCCGTCAGGTCGGCGAAGGAGGCGTGAGCCCAGTGCCGCTCGGCCGCCACGTCGGCGTCGTCGGCCCAGGTCTCGGGGAGCTGGAACGGGGCGTGCCGGCCGACGACGTCCTGCCAGAAGGCGCGGTCCTGCTCGGAGGCCAGCGACTCCAGCTCGGCCGCGATGAAGTCCGCGTACCGGACGGCCGGCGCCTCGAAGGCGGGCAGCTCACGGCCGTCACGAAGGTACTGGTAGCACTCCACCAGCTCCATCAGCAGGCTGTTGACCGTCCAGCCCTCGGTCACCGCGTGGCAGTGACTGAGCGTCAGGCGCCAGGCCTCGTCCGACTCCAGGTGCACCGCGAGCCGCATCAGCGGCGCCACGGCCAGGTCGAAGCCCTCGGCCCGGTCCTGCTCGGCGAACGCGCGGCCGCGCTCCTCGCGCTGCTGCTCGTCCAGACCGCGCCAGTCGTACACGGTGAGCGCGAGCTCGGCCTCGGCGTGGACCAGCTGGAGCGGCTGGGAGTAGCCACTGAGCGCCACGGCGGTGCGCAGCAGCTCGTGCCGCTGCGACACGACGGCCACGGCCTCGCGCAGCGCGTCCTCGTCGAACGCCCGGGTGTCCGGGATCCGGAAGGAGTTGATGTTGTGGTAGGCCGACTCGCCGCGCTCCTGGGCGGCCAGCATCTCGACCAGCATGCCGGTCTGCACCTGGGACAGCGGGTAGGCGTCCACGACGCCCGCCGGCAGCGCGGCCCGGTCCCCGTCGCCGATCAGGGCGAACGGTTCCACGGCCGAGACGAGGGACTCGCCGCCCCGGCCGGTGAGACCCGCCGCCATCGCGGCGATCGTCCGTGACTGGAACACGTCGCGGATCGAGACGTCGTAGCCGGCGGTGCGCAGCGCACCGACCAGGCGGACGGCACGGATCGAGTCGCCGCCGAGGTCGAAGAAGCTGTCCTCGACGCTGACCTTCTCCAGGCCCAGCACCTCGCCCCAGACCTCGGCGAAGCGCCCCTCCACCGGGGTGCGCGGCGCGACGTGCCGGGAGGCCGCGAACGCCGAGCGGTCCGGCGCGGGCAGCGCCCGGTGGTCGAGCTTGCCATTGGGGGTCAGCGGGATCGCCTCGACCGCGACGTAGGCGGCCGGGACCATGTAGTCCGGCAGCGAACCGCGCAGGTGGGCCCGCAGGTCGGCGGCGTCCGAGCCGCTCTCCTCGGCCGGGACCACGTAGGCGACCAGGACCTTCTCGCCGTCCTCGGAGGTGCGTGCGATCACGGCAGCGCTGCCGACGCTCGGGTGGGCGCGCAGGGCGCTCTCGATCTCGCCGAGCTCGATGCGGTAGCCGCGGATCTTCACCTGGCCGTCGATGCGGCCGAGCGACTGCAGGGTGCCGTCGGCCAGTCGGCGGG
>NZ_JBEXKB010000219.1:0-1495 GCF_040609455.1 Kitasatospora sp. NPDC004669
CGCGACCCGTTTCACCCGCCTCTGTCAGCAACTCAGCGACGGGACTCGAACCCGCTGACACTCCCGCACCTACTTGAAGATCGCCAACAGCATCCGGAACTCACGCCAGAGCCACGTCCTACTGTCCGTTGACACCATTCGAGCCGGACGCCCGGTCCTCCGCTCAGGGGCTCATTACGGAATTCGGACGAGGCGCGCGGGGGCTGTGCGCCGGAATAGGGGAGCCGCGTAGGTTGTAAGCACCAGTACGTGCCGATGCCTGTCACCTGATGCCGGACCCCGCGCCGAAGGGCCGTGCAAGGTGGCGATGTACCCGTGAGGGAGAAACCATGGCGACCGAGAAGGCCATCCTCGCCGGAGGCTGTTTCTGGGGAATGGAGGAGCTATTCCGCCGTCAGCCCGGTGTGGTGTCCACCCGCGTGGGCTACACCGGTGGTGAGGTCCCCCATGCCACCTACCGCAACCACGGCAGCCACGCCGAGGCCATCGAGGTGCTCTACGACTCCGCCCGGACTGACTACCGGGCCCTGCCCGAGTTCTTCTTCCAGATCCACGACCCGACCACGAAGAACCGCCAGGGCAACGACATCGGCACCAGCTACCGCTCCGCCGTCTTCTACACCGGTGACGAGCAGAAAAAGATCGCCGAGGACACCATCGCCGACGTCGACGCCTCAGGCCTGTGGCCGGGCAAGGTCGTCACCGAGGTCAGCCCCGCCGGCGACTTCTGGGAGGCCGAACCCGAGCACCAGGACTACCTGCAGAAGTATCCCAGCGGCTACACCTGTCACTTTCCCCGTCCCGGCTGGAAGCTGCCCAAGCGGGCAATGGACTGACCACATCAACGCGCGGATGACCTGTCCGCACGCCGACCCGGGACCGGCTTCGAGCCGGCCCGGCATCGGAAGTCAGGCGCCCGCAGCCACCGCCACCTCCGCCGACCTGGTCCCGCCGATGTGTGGAATTGCCTACGCCGCAACCGTCCACGGCGGTGTTCCCGCCGCCCGTACCGACACCGCCCAGCGCTAACCGTCCACGGCGGTGTTCCCGCCGCCCGTACCGACACCGCCCAGCGCTATCTGACCGTGTTCCTGGAGGGTCTGCGTACCGGCTGAATCCGGGACGACCCATTGCGCCCGGCGGGGGCCCCGGGCGCGCGAAGCGCTCGTCGTCGACGAAGCGTTGTGAAACCACCCCGGCGGCCGGCAGGCCGGCGGGGTCGTGTGCGCCCTCGGCGGGCTCTGGCGAAAGTCCGGCGGTCGAGGCAATCGTCTGGGTGACGGCCGTGATCGCCGGGGTGGGGCGGTCGTGCGGGCAGGCGGCACGTCACCTACGGTCGGCGCTCACCGAAACGGGCGGGAGCGAAGAACCTCGAACCGTGAGCTGTCACGGCAGGGCGGCGATCCGGACGCGGCGCTGTGCGTCTCGCGTGGGGATGGCCGCCGGTGGCGCAGCCAGGGGGGCTGAAGGCCAGGGGCGTCGTGGCGCAACGCCG
>NZ_JBEXKB010000220.1:0-1453 GCF_040609455.1 Kitasatospora sp. NPDC004669
AGGGCCTTGGACGCTCGCGCGGGGGGGTTCACCACCAAGGTCCACCTGGGTGCGGACGGCCGCTGCCGCCCGCTGTCCCTGATCATCACACCAGGGCAGCGGGCGGACTGCACGCAGTTCGAGCCGGTGCTGGAGAAGCTCCGTGTCCCGCGGATCGGGCCGGGCAGGCCCCGCAAGAAGCCCGACGGTCTGGCCGCTGACAAGGAGTACAGCAACGGGCCGTGCCGCGACTACCTGCGCAGACGCGGCATCCGGCACACGATCCCGGAGAAGACCGACAGCCAGACCGCCCGCCTGCGCAAGGGATCGCGCGGAGGGCGGCCACCGGCATTCGACCTGGAGCGGTACAAGAACCGGAACACCGTCGAACGGGCCATCAACAAGCTCAAGCACGCCAGAGCAGTCGCAACCCGATACGACAAACGCGGATACGCCTACCTCGGAACCGTCACCGCAGCCGCCCTCGTCATCTGGCTCCGCACATGATCGACCGGACAAGTCCTAGCCGCCGTGGCCCGGCGTGGGAGCTCCCGGCCGGGTGCGGGCGGCAGCCCGATCCGAGCCAGGTCGGTGCGTTCGGCGTCGGGCGCATCGAGGGACTTCGCGTGCTTGGCCGCATCGACGGAACCGGGTCCGTGGATGGTGAGTTCGAAGTCCTGGTGCGCCTTGGCGTCCGGCGCGAACGGCAGGCGGATCCGCCCGTCCGCGACCAGACGGCGCACCTCGGCCCGGCTCAGGCCGAGACCGAGCTGGAGCAGCCGCTCCACCCGGACCGGCGCGGGCAGCTCGAAGCGCACCTGCACCGAGAGCGGGTTCGGGTCGTCGAGCGCGTACAGCGGCATGCCGGTCTCCAGCTCCCACGTCCCGGTCCAGTCGAGCCGGTACCGGTTCTTCGCCGCGAGCGACACGCTCATCACCAACTCCCGTACCGCTGCCGGGTCGTTGATCTCGTACGCCACCAGCCGGGCCGGCTCCAGCGTCGAGACGTGGGCGCGCTCGTGGACGGGCACCTTCGAGGTCCGGTCGCACGTCGCGCAGCTCAGCAGCAGCCAGACGTCGAGCAGCTTGCCGTTCGCGTTGACGCGGATCTTCCCCGAGGCGCGGTGCCGCATGCCAGGGCAGTCCGGGCAGGACCGGACGACGGTGGGCAGGGCGGACTGACGCACGGCCCACAGGGCCTTGCGGTCGGTATTCATGTGTGTTGGATGCTTTCAGGACTCAGCAGGAGGGCATGCCGAACTCACTCGGCGACTCCCACTCTCTGACCGATGCTCACGAGGGGCGCGACCCATCGCCCCGGGGCCGGGTCGTCAGGCTCCGAGGTCGATCGCGCGACAGGTACGTACTACGTGGCAGTCATCAAAAGTCCATGCGGGAGATCGTGATCGAGACGGCGGCCCGCGGCAACCGAATTTCCCCGTGCCCTCGGCCAGCGGTCGCGCGCAGCCCCGCC
>NZ_JBEXKB010000221.1:0-1452 GCF_040609455.1 Kitasatospora sp. NPDC004669
ACCGGGTTCAAGGGGTCGTTGCAACACCGCTGGTTTGGAGCGAGAGTAGCTGATCGTCGAGGGCCTCCGCAGGAGTTCTCCAGCCGAGTGTTTTCCGCGGCCGGGTGTTGAGCGCGCCGGCGACGGCTTCGAGGTCGCGGGCGGTCCAGCGGGCCAGGTCCGTGCCCTTCGGGAAGTACTGCCGCAGCAGCCCGTTCGTGTTCTCGTTCGTGCCCCGCTGCCAGGGGCTGTGCGGGTCGGCGAAGTAGACGGCGATACCGGTGTCGGCCCTCAGCTGGGCGTGCTGGGCGAGCTCCTTTCCTCGATCCCAGGTCAGCGACCTGCGCAACTGCTGTGGGATGTTGGCCATTTGGGATGTGAGGGCCTTGCGCATCGCCTCGGCTCCGTAGCCGGCCAGCGCGGGGCCGTTCTTCACCCTTGGCTCGACGCCGTAGCCTTCCATCCGCGGAAGGTGGACCAGGATCGTGAACCTGGTCGTGCGCTCCACGAGAGTGCCGATGGCGGACCGGTTCGTCCCGATGATCAGATCGCCTTCCCAGTGGCCCGCGACGACCCGGTCCTCGGCCTCGGCGGGACGCTCGCTGATCATCACGTCGGGCGTGACGTGACCGGCCGCCTTCTGGCGGGCGCGCGAGCGCGGAACCCGAAGGGCACGCCCGGTCCGCAGGCACGTGACCAGCTCACGCTCGAGTGCGCCGCGGCCCTGGACGTAGAGGGCCTGGTAGATCGCTTCGTGCGAGATCCGCATGGATTCGTCGTCCGGATAGTCGACCAGCAACCGCTTGGCTATCTGCTCCGGACTCCACGCCGTCGCCCAACGCCGGTCCTGACGGCGGGGCTTGTTCCGCCCCTTCCACTCCTGGGTCGCCGGACCCGGCACCAGCCGCCCGTCGGGAGCCTGGATCAAGCCGGCCAACCGGTCCTGCACGTACTCGCGCAGCCGCTCGTCGGCCGCGAGCTTCGCAGTCTTCGGCCGGCCTGCCGCCAGCTCGGCCTTCCACTGCGCGATCGAGGCCCGGTAGTCGAGCCGCCCGCACCTCGTGGCCACGTTGCGCCGCAGCTCCCGAGAGATCGTCGACGGCGAGCGCCCCAGCCTGCGGGCTATCTCCCTCACGCCGATGTCCTGGGCCCTCAGCAGGGCGATCTCCTCGCGCTCGGCGAACGACAGATACCGACCTGACAGCGGACTGAGCTGGATCGAAGGCATCCCGCCACGATCGCGGAACCACCGCGAACCGACCGGCCCGGACACGCCGCACGCCAGCGCGGCATCCTCGCTCGTGAGTCCTTCGGCGATCTTCAACCAGAACGCGCGCTCCACGTCCCGACGCACCGGCGGCCGGCCCGGCGACCGCATCGCCGGACGCCCCGTCACCTTCGTCGTCCACCCCGCAGGTCGCCCCATCCGACACCTCCACAATCGAGGTGTTGCGACGACCAGTTGAATCCACC
>NZ_JBEXKB010000222.1:0-1421 GCF_040609455.1 Kitasatospora sp. NPDC004669
CGGCCATCTCCCCAGGTGTCACACCACACCAACGACACCACCCGACACAAGGACACGCCACCACCGCGCCGACCTGACCAGGCCCTACTAGTGCCACATCAGAGAACCTTTGCCCCGTAGTGACGTGACGCGCCGTTCGGATGCTGGTCCGGACGGCGTTGTGCCGCCAGGCTGTCCAGGTGGCAGAACGAGTACGCGTCCGCGACATCGATGACGATGAGGGGCAGCGCCTGCTGCGGATCATCCGTAGAGGCACCGGGTCGGTGGTGACCTGGCGGAGGGCTCAGATGGTGCTGCTGTCCGCGCAGGGCATGCCTGCCGCGAAGATCGCCGAGGTGACGTTCACCAGCGCGGACCGGGTCCGGGACGTGATCCACAACTTCAATGCCGACGGCTTCGATTCCCTCTACCCCAAATACAGGGGCGGCCGGCCGAGGACGTTCACGCTGCCCGAGCGGCGCGAGATCAAGAAGATCGCCAAGTCCAGGCCGGCCGAGCACGGCTTGCCGTTTTCGACCTGGAGCCTGGACAAGCTGGCCGACTTCCTGGTCGCCGAGGGGGTGGTCGACGACATCAGCCATGAGGGCCTGCGGGTCCTGCTCCGCGAGGAGGGCGTCTCGTTTCAACGCATAAAGACCTGGAAGAGCTCCCGCGACCCGGACTATGCGGCCAAGAAGGCTCGCGTCGAGCACCTGTACGCGATCACTGACGGCGAAGTCATACCCGAGGACGGCGAGCCCGAAGTCGTTTGCTGCCTGGACGAGTTCGGCCCGCTCAACCTCCAGCCTCACCCCGGGCGGCAGTGGGCCGAGCGCGGCGGGAAGCACAAGAACCCCGACCGGGAGCCCCGGCCCCGCCGCCGGGCGACCTACACCCGCCCGCACGGGGTCCGCCACCTGTTCGCCGCCTACGACCTCGGCAAGGACAAGCTCTACGGCCACATCAAGCCGAGAAAGCACCGCACCAAGTTCCTGGAGTTCTGCCGCTACCTGCGCAGCCTCTACCCGCCCGAGATCCGGATCGCGATCGTGCTCGACAACTTCTCCCCGCACCTGACCACGAAGAAGGACACCCGGGTCGGTGACTGGGCCGCGGCCAACAACGTTGAGTTCGCCTACACCCCGACCAACAGCTCCTGGCTCAACCGCATCGAGGCCCAGTTCACCGCCCTGCGCTACTTCACTCTCGACGGCACCGACCACGCCAGCCACAAGGAGCAGGGAAGCATGATCCGTCGCTACATCATCTGGCGGAACAAGCACGCCGCCGACGAACGCCTATGCGCGGTGGTCGACAGGGCAAACGTCGCCTGAGGCTCAGTCGAGTTTGGGTGCAGATCCAATCGGGGTGTTGTTGATCAAGCCGCGAGGTTGAGCCCATCGCGGTAGCGGGCTTGGTGGTTGCGGGTGAACTCCTGCTGT
>NZ_JBEXKB010000223.1:0-1420 GCF_040609455.1 Kitasatospora sp. NPDC004669
TGAGCGTGGCGATCGGGATCTTCACCTGCCCGGTGGAGCCGGTGAGGCCTGCGGTGAGGTGCCAGTTGGCGCGCGCGCCCAGGTCGAAACCGACCCTGGCCTGTTCGGGGGCGAGGATGCCGTGGGTGCCCTGGTAGGAGAACATGACGCTCGGGTCGAGTTCGAGCGAACCGGTGAGCGAGGCCTTCGCACCGCCGGGCAGCGGGACGGTGGCATTCGCGTCCAACTGCAGGACGGCGGAGGCCGAACCCTCGCCGCCACCGGGCTTCGGGACGTAGGACGCCTTGAGGTCCTTGACCTTCGGGGTGACCTGGATCTTGTGCGGGTCCAGGGCGCTCTTGATGTCGGCCCAGGCCGACCCGAGCAGCTCGGATATGGAGGCCGGGCGCGTGCTGACCGCGAGCTTCCCGTCACCCGCCGGCTTGACGTCGGTGATCGCCAGCAGCGCGCCGTGCGGCGCGACGGACGACGGAGGGCTGTCGATCACCTGCCCCACCTGGACGGCTGAGGTGGCAGCCGCCGTGGCGGCAGGGCTCGGGGTGCCCTTGCCGGTGTCGGCCACGGCGAGAACGGCCTTGCCGGTCCCCTTGTCGTAGGCGTCCAGCTTGAGGTCGGGAGCACCCGCCACCACGGCGGGCGTCCCGGACGGGGACGGGGACGAAGCGGCGGACGCCTTCGCCGTGCCGGAAGCGGCCGGAGCGACCGACGCCCCTGCGGACGGGGACGAAGCGGCGGACGCCTTCGCGGTGCCGGGCGCCGCCGCAGCAGGCGACGGTCCCGTGGGCGGGGCGACCAGGGTGACCTTCTGGTTGACGGTGGCGGCCTCGGGCAGGACCTCGCCGGTCGGGCTGGGCACGGCAAAGACGGACGCGGAGGCGGGGCCGGCCGACTGGGCAGTCGGCGTCGACGGGTCACAGGCGCTGAGCGCGAGCACCACGGATGCGGCGAGCGCGGACAGCCGGAGGGTGCGCATGAGCATGCGGAGGGGCACCTTCGACGTGGGTGGTCAGGAGAATGAGCAGGCCTGCGCACGGCATGTTACTGACAAGTTGTCAGCAACAGCTAACTTCAGCTCAGGGGAAGCTCAATTGAGGACGGCCCGCCATCAGCCGAAGCGCACCTGCCCGGTGCCGTACGCGTGCCGGCCGTCAACACGGAACGGCGGCCCGCGGCATCAAGCCACGGCGCCCGCCCACGTGACGGCCCCATCCGCCCGAATGCGACATCCGTGGAATACGTGCTCGTTACCAACCTGACCGACCCAAAGCTGCAGGCCGCCACTGAGCAGTGGCGGCCTGCAGCTTTGGTGAACCTCGCCCCTGTCAGACTCCGTTGGGAAATTCGTAAACCGGGCTGGGTGATCAGGCTGCCAGGTCGAGTGCGGCGAGGTGTGAGGTGCGGGTCTTGCCGAGGGGTGTGT
>NZ_JBEXKB010000224.1:0-1377 GCF_040609455.1 Kitasatospora sp. NPDC004669
TCATGTGAGTTGGCGTCGGGGCAGGGTGGGGCGGTTGCCGCCGAGGCAGAGCATGACGAGGGCGATGACGGCCTCGGCGGAGCGAAAGCCGAAGCCTCTGCGGATGATGAGCCTGGTCTTCGTGTTCGTGGACTCGATGAGTCCGTTGCTCAACTCCTCGACGATCGCGTGCAGGATGGCGTCGTGGTGGCGTTGGACCTTGCGGGCGAGTTCGACGAAGACCGGAATCCGCGACCGCCTCGCCCAGGACAGCCAGTGGTCCAGCGCCTCGGCCGCGGCAGGCGCGCCCTCTGTTCTGGCGATTCGGTAGATCGTGCGCAGTCCCTCCTTGAGGAGGTAGGCGCGGTGCAGGCGCGGGTCGTTGGTAGCGATCCAGGCGAGTTTTGCCTGCTGGCGGGCGGTGAGGTCCTCGGGGTTCTTCCACAGCGCGTGACGGGAGTGCTTGAGACGGCGGGCGAGTTCGGGGTCTGCCGCCTGGCGCCTGGCGCGGTTCCAGGCGGCCCGGCGTTCCTCGTCCAGGGCCTCGGTGGCCCACTGCACGACGTGGAAGGGATCCATGGCGCGGACCGCGTTCGGGGCCCGCTCGGCGACGACATCGGCGATCCACTCGGCCCCGTCCGCGCTGATGTGCGTCAGCTGGTGTGCGCGGTCGGCGCCCAGGGCGTCGAAGAACGAGCGGAGCACGTCCTTGCCGTGGCCGTCGGCCATCCATACGACATGCCGGGACTCGTGGTCGACCACAACGGTCATGTATTTCTGTCCGCGCCGATAGGAGATCTCATCGACGCCGATGCGGCGCAGGCCGGCCAGGCGGTCGATTCCGGCGTCCGCCTCGGCCTGGTGGCGGGTGAGGATGGCGCCGACGGTGCGCCACGCGGTTCGCATCAGATGCGCGGTGGCGGACTTGGAGCACTCGGTGGCCATCCACGCGACCTGCTGGTCGAAGTCACGGGTGTGCCCCGCATCGTGCCGCGCCCAGGGGACGGCGGCGACCACGACCCCGTGCTGCTTGCAGGTTACGCGGGGCGCGTCGGCCTCCAGATAGAGCTTGAGTCCGCCGGCGTCCAGGTGCCGCCAGCGCCGTCGTCCCGCCCCGCCGTCGAACCTCGGGCAGCGGATGCCGCAGATCCCGCATCGGCGACGCGCCCGGGACCTGGGCCGGACCGTGACTACGATGACCTGCGACTTCTCCTCGAATCGGACGTCCTGCGGAACCGCCTGCTCGCATCCGACCAACGCGTTCAATACCGTGGTGAACCGCACGCCGTTCTCCCTGCACCCCAGATCCTGAGTCTCGACACCTCAAGATCTGCACAGGGGACGGCGTGTACTGCGTCAGGCGCTCCTCAGCGACCCACAGATGGAGCAGAAGAGCCC
>NZ_JBEXKB010000225.1:0-1377 GCF_040609455.1 Kitasatospora sp. NPDC004669
GCCACCGCCAAGCGCCGCTGCCGCTCGTTCAGATGGGGCAGCAACACTGAGAAACGACAATCGAGTTGGGACAGCATCTGTTCCGTGATCGCCATTCCAGATCAACGAGCCGTTGCCCCCGAAGCAACAGGTTGATTCCTTACGGCTTCACAAAGCCCGCAACGTCACGAACTGCCTGCCCAAGTCCGCACAGCCCGGCGCGACGAAGGCGATGCAGGAGATCTACAACGCCGAGGGCCGTGGCCACGCCGAGCAGGCGATCGAGGCCTTCGCGCGCGCCTACGGCGCCAAATTCCCCAAGGCCGTCGCAAAGATCGCCGACGACCGGGACGCACTGCTCGCCTTCTACGACTTCCCGGCCGAGCACTGGATCCACCTGCGGACCACCAACCCCATCGAGTCGACCTTCTCCACGGTCAAACTCCGCACCAAGGTCACACGAGGCGCGGGCAGCCCAGCCGCTGCCCTGGCGATGGTCTTCAAGCTCGTCGAGTCAGCCCAGACCCGATGGCGCGCGATCACCGGCGCCCACCTGGTGCCGCTGGTCCGTGCCGGCGCGCACTTCGAAAACGGCGTCCTGGTCGAGCGGTCCGAGGTGGCAGCATGAACGACATGTTCGAGGCACTTGAAGCACTGACCGACCGCGATCCGGACCGTCGGGACGTCGCCGCCGACCTCCTCGGGGACCTCCTGCGCGGCGCCGCACTCGACGCGGACTGCGCTCGCATGGTCGTCGGACGTCTGGTCAGCGTGGCCGTCAACGGACCGGTGACCACGGTGCGCGAGTCCGCCCTGAACTCGATCAGCGAGGCGTTCGACCACTACCGCCTGCCTCTGACCCTCGTCGAACCACTGGCGGCAGCCATGCCGACGATGGAACGCGAACTTGTCGTCCACACGCTCTACATCCTCGGCGCCACCCGCGACCCGCAGGCCCAACCGCTGATCGAGTCCTTCCTCCATCACCCCGACCCAGAGGTGCGCGAGGAGGCTCGGCTCGCAGCAGCCGAGATCACCGCCGTCGAGTCGGAGGGCCTCACCCACAAGTCTTGACTATTGCTCGAGAATCCGTGGAGCAGGAGTCCCGGATGATCCAGGAAAACAGCAACTTTGCGAGGCTGCGCTTCTCTGGTAGGTCGACTCTGCCCTCCTGCCGGCTGTGGGGCCCGACAGCGAGAATTTCGCCAGCCTGCCTGGCCCAAGTCAATTTCGTCGCCCCTCGATGACCTGACCCGTCAGGCTGCGGCTCGAATCAAGACTTCGTCCTGGGGCGCACAGGGGCAGGGCTGTTGCAAAGTCCGGTGATCTTGTGAGTGTGCTGGTCAGGCGATGCCGAGGAGGTCGAGCGGGCGGGTGAAGGGCTCGTAGGAGGCCTGC
>NZ_JBEXKB010000226.1:0-1306 GCF_040609455.1 Kitasatospora sp. NPDC004669
TGAGCTGCCCCGGATTTCGTGGAGTCCGCGATCGTGTGATCAAGCGGTCTGTGGGGCTTGCTCCAGTTGCGTCCAGTACGCCTGTTCGTACTCGTCGGGCGGGAGGTAGCCGAGGGCGGAGTGGAGTCGTTCACCGTTGTACCACGCGACCCACTGGAAGACGGCCCGCTCGACCTCGTCATAGTCCCGCCATGGTCCCTGATGCTCGATCAGTTCGGCTTTGAACGTGCCGTTCAGGGCCTCTGCCATCGCGTTGTCATAGCTGTCCGCGACAGAACCGACCGACGCCGAGGCGCCGACCTCAGCCAATCGCTCTGTGTAGCGAATGGACACATATTGCGACCCGCGGTCGCTGTGATGAATGAGGCCGGCGTCCTTCTTGATCTTCTGCCGCCACAACGCCATCTCCAGCGCGTCCAGGGGCAGGTCGGTTCGCATGTGGGTGGCAGCCTGCCAGCCCACGATCCGGCGCGAGTACGCGTCCAGGACGAACGCGACGTAGACCCAGCCCGACCAGGTCCGGATGTAGGTCAGGTCGGCCAGCCACAGCTGGTTCGGGCGCTCGGCGGCGAACCGCCGGTTGACCAGGTCCGGCGGGCGCGGCGCGGCCGGTTCGAGGACGGCGGTGCGGCGGCGCTGTCCGCGGATGACGCCCTCGATGCCGATCTCGCGCATCAGCCGCTCGACGGTGCACCGCGCGACCCGGTGGCCCGCGCGGACCAGGGCGCGGGTGACGCGGCGGGCACCGTAGGTGCGGCCGGAGTCCTCCCACGCCGCCGTGACCAGCGGGATCAGTTCCTCGTCGCGGAGCCGGCGGGCCGACTTGGGCCGCTGCTTGCGCGCGAAATACGTCGACGGGGACAGGTCCAGCACCCGGCAGACGGGATCGACCCCGAAGCCGTCTCGCAGGTGGTCGATCACCTGCTCGGCCTCGTCCGGGGACGGTCGATCTCCTGGGCAAAAAACACGCTGGCGGCCTTGAGGATCTCGTTCGCGCGCCTCAACTCCGCGACTTCCTTGCGCAGTTCCTTCAGTTCGTCGCGCTCGGCGGTGGTGAGGCGGTCGTCCCGCTCTCCGGCGTCGGCCTCGGCCTGGCGGACCCAGGACCGCAGGGCCTCCTTGTGGATGCCGAGGTCACGGGCCACGTGAGCGACAGGCCGGCCGGACGACCGGACCTCGCGCACGGCGCGCTCACGGAGTTCATCCGGGTACTTACGTGGTGCTGGCACTGCTCGTGGTTCTCCTTACGCCTGGATCGTAACAAACCCAGACATCAGGGACCCCACGAAAGCCAGAGCAGCTCAAA
>NZ_JBEXKB010000227.1:0-1290 GCF_040609455.1 Kitasatospora sp. NPDC004669
GTTGACCGGGCGGTCGTCGATGAAGTCTCCTGGTGCGCCGGCGCTACGGCGGGAGGTGCAGCGCCAGTTCTGGCGGGAGATTGCGAAGGGGTTGCTCGCTGAGGAGGCGGCAACTGCGGTCGGCGTATCCCAGGCGGCGGGTGGCCGGTGGTTTCGGCACGGTGGCGGTATGCCACCGATGGATCTTGCCCCGCCCTCCGGCCGGTACCTGTCCTTCCACGAGCGTGAAGAGATCGCGATCCTGAAAGCGCAGGGCATCGGGGTTCGCGAGACCGCACGACGCCTCGGCCGCGATCCATCGACGATATCCCGGGAGCTGCGGCGCAACGCCGCGACCCGCGGCGGCCGGCTGGAGTACCGGGCCTCGGTCGCGCAGTGGAAGGCCGACCTCGTGGCTCAGCGTCCGAAGACGGCGAAGCTGGCCGCGAACGATCGGCTGCGGAACTACGTACAGGAAAGGCTTTCAGGCCAGGTCAGCCGCTTGGACGGGACGGCCCTGGGGCCGCAGGCCGCGCCATGGAAGGGACGGAACAAGCCGCACCGCGGCGACCGCCGGTGGGCCATGGCGTGGAGTCCGGAGCAGATCGCGAACCGACTGAAGGCCGACTTCCCCGATGATGAGTCCATGCGGATCAGCCACGAGGCGATCTACCAGGCCCTGTTCATCGAAGGCCGCGGAGCGCTCAAACGCGAGGTCGTCGCCTGCCTGCGTACTGGCAGGGCCCTGCGAGTTCCACGGGCCCGGTCGAAGCGGAAGGCGTGGGCGCACGTCACGCCCGAAGTATTGATCAGCGAACGGCCGGCCGAAGCCGACGACCGCGCCGTACCGGGACACTGGGAGGGCGACCTCCTGATCGGACTCGACCGATCGGCGATCGGCACACTGGTCGAGCGCACGACCCGGTTCACGGTGCTCGTCCACCTGCCCCGCCAAGACGGCTACGGCGTCGTTCCCCGCACCAAGAACGGGCCACCGCTGGCCGGCTACGGCGCCGTGACCATGAAGGACGCGCTTGCGACGACGATCGGCACCCTGCCCGAGCAGCTATGGCGGTCGTTGACCTGGGACCGCGGCAAGGAACTCTCGGCACACGCCCAGTTCACCATCGAGACCGGAGTTCCGGTCTACTTCGCCGACCCGCACAGCCCATGGCAACGCGGCACCAACGAGAACACGAACGGTCTGCTGCGGCAGTACTTCCCGAAGGGCACCGACCTGTCCCGATGGGCTGCGGAGGATATCGAAGCGGTTGCCGCCACGCTCAACAGCAGACCCCGCAAGAGCCTCGG
>NZ_JBEXKB010000228.1:0-1276 GCF_040609455.1 Kitasatospora sp. NPDC004669
GACGACATCGCCCTCCTCATCGCCCGCACCCGCCTGTTCGAGCCCGACCAGGTGGCCACCTGGGACGTACCCGACGACTTCGCCGCCGTCTCCCGCATCCGCAACGCGTGCGCCGAGCAGCTGACTGCCTGGGGCCTGGAGGACCTGAGCTTCACCACCGAGCTGATCCTCAGCGAACTGATCACCAACGCCATCCGCTACGGCACCCAACCGATCCGCGTCCGCATGCTGCGCGACACCAGCCTGGTCTGCGAGGTCTCCGACGGCAGCAGCACCGCCCCCCACCTGCGCTACGCCGCCAGCACGGACGAGGGCGGCCGGGGCCTGTTCCTGGTGGCCCAGCTGGCCGTGCGGTGGGGGACCAGGTACACGGCCCGCGGCAAGGTCATCTGGTCCGAGCAACCGCTGACCGCGCCCGAGTTCCAGTTCGAGGCGATGCTGCTGTAGCCCGGACCCCTGGGTCGACGGCGGCTGCACCGGCAGCCTCGTCGAGTACAGCCTGGCCGCTCTCGCTTTGGTCATCGCCATCGTCAAGCGCAGCGACGACACGCGCGGCTTCGTTGTACTGCCCAAGCGGTGAATCGTCGAACGATTCTTCGTCCACCTGATGCAAAGTCGCTGCCTCGTGCGCAACGTGGAACGCCGCACCACCAGCGCCGAGGCGATGATCCACTGGTCGATGACCCTGCTCATGACCCGCCGTCTTGTCCGGCCGCGCCCTTCGCGGGCATGAACCGACCCGGCGTCGGCTCGACCAGCTACCCCCGGGCCACCAGCCGCTTCGCCCTCGACCGCAACGTCTCCACCTTCGCCAGCACCACGTCCGTACCGAACGCAACGGCCGTTTCCTGGCTCACGGTGACGCCGGTCGGTTGTTCCACAGCAGCCGGCCGACGAGCCGGGTGAGGCTCGGCAGCAGGCCGCGGACAAGTTCGGTCTCATCCGGCTCGCCGTGCACCGTGGCGGTCAGGCCGGGTTCCAGGGAGGCCAGCACCTCGTAGGGGTCGGCCTGTCCAGGGTAGGTGATGACGAGTGAGGCGGGGCCGAAGCACTCTTCCCTGAGCACCCTCCTGTCCGCCAGGAAGTCCTCCGCGGTAGCGGTCAGCAGCGTCGGGGTGAAGGCGAGCTTGTCGGAGTCGCCTCCCACGGCTAGGGAGTTCAGCGAGGCGGACCCGCTCACTGGGCTTCGGGCGTCAGGTGTTTCGGTGGTAGTAGTCGATCGAGACCTTGACGGGCCCGTCGCCCTGGGCGGCGGAGAGCAGTCGGACGATGGCCA
>NZ_JBEXKB010000229.1:0-1248 GCF_040609455.1 Kitasatospora sp. NPDC004669
GCGCCGGGTCCGGGGGCGGCGAAGACGGCGCAGTCGGAGAGGACGGCGATGGCGTGCAGGCCGGTGTCGGCGGCCATCTTGCGGATCTTGCGGTGGAGGTTGACGGTGGCGGTGTCGATGACGAGGGCGCGCATCAGCGGGTCCCAGGTCGGGCGGTCCAGCGCGGGCCAGCGCTCGCCGGGTTTGTAGCCGTGTCCGCGGGGGCGTTCGCGCATCTTGCCGGTGGTGCCCTTGGCGGTCTGCTTGATCGCGGTGAGCACCGCGAGCTCGGCCGGGTCGCCGGTGGTCGCCGCGCTGGCGCGTGAGAGGATGCGCGCGATCTTGGGGCTGCGGAGGGGGTTGTCCGGTGCGTGTGCGTGCTGTCGCGCTGGTTGCGGGGGTTGCAGTGGGGCTGGGGCTGGCGGGGTGTTCCGGCGGGCTGTCCGATGTGCGGTCGGCGGGTGGGGCCCCGGCCTCTGCGGGGCCCGTGCCGCCGCGACTGGCTGCCGGTCTGCTGACGTCCGCTCAGCTTCCGGCCGGCTTCAAGCTGCTGCCCGATGTTCCCCGCTCCCCCGCTCCTCGTGCCCCGATCACGTCGATGCCGTGCTCGGACCTGGTGACGGACAGCTTCCTGGCCACCCACACCCAGCTCATGGAGGAGGCTTGGGTCAGCCTGGAGCGGCCGCCCACCGACCCCCACGACCTCGCCGACGGCTGGTACGGCGAGGAGACGCTCGACCGGTACGGGCCCGGTCAGGCGGCCGCCGTCATGACGGCCATCCGCGGCGCGGCGCAGCGCTGTGCCTCCTACTCCGACGTGCTCCCCCTCGGCGGCCCCGCGACGCAGAACACCGTGTCGACGAAGGACCCGGGCGTGCTGGCGGACGACGGCCTGGTGCTGCGGATCACCGTCACCTCCGCGGACGACGCGAAGCCGTGGGTCATCGAGAGGGCGTTCGTCCGGGAGGGCGATGTGCTGCTGACGGTGGACAAGTTGATCGAGCAGGCGCCCGTGGTCGGCGTGGAGGCCGTCCTGCCGGCCGCCGTGGCGGCCTACCGGGCGGCCAGCGGCCGCAAGGGCTGAGCGCGCGGTCCGGGGCGTGCCTCCCCTTCTCGGCTGGGCAGTTCAACGCTGGCTGCCGGCACCGTAGCGGCCAATCTCCGTGACCAGCGCGCCCGGTTTCGACAGTTGGCGGGCACACGACCGGGCGTGATCGGATGTCTTCGCAGGTCAGCGTGATTTGAGTGGTCTGGAGCGGTATCGGTCTG
>NZ_JBEXKB010000230.1:0-1243 GCF_040609455.1 Kitasatospora sp. NPDC004669
TAAAGGGTGGTGATTCCCTGGGTGACCGCATGTTGGTCTTCGAGCAGGGCAGTGGCGATACCGGCGAGGGGCGCCAGTCCGCTGTTGGCGAGTTGTTCGAGCCAGTCCGGCAGCGGTGTGGCATCGCGGGTGTCGAGCATCGCGGCGAACTCGCGGACCAGGTCACGGGTACGTCGGAGTTCCGGGCAGTGTTCGAGCAGCCGGCGCAGACGCTCAGCGGTTTGCGGGCCGTGCCGGTCGGGGGCGGTGATGATCCAGCGTGCGGCTTCGCGTGGGGAAGGCGGCCGTTCGCGGGGCTCGTCCAGGGGCAGGCCACGCCTGAGGGGTGCGAGAGCCATCTTCACGCGCTGGTAGTGCCCCAGGTAGCCCTTGCCCAGGAGTTCCTGATGAAGGATCTTCGCGTTGTGTTCGCCCTCGTCCCAGCGTTGCTGCAGGTAGTCGAGGTAAGGATCCAGGGTGGACGGGCGTCGGGGAGCGCGGCGCATGACCTCGTGCCAGGTGCGGGCCCGGGCGTACTTGCGTACCGTGCGGCGGTCCAGGCCGAGCTCACGGGCTGTGGCGCTGTAAGGACGACCGGCATCGGTCAGTGCGTGCACGGCTTCGAACAGCCGCCGTGCGTGTCGGCCGGCCGGAGTGTCCACCGGCTCGGAATCGGCGCCCACTGCCTCAGCGGGCTCCGGTTCGGCGGGATCGGGGGCGGGGAGCGCGGCGGGCAGGCAACCGCGGTGGGCTGCAGCGACTTCCTGAACGCGCCGGGACAGGCCCTGCCACAGATGGAAGCGGTCGCTGACCTGGACAGCATCGGGGGCACCGTCGGCGATGCCCTGCCGGTAGGTGAGTGAGCCGTCGCGGCAGGCGATCTCGACACCGGGATGCCCGCGCAGCCATCGGCTCAGCTGTTCGGCGTCCCTGCCCTCCCAGAGCGTCAGCGGGAGACGGGTGGTGGCGTCGACCAGGAGGGTGCCGTAGGTGTCGCCGTAGAGCGCGAAGTCATCCACCCCCAGTAGCCGGGGTGTGACCAGCGGCGGCAGTGGCGCCCGCATCAGATGGGAGAGCACGGTGCACCGCGAGAGCGCGACGCCCAGGACGCGCAGCATCCGGGCGCCACCCCGGCCGGCCAGCACCACACCGACGGCCTCGACCAGGTGCTGCAACAGCGGGGTGCGCCGCTGGTAGCGCACGGTCAGCCCCGGCACCTGCTCGGCGAAGGTCACCTTCGGGCAGGCCGAGTTCTCGCAGTACA
>NZ_JBEXKB010000231.1:0-1207 GCF_040609455.1 Kitasatospora sp. NPDC004669
GGGAGTAGTTCCACTGCCCGTGGGTCTCGTGCTTGACCAGGGGCAGGGCGGCGAAGCGGTCCTTGCTGATCGCGATGCCCGTGGGGTAGTCGCCCGTGTCGAGGTGGGCCTCCACCGTCAGCCCGGTGCGGGTGCGGGTGGCGGCGATCGTCTGCAACACGACGTCGTGGCTGGTCAGCGGCCGGCCGCGCCAGTTGTGGGTGATGTGTGAGAACAGCCGGTGCTCGATCTTGTTCCACTTCGAAGTACTTGGTGGGAAGTGGCAGACCGTGATCACGAGACCGGTCTCGGCGGCGAGAGCGGCCAGTTCACTCTTCCAGACGCGGTAGCGGTAGCCGTTGGATCCGCCGGCGTCCGCTGTGATCAGCAGCCGAGTCGCGATCGGGTAGTCGATCTGCCCGCGAGTCTTCCACCAGCGGCGGATCGACTCGACGGCGAAGGTGGCGGTGTCGTGGTCGACGCCGACGTTGACCCAGCCGGCGTTGCGGGCAATGTCGTAGACGCCGTACGGGATGGCCTGCTCGACATCCGGTCCGCTGAAGAAGAAGTGGTGGTCCTCGACCTGGACCGGGTCGCCCTTGGGGCGCCACTCGCGTCCGGCCATGGGCAGGCGGCCGATCTGCTCGCGTTTCTTGGTATCCACGCTGATGACCGGCTCGCCGGCCGCCTGATGCTGCTTGACCTGCTCATTCAGGTAATGGAACTGGGCGTCGCGGTCGGGATGCTGGCTGCCTTCGAGAGTCTTGGCGTTGCTCTGCAGGCTGAAGCCCGCCTGCTTGAGCAGCCGGCCCACCGTCGGCGCGGAGACCGGATGACCTTGTCTGCCCAGTTCCTCGGCCAGGTGCCGCAGCGACTTCGTCGTCCAGCGCAGCGGGGATTCCGGGTCCCCGCGCTCATCGGGCTCGACCAGGGCCATCAGCGCGTCCACCAGACCCGGGGCGATCGCCTCGGCCCGCTTGCGGCCTCCGCCCGCGACACGAGTCCGCCCGTCAGGCAGTGGCCCGGCTCCGGACTCCAGCTCCGCGACGCCCCGGCGCACGGTGGTCTCGCTCATCCCGGCTGCCTGGGCGGCGACGCGCACCCCGCCGTGACCGAGCAGCCTCGCCTCGGCCGCCACCGCCAAGCGCCGCTGCCGCTCGTTCAGATGGGGCAGCAACACTGAGAAACGACAATCGAGTTGGGACAGCATCTGTTCCGTGATCGCCAT
>NZ_JBEXKB010000232.1:0-1089 GCF_040609455.1 Kitasatospora sp. NPDC004669
TCGGCGATCTGCGCGCGCAGGTCGGCGGGCAGCTCCTCCCAGCCCTGGGCGGCGACCAGCGCGCGGGAGAGCGGCTGGCGGGTCTTCACGCCGGATTCGGCGCGGGTGGCCCGGCCGAGCTCGACCAGGCGGCGGACCAGCGCCATGTGCCGGGAGAGCTCGGTGTCGATCAGCGTGTCGTCGGCCTCCGGCCAGGTGGCCAGGTGGACCGAGGCCGGGGCGTCCGGGGCGACCGGGACGACCAGGTCCTGCCAGACCCGCTCGGTGATGAACGGGGTGAGCGGGGCCATCAGGCGGGTGACCGTCTCCAGTGCCTCGTGCAGGGTGGCGAGCGCGGCGGCGTCGCCCTGCCAGAAGCGGCGGCGGCCGCGGCGGACGTACCAGTTGGACAGGTCGTCGACGAAGCCGGAGAGCAGCTTGCCGGCGCGCTGGGTGTCGTAGTCCTCCATCGCATCGGTGCACTCGGCCACCAGCGTGTTCAATTCGCTCAGCAGCCAGCGATCCAGGACCGGGCGGTCGGCGGGGGCCGGGTCGCTCGCGGAGGGGGCCCAGTCAGCGGTGCGGGCGTACAGGGCCTGGAAGGCGACGGTGTTCCAGTAGGTGAGGAGGGTCTTGCGGACCACCTCCTGGATGGTGCCGTGGCCGACCCGGCGGGCCGACCAGGGCGAACCGCCGGCCGCCATGAACCAGCGGACGGCGTCGGCGCCGTGCTGGTCCATCAGCGGGATCGGCTGCAGGATGTTGCCCAGGTGCTTGGACATCTTGCGGCCGTCCTCGGCCAGGATGTGGCCCAGGCAGACGACGTTCTCGTAGCTGTTCTTGTCGAACACCAGGGTGCCGACCGCCATCAGCGTGTAGAACCAGCCGCGGGTCTGGTCGATCGCCTCGGAGATGAACTGCGCCGGGTAGCGCTTCTCGAACAGCTCCTTGTTCTGGTACGGGTAGCCGTACTGGGCGAAGGGCATCGAGCCCGAGTCGTACCAGGCGTCGATGACCTCGGGCACGCGGGTGGCGGTGCCGCCGCAGTCGCGGCAGGCGAAGGTCACCGCGTCGATGAACGGGCGGTGCGGGTCCAGGCCGCTCTGGTCG
>NZ_JBEXKB010000233.1:0-1064 GCF_040609455.1 Kitasatospora sp. NPDC004669
CGTCCTACACCCTTACCCCGGGACAACCACCGCCCGGGCTGGACTACCTTCCTGCGTCACCCCATCGCTCACCTACTGCAGACTTGGTTCAGCGGCTCCACCACTTCCCTTTGCCCGAAGGCTCCGGGACGGCTTCACGGCCTTAGCATTACCTGGTTCAGCGTTGGCGCTTCAAAGCGGGTACGGGAATATCAACCCGTTGTCCATCGACTACGCCTGTCGGCCTCGCCTTAGGTCCCGACTTACCCTGGGCAGATCAGCTTGACCCAGGAACCCTTGGTCAATCGGCGCAAGAGTTTCCCACTCTTGTATCGCTACTCATGCCTGCATTCTCACTCGTATACCGTCCACGACTCGATTCCTCGGCCGCTTCACCCGGCACACGACGCTCCCCTACCCATCACAGCAACCGTTAGGTCTTCACGCTGCAATGACACGACTTCGGTGATGTGCTTGAGCCCCGCTACATTGTCGGCGCGGAATCACTTGACCAGTGAGCTATTACGCACTCTTTCAAGGGTGGCTGCTTCTAAGCCAACCTCCTGGTTGTCTCTGCGACTCCACATCCTTTCCCACTTAGCACACGCTTAGGGACCTTAGTCGGTGTTCTGGGCTGTTTCCCTCTCGACCATGGAGCTTATCCCCCACAGTCTCACTGCCACGCTCTCACTTACCGGCATTCGGAGTTTGGCTAAGGTCAGTAACCCGGTGAGGCCCATCGCCTATCCAGTGCTCTACCTCCGGCAAGAAACACGTGACGCTGCACCTAAATGCATTTCGGGGAGAACCAGCTATCACGGAGTTTGATTGGCCTTTCACCCCTAACCACAGGTCATCCCCCAGGTTTTCAACCCTGGTGGGTTCGGTCCTCCACACGGTCTTACCCGCGCTTCAACCTGCCCATGGCTAGATCACTCCGCTTCGGGTCTTGGGCATGCAACTCAAACGCCCTATTCGGACTCGCTTTCGCTACGGCTACCCCACACGGGTTAACCTCGCTACACACCGCAAACTCGCAGGCTCATTCTTCAAAAGGCACGCAGTCACGGCCCGCCAGCAAGCTG
>NZ_JBEXKB010000234.1:0-1042 GCF_040609455.1 Kitasatospora sp. NPDC004669
CGAACTACTCACCCAGGTCAGGCTCCCCACCGACCAGGACCTCCAACGCCGCCGCCCCACCTCCCTGTCCGGCGGCCAGCAACGCCGCGTCGCCCTCGCCCGCGCCCTCGCCCGCCGCCCCCGCCTGCTCCTCCTGGACGAACCCACCGCCGGCCTCGACCCCGCCCTGCGCGACGACATCGCCGACCTGCTGCGCGACCTCGCCCGACGGCACGGCATCGCCATCGCCCTCTCCAGCCACGACCCGGCCTTCGTCGAACGCTGCGCCGACGACGTCCTCACCCTCACCCCCGCCCGCACCCGGCACACCTCCGACACCACCACACGGCCTGCCGCGGCCGACCGCCCCACCCCGTCGGCCACGGCCAGCGGCGACCGGCGCGGACTCGACGCCACCGGCATCCACGCCCACGCAGGCCGGGGCCGTCACCGCCGCCAGATCCTGACCGGCCTCGACCTCCACCTCCGACCGGGCAGCAGCACCGGCATCATCGGGCCCTCCGGCTCCGGCAAGACCACCCTCATCCGCGTCCTCGCCGGCCTCCACCCGCCCACCAGCGGCACCCTCAGCCTCGACGGCACGCCGCTCGGCGGCTCCCACCACGCCCGCACCCGCAACCAGCGCCGCCGCATCCAGCTCGTCCCGCAGAACCCACTCGGCGCCCTCAACCCCGCCCACACCATCGCCGCCACCCTCACCCGGCCGCTGCGGCTCCACCACGCCACCCCGCACGACCAGTGCCCAGCCCTCGTCGCCGCCCTCCTCACCGCCGTCGACCTGCCCACCGACCTCGCGGCCCACCGCCCCCACGAACTGTCCGGCGGCCAGCGCCAACGCGTCGCCATCGCCCGCGCACTCGCCGCCGAACCCGACATCCTGCTCTGCGACGAGATCACCTCCGCCCTCGACACCGACACCGCCGCCGGGATCATGACCCTCCTCCAACGGCTGCGCGCCGACCACGGCCTCACCCTCGTCCTGATCAGCCACGACCTGCCGCTGATCCACCGCCACACCGACACCGTCCTCGACCTCGGCACC